>NZ_CP038267.1:0-300000 GCF_004564375.1 Nocardioides euryhalodurans
CGAGGGCGAGAGGTCCTTCTCCTTCGAGTTCATGCCGCCCAAGGACGAGGCGGGCGAGGAGCAGCTCTGGCGGGCGATCAGCGAGCTCGAGCCCTACCGACCGACCTTCGTGTCGGTGACCTACGGCGCCGGCGGGTCCTCGCGCGACACGACCGTGCGGGTGACCGGGCGGATCGCCCGCGAGACGTCGATGGTGCCGATGGGGCACCTGACCTGCGTCGGCCACACCCGCGAGGAGCTGACCGACATCCTCGCCTCGTACGCCGCCGCGGGCGTCCACAACGTGCTCGCGCTCCGCGGCGACCCGCGCGAGGGGCCGCGCGCGGAGTGGACCCCGACCGCGGGCGGGCTCACCCACGCCGACGAGCTGGTCTCGCTCGCCAGGGGCATCGGCGGCTTCACGGTCGGTGTCGCGGCGTTCCCCGGGGGTCACCCGGGCGCGGAGTCGATCGAGCGCGACGTCGAGGTGCTGCTGCAGAAGCAGCGCGCCGGTGCGGAGTTCGCGATCACCGACATGGTCTTCCGCGTCGGCGACTACGTCGACCTGGTCGAGCGGGCGCGGGCGATCGGCGCCGACCTCCCGATCCTCCCCGGCATCATGCCGATCCTGAACCTCGGCCAGGTCACGCGGATGGCCGAGCTGTCGGGGCGCGAGATCCCGGCCGAGGTGCGCGCCCGAGTCGAGCAGCACGCCTCCGACCCCGCGGCGCTGCGCGCCGAGGGGATCCGGATGGCCGCCGAGCTCTGCGAGCAGCTGCTCGACGCGGGGGCGCCGGGGCTGCACTTCTACACGCTCAACCGGTCCCGGGCGACCCGGGAGATCTTCGCCGCGCTGCGGATCACCGTCTGACCCGGTCGCGCTGCGTGCCACTCGGGAGCAGGATGGGGGCGTGCAGAGCCAGGTCGAGCGTGACGACAAGACGGTCACCATCGTCACGGGCGTGCTCCTGGGCGGGCTCGTCACGGCTCTCGGGCTGGGGCTGCTCCGGGTCGCCGTCGAGGTCCTCGGGCTCCCTGACCGCCTCGGTGAGGGCCTGTGGCTGGCCGTCCAGGCCGTCGCGCTGGCGGCGGCGGTCGGCCACGTGTGGCGGCACGGCGGGCCTGAGCGAGGGGTCGTCAGGCCGGCCCGATGACCTGCGCGACCAGCGCCGCGGACAGGCCGACGAACGGCACACCACCGCCCGGCCGGGCGTGGGCACCGGCCGCGTAGAGCCCCGGGATCGGTGTGGTCGGACCGAGCCGTCGGCGCACGGTGCCGCGGCCCTGCCAGAGCACGCCCATCGCCGATCCGCCCTCCTCCACCTGCGCACGCGGAGACCGGTCGACGCGCACGACGACCTGCTGGCGGACGTCCAGCCCGGTGCGGGCGAGCGCGACGAGCAGGTCCTCGGCCAGCCGGCCGTGACCGTGCACGGTCCAGGCCACGTGGCCCTCGGGTGCGCGACTGCCGGCCCGGACGACCAGGGTCGGGTCGCCGTGGAGCACCAGCTCGTGGCCGACGTCGGGCACCTCGCCGGCGAGCCCGACGTGGGCCACCACCGGCGGCAGGGCGGGCATGGTGCGGGCGACGTACGGCGCGACGGTCGGCAGTCGCCGTGGGTCGATCGCGCAGACGACGGCGTCGGCGTCGAGCTCGCCCGCGTCGGTCGTCGCCCCGACGCAACGGCCCTCCCGGAGGACGAGGTCGCGGACCGTGGTGCCGGTGAGCACCGAGACACCACGGGTCGCCATCCGCGCGGTCAGCGCCTCGGTGACCCGGGCCAGCCCGCCGGGGGCGGTCCAGGCGCCGAAGCGCTGCTCGAGGTAGGAGTGGAGCCCCAGCCAGGCCGGCACGTTGCGCAGGTCGTGCCCCTCGGCGACGAACCGGTGTCCCGCCACCAGGCGCAGCCGCTCGTCGCGGAAGTCCTTGCGCAGCCGGCGGTGGAGCATCTCCCGGCTGTCGAGCAGGGCGACGGCCTCGCGCGGGAGCCGGTCGCGCGGCGTCGGCACCTCGAGGTGGTGGCGGCGCAGCGCCTCCCAGACCTCGCCGTACGACGCCACGTGGTCGAGCCACGCCTGACCCAGTCCCGGGGCCAGCGCCTCGAACGCCCGCAGCTGGGCCGCGCGGGAACCGCCCGGCAGGTCCAGCCGGCTGCCGTCGGCGAAGCGGTGGGTCCGGATCACCTCGACCGGCTCGAGCTCCAGCTCGCGCTCGAGCGGGCGCCCGGACTTGCGGAAGAGGTCGCGGAGCACGGCGGGGAGCAGCGTGGAGTGGGCGCCGCGGTCCCAGGCGAAGCCGTCCTCGCTCCACAGGGTCAACGCGCCGCCCGGGGTGGGCTGCTGCTCGACGAGGGTGACCTCGTGGCGGAGCTTGGCCAGCCGCGCCGCCGTGGCCAGCCCGCCGAGGCCGCCCCCGATCACCACGACGCGCATGGCGAGGAACCTACCCGGCCGGTGCCGGCTCCTCGTCGCGGCGCTTCCAGCGACGCCACCCGCGACGGACCAGCCGTGCCAGGACGTAGAGCATGACCAGCCCGCCGGCGAGCAGCACGCCGGCGATCAGGGCCGCGGCACGGGGGTGGTCGATCGCGAACCACACGACTCCCAGGACCGCCAGGTCCTCGGTGATGCTCGCGGCCACGTTGCTGACCGGCTCGGGCGAGGAGTTGATCGCGAGCCGGCTCCCGGCCTTGACCGAGTGGGACAGGAGCGCCGTCCCGCCCCCGACCACGCCGAGCACAGCCTGCTCCAGGGTGGTCGCGTCGCCGGCGAGGAGGACACCGATGACCGCACCCGCGGTGGGCCGGATCAGCGTCGAGATCGCGTCCCACGTGGAGTCGATGTAGGGGACCTTGTCGGCGACGAACTCCATCGCGTAGAGGAAGCCCGCCACCACCAGCACGTCGCCCCGCCCCAGCGCGTCGGGGACCTGCTCGAGGTCGCCGAACCGGTCGGCGAGCCCCAGCACCAGGACCACCAGGTAGGCGTTGACGCCACTGGCCCAGCCGCTGGAGAAGGCGAGGGAGAGGGACTCCACGGGTCGATGATAGGGACCCCGTGGCAGGGAGGGCTGCTCCTCAGTCGACGTCGACCGGTGTGGCACCGGTCAGGGCGATCAGCTCGTCGTACGTCGTGGAGAAGACGGCTGCCGGGTGGCCGGCCGCGGCCCAGACGACGTCGTAGCGCTGCAGCCACGAGTCGAGGTAGGTCGGGACCGGGGCGGGGTGGCCGATGGGGGAGACGCCGCCGATGACCTGCCCGGTGTGGCGGCGTACGAACTCCGCGTCCGCGCGGGCGAGGCGGCCGGCGCCGATCCGCGCGGCGGTGGCCGACGTGTCGACGCGGTGGGCGCCGGAGGTCAGGATGAGCAGGGGACTACCGTTGTCGTCGAAGACGAGGCTGTTGGCGATGGCGCCGACCTCGCAGCCGAGGGCCTCGGCTGCCAGGGCTGCGGTGTGGACCGACTCGGGCAGGACCACGATCTCGCCGGTGCCCCGGCGTCGCGCGTGCTCCTCCCGAAATCGGGTGATCCCGGCATGCTCGGTCGACATACTGCGACCCTAGTCGTCCCGTCCGGTGACCCGGACGGGGCCGGGGTGACACGGAGGAGGGACGGATGGGGCGGCAACGGCCCAGGTCGGTGACCAACGCGGTCCGGGTGCAGGCGGCGCTGGTCCTCGTGACTGGGATCGGGACGGCGATGGTGGCCGTGCTGCGCGACGACCTGCTCCAGCTGTGGGCGGATTCGCGGGGTGGTCTCGACGCCGTCGAGCAGAGCTCGATCCCGCCGCCGGCGTTCGTGCCGGTCGCCGTCGTGTCCTTCATCGTCTACGCCCTGCTGGTCTGGGTGCTCGCGTCGCTGTTCGGCAAGGGGCACCGCTGGGCGCGCTACGCGCTGGGTGCCACGGCCGTGGCGTTCGTCTTCTCGATGCTCGTCATCTACCGGGCGGAGCCGCCGGCCCTGCTCCTGGGGCTCGGGGCGGTCGCGGTGGTGCTCAACGGGGTGCTGGTCTGGCTGCTCGCCCACCGTGACACCGCCGAGTTCATCCGTGGCGCGCAGCTCGCCGAGCAGCGCTCGCACACCTCCTGACCGGCTCCTGACCGGCTCCTGATCGGCGCCCCGGGACCTGCTGACCGGTCCCGGGTCCGGCGCGCCCGGATTCCTTGACGCGTTGTCGGGGGTGGGGTGTACCTTGGATCCTGTTCGAACATCTGTTCGATGTCTCGGACGATCGGACCCGGTGGGGCGACCTCGACCCCCGCCCCGCCGGGTCCGCCGGGTGACGGTGCCGCGGGTGCCCGCCCCGGTGGCCGACAACGCGGGTCGAGGGGTCGAGAGTCGCCGGAAGGAGCAGTCGTGAGGCGGTACGACGACCCCGTGGAGGTGCGCCGTGGCTGGGTGGAGGGCCCGGCCCATCGTGGGGAGGGGCCTGAGCAGTTCCTGTGGCGCGGGCGGCTGTGGAAGGTGCGGGCGGTGCTCGCCCACTGGGTCGAGACCGGCCCCTGGTGGCAGTCCTCGGGGGTCCGGGCGGTGATCGGCTCCGACGAGGCGTCGACGGCCCCTGTGACGACACCGGGCGCCACCGCGACCGACCTGCTGGTCGAGCGCGAGCTCTGGCGGGTCGAGGCCGGCCGGGGTGCGGACGCCGGCGGGGTCTTCGACCTCTCCTTCGACTGGACGCAGGGCAGCTGGCAGCTCGTCGGCTGCGAGGACTGAGGAGGACACCATGGACCACACCGACGACGGCTTCGTCAGCCCCCACGCCCTGCCGGCCACCGCCCACTCCTACCTCTCGCGGTCGGCCGCCTCGCTGCAGGAGGCGATCCTCGCCCCCGACGTCCCGGCGCGCTACGCCTGCGCCCACGTCGCCGCGCTGCGGGCCGCGGCTGCGCTGCTCGCGGCCCGGGCGCGCCCGGCGCCCACGCGCCGCCGGCCGCAGCGCAACGCCTGGGTGCTGCTCACCGAGGTGGCTCCCGAGCTGGGGGAGTGGGCCCAGTTCTTCGCGGCGGGCGCCGCCAAGCGGGCGGCGGCCGAGGCCGGCTCGACCCGGGCGGTCACCGAGCGGGAGGCCGACGACCTGGTCCGTGACGCCGACCGGTTCCTCGCCGTGGTCGAGCAGCGCCTCGGCCTGGTCCCGCACGCGGCCGTGGCCGGCCGGATCGCCGCTCCGCGTGCTGCCGTGGGGCCACGGGCCGGTGTCGCCTGACCCGTTCGTCCATCTCCACGTCGCCTCCGGATACTCCCTCCAGTACGGCGCCTCCCACCCGCACACCCTGGTCGAGCGGGCCGTGGAGCAGGAGATGGACGTCCTGGCCCTCACCGACCGCGACGGCACCTACGGTGCGGTCAAGTTCGCCCGGGCCTGCCAGTCGGCGGGTGTCCGGCCGGTGCTCGGGGTCGACCTCGCCTACCGGCCGACCGTGCCGGTGGGCGACGGCGCCCCGGTGGCCGCGCGACCGCGGACCCCGGTCCGCGGCGGCAGCTTCCGCGACCCCGCCAGCGACCGGGGCGGCCTGCCGCGGGTGACCCTGCTGGCCCACGCGGGGGGCGAGGGCGGGGGTCGTGCCGGGTGGGCGGCGATCTGCCGGCTGGTCTCCGAGGTCCACCTCGCCGGCGAGCGGGGACAACCGGTGGCGACCGCCGCGCTGCTCGCCCCCCACCTCGCGAGCGGCGACGTGGTGGTGCTGCTCGGCCCGGGCTCCGAGGTCGGTGCGGCGCTGACCCGGCGCCGCGACGACCTGGCCCTGGCCGCGCTCGCGTCCTGGCGCGACCTCGTCCCCCGGGAGAACCTCTTCCTCGAGCTGGTCTCCCACCGGCTCCCCGGTCGGGGCGGCACCTGGGGTCCCGGCACCTCCGCCCACGCCGCCCGGACCGCCGGCGTGGCCCGGCAGGCCGGGCTCGGAGCGGTGCTCACCAACGCCGTCCGCTACGCCGACCGGCTCGACGCCCCGACCGTCGACGTCCTCGACGCCGCCCGCCGGCTGGTCGCCCTCGACCGCCGGCACGTCGACCGGGGCAACGCCGAGGGCTTCCTCAAGTCGGGCAAGCAGATGGCCGAGGTGGCCGAGGAGGTCTGCCGGCTGGCCGGGCTCGGCGACTCCTCCGGCGAGGCCGAGCGGCTGCTGGCCGCGACCCGGACGCTGGCCGAGCGGTGCGCCCTCGACCCCCGGGCCGACCTCGGGATCGGCCAGGTCCACCTGCCCGAGCTCGAGACCGCGGCCGGGGCGACCCCGGCCCTCGCGGGCGACCCCGCCGCCGCCGACCGGCTGCTCCGGGAGCGGTGCGAGGCCGGCATCGGTCGTCGCTACGGCTCCGCCCCGCGGCAGCGGATCTGGAAGCGGCTCGACGACGAGCTGGAGGTGGTCCGCGGGCTGGGGTTCGCCTCCTACTTCCTCACCGTCGGCGACATCACCGACCTGATCCGTGACCTCGGGGTGCGCTGCGCGGCCCGCGGCTCGGGGGCCGGCAGCCTGGTCAACTACCTCCTCGGGGTCTCCGGGGTCGACCCGATCCGCCACGAGCTGCTGCTGGAGCGCTTCCTCTCCCCGCTGCGGGGGTCGCTGCCCGACATCGACGTCGACGTGGAGTCGGCCCGGCGGCTCGAGGTCTACGAGGCGATCCTCGACCGCTACGGCGGCGAGCGCTGCGTCTGCGTGTCGATGATGGACACCTACCGCGTCCGCCACGCGGTGCGCGACGTGGGCGGTGCGCTCGGGATGCCCCCGGGCGAGATCGACGCGATCGCCAAGGCGTTCCCCCACATCCGGGCCCGTGACGCCCGCAACGCGCTGCGCGACCTGCCCGAGCTCGGCGCCAGCGGCCTCACCGACGAGCGGCTCGACCTGTTCTTCCGGCTGGTCGAGCGGCTCGACGGGCTGCCCCGCCACGTCGCCATGCACCCCTGCGGGGTGCTGCTCTCCGACACCACGCTGCTCGACCGGACCCCCGTCGAGGCGTCGTACGCCGGCTTCCCGATGAGCCAGTTCGACAAGGACGACGTCGAGGACCTCGGCCTGCTCAAGCTCGACGTGCTCGGGATCCGGATGCAGTCGGCGATGGCCCACGCGGTCGCGGAGCTGCGGCGCGTCGACGACGTCGAGGTCGACCTCGACGACGAGGCGCAGGTCCCCTTCGACGACCCCGACACCTACGCCATGATCAGCGCCGCCAAGACCCTGGGCGTCTTCCAGATCGAGTCGCCCGGCCAGCGGGAGCTGGTCGGCAAGTCCGGGATCGGCTCCTTCTCCGACATCATCACCGACATCTCGCTCTTCCGGCCCGGCCCGGTCAAGAGCGACATGATCACCCCCTACCTCGAGGCCAAGCAGGGCTGGCGGGAGGCCACGTACCTCCACGACGACCTGCGGCCGATCCTCGGGCCGACCCACGGCGTGGTGGTCTTCCACGAGCAGGTGATCGAGATGATCGCCCAGCTCGCCGGCATCTCCTACGCCGAGGCCGACGAGAAGCGGCGTGCCCTCGGCGACACCGCCGGGATGGCCGAGACGCGGCTGTGGTTCTTCCCGCGCGCGCTCGGCCGCGGCTACCCCCTGCCGGTGGTCGAGCGGATCTGGGAGGTGCTGGCCGCCTTCGCCAGCTTCGGCTTCTGCAAGGCCCACGCCGCCGCCTTCGCGCTGCCCACCTTCCAGTCGGCCTGGCTCAAGGCCCACTGGCCGGCCCACTTCCTGGCCGGCGTGCTCACCCACGACCCCGGCATGTACCCCAAGCGGCTGATCCTCGACGACGCCCGCCAGTGCGGGATCCCGGTCCTGGGGCTCGACGTGAACGCCAGCGGTCGAGCCCACCTCGTGGAGCGGGTGCCCGAGGGCCTCGCAGACGGCTCCGGCGGACACGCGATCCGGTTGGCGCTCGCCGAGGTCAAGGGGATCAGCGACACCGAGGTGGAGCGGATCCTGGCCGCCCGCCCCTACCACTCGCTCGGCGACTTCTGGCACCGCGCCCGGGTGTCCCGGCCGGTCGTGGAGCGGCTGGTGCTGACCGGCGCCTTCGACCGCCTCTACGCCATCGGCAGCGGCGACGAGCCCGCCGAGGGGCGGCTGACCCGGCGCGACCTGCTGCTGCAGGTGATGGAGCTCGACCGCTACGGCCGCGCGCTCGACCGGGCGACCCGGGGCCGCGGCCTGGGGGCGCGCCGCAGCCCGGTCACTGCGGCCCGGGTCGCCCGCGAGGCGGCCGACCGCAACAGCACCGACCCCGCCAGCCGGGAGGCCGCCCCGGCCACCGAGCGCCACGCGCTCGCCGACGGGGGCGTGTGGGCCCGTGCCAGCGCCCAGTCCCGCGCGACCCCGCCGCCCGACCCGGTCGACTCCGTCCAGCTCACCCTCGACCTCGGCGACCGCCCCGAGGAGGCCGACCCCAGCGGGCTGCCGGAGATGACGACCGACGAGCGGATGCGTGCCGAGCTCGAGATCCTCGGGCTCGACGTCAGCAGCCACGTCGTCGACCGCTACGCCGCGTTCCTCGACGAGCTCGAGGTGACCCGCAGCCGCGACCTGCTGGCGCGCCGCAGCCGGTCGGAGCTGCTGGTCGCCGGGGTCAAGGTCGCCACCCAGACCCCGCCGGTCCGCTCCGGCCGCCGGGTGGTCTTCCTGACCCTGGACGACGCGACCGGCCCGGTCGACGCGACGTTCTTCGAGGACGCCCAGGGTCCCTACGCCGCCACCGTCTTCGGCTCCTGGCTGCTGGTCGTCCGCGGCGTGCTCCGCCGGACCGGCCACCGCGGGGTCTCGTTGCGGGCCACCGGCGCCTGGGAGCTGCCGGCCCTCCACGACCTGTGGCAGCGCGACGGGATGGCGGCGGTCCACGAGGCGATCGAGGAGGTCCCCACGGGCTTCACGGCCCCGGCGCAGCAGCGGGTGCTGGTCCACTCCAGCGGGTTCCAGATGTCCCCCTACGCCGACATCAAGCCGGCCGGCGACGCGGTCAAGGACGTCGCGAGGAAGCTCTGGCACCGCAGCCCCGGGAGCCCGGGATGACCCAACCCGGCTCCGGCGGCACTGCCGTGGGTGGCCACGCTCTAGGGTTGGTCCCATGCCGACCGGATCTGCCAGCGAGCGCCGCAGCGAGGCCAGGACCGCCGTGGTGTGGGCCGGGCTCCGGCCGGTGCTCGACCGGTCCCCGGGCCAGGACGTCCTCGACATCGGGGGCGGTACGGGCGGGTTCGCCGTCCGCGTGGCCGGCCTCGGCCACCGGGTCCGGGTGGTCGACCCGAGTCCCGACGCCCTGGCCTCCCTCGACCGCCGCGCCCGCGAGGCCGAGGTGGCCGACCGGGTCACCGGTCAGCAGGGCGACCTGTCCAGCCTGCTCGACGTCGCCGAGGCCGGCAGCGCCGACGTCGTCCTCTGCCACGGTGTCCTCGAGGTCGTCGACGACCCGGCCGCCGCGCTCGCCACGATCGCTGCCGTGCTGCGCCCCGGCGGGGTGCTCAGCCTGCTGGTCGCCCAGCGCCATGCCGCGGTCGTCGCGCGGGCGATGGCCGGTCACTTCGAGCAGGCGCACGCCCTGCTCGACAGCCAGGTGGTCGCCGGGCGGGCGGGCCGTCGCTTCACCCGCGACGAGCTCGACGCGATGCTGCCGGAGGCCGGCCTCGCCCCCGACACCGTCCACGCGGTCCGGGTCTTCTCCGACCTCGTGCCCGGGTCGCTGCTCGACCTCGAGCCCGGTGCCACCGCCAGCCTGCTCGAGCTCGAGCAGGCCGTCGCCGAGCGCCCGGAGTTCTTCCCGCTCGCCGCGCAGCTGCACGTCCTCGCCACCCGCTGACCCCGCGGGGCGCTCCGCATGAGCGGCCCCGACCCGTCGTGGGACTGCCCGGTGCTCCACGTCGACATGGACGCCTTCTACGCCTCGGTCGCCACCCGGGAGCGACCCGAGCTGGCGGAGGTGCCGGTGATCGTGGGCGGGGGCAGCCGGGGCGTGGTGCTCTCGGCCGACTACCTCGCCCGCCGCTACGGCGTCCGCTCGGCGATGCCGATGACCCGCGCCCGGCGGCTGTGCCCGCAGGCGGTCGTGATCGCGCCCGACTTCGAGACCCTCGGCCAGGTCTCCACCTCGGTGATGGAGACCTTCCGGCGGGTCACCCCGCAGGTCGAGGTGCTCTCGCTCGACGAGGCCTTCCTCGACGTACGCAGTGCCGCTCGCCGGCTGGGGTCGCCGCTGCAGGTGGCCGAGCAGCTGCGCGCGACGATCCACGACGAGCAGGGGGTCACCTGCTCGGTCGGCGTGGCCGCCGCCCCGTCGGTCGCCAAGCTCGCCAGCCGGCGGGCCAAGCCCGACGGCGTGGTCGTCGTCCCGCCCGCGGAGGTCGCCGGGTTCCTCCACCCGCTCGAGGTGGGGGAGCTGTGGGGCGTGGGCGAGAAGACCGCGGCGATGCTGCAGCGGCTCGGCCTGCACACCGTCGGCGACCTCGCCCGCACCCCGCCGGCCACCCTCCAGCGGGCGCTGGGCCACCACCTGGGCAGCCACCTCCACGAGCTGGCATGGGGTGCCGACCGGCGGCCGATCGCGGCCCGCAACGCCTCCGCCTTCGGCGGCTTCGGGACCGCCGACCCCGAGCACTCCATGGGAGCCCAGGAGACCTTCGGTCGTGACACCGACGACCGGGAGGTGATCGTGCGGGAGATCCTGCGGCTGGCGGAGAAGGTCGGCCGCCGCATGCGGGTGGCCGGCGTCGCCGGACGCACGATCACGTTGACGGTGCGCTTCGCCGACTTCACCACCATCACCCGCTCCCGCACCCTCCCGGAGGCGACCGACGTCACCGTGGAGGTGCACCGGGCCGCGACCAGGCTCTTCGACGCGCTCGGGCTGCAGCGCGCACGGATCCGGCTGGTCGGCGTCCGGGCGGAGGGCCTGGTGCCTCGCGAGCGCGTGCACCGGCAGCTGGTGCTGGGGGAGCCCGAGCACGGATGGCCGGAGGCGGACCGGGCCGTCGACCGGGCGACCAGGCGGTTCGGGAATGCGGCGGTCCAGCCCGCCTCCCTGCTGCGCTGAGGGGTTCTGCAGCAACAAAATCCGGATCGGGTGTACCGACCTGACCACGGGCTGCCTATGCTGGATCACACACCGCGCAAGATCTGCCACGGGGCCCGACCAGCCAGGGAGGAAACGTGCCTCTCTCCGAAGAGGAGCTGCGACTGCTCGAGCAGATGGAGCGTGCCCTCGTCGAGGAAGACCCCAAGTTCGCCTCCACCCTGCGCGGCACCTCGCTGCGCAGCCTGGCTCGGCGCCGCGCGATCATCGCCGGGGTGTTCTTCGTCGCCGGTGTCGCCGTGATGATGACCGGCGTGGTCACCAAGCAGATCCCGGTCGGCATCGTCGGGTTCCTCGTCATGCTCGCCTCCGCGACCATCGGCCTCACCGCCGTCCGCGGCCAGCGCACCGCCGGCACCACTCCGGCCGCTGCCCCGGAGCCGACGCCCCAGGAGGGTCGCGGCTTCACCGTGATCCAGGGAGGCGGCCGCGGTCGGAGCCGCAAGCCCCGCCGTCCCCAGCGCGGCTCCTTCACCGAGCGCATGGAGGAGCGGTGGCGCCGCCGCCGCGAGGGCGGCGGCTTCTGAGCCGGGTGAGCCACCCGTCCCAGGTCACCCGACGTGGTCGACCACCCCTGATCTCCTGACCAGCACCGTGCCCTGCGTGGGTGCGGTCCAGCGGTGCCGCCGCCAGCGCACCACCGACGAGGGCCACCAGCGAGCCCGCCGGCGGGTGCCCGGGGTGGCCCCGGCGACGAGGGCCGCCGCGACCGTGCGCGCGTCCTCCACCACCACGTCCGCGTCGCCGGACCAGGCGCCCTGGGAGTAGCGCAGCCGCTCGAGGGCGAGCACCAGCCGGTCGAGCGCCGCCACCCCCTCGGGGGAGGCCTCGGCACCGCGACGCGGGCGTACGAGGTCGTCGTCCTCGGGATCGGTCGAGGCGAGCTGTGGGACGAGGAGGTCGCGGGTCTCCCGCGGGGAGCGGTCCACCGGCCACGGGACCCCGAGGTCGATCGCGGTCGCGTGGAGCTCGGCCCACGCCAGCTCCGGCTCCCCGGTCAGGCGCGAGGTCTCCTGCCGCTGCCGGACGATCCGCGGGAGCAGCACGAGCGTCACGACGAGCAGCACGCCGGCCAGGCTCCAGAGCACCTGCGCCAGCGGGAAGCCCTGCCCGGCGGTGGGGGACTGGTCCTCGGGGAGCGCGCCCTCGTCGAGGCGGGGGTCGGCGCCCTGGCTCTGCGAGGGTGCGGCCGAGCCCGAGGGCTGGGCGGAGGGGTCGATCTCGGGCGCCTGCGGCAGCTGCTGCGCGGTGTAGGAGGGGACGCCGCTGGCCCGGTCGGGGGGCGTGGGCTCGAAGCGGACCCACCCGGCGCCGCTGAAGTACAGCTCGGGCCAGGCGTGCAGGTCGTCGGAGGAGTAGACGAACGAGCCCGGTCCGTCCGCGGTGGGGGTCAGGAAGCCCACCGCGACCCGGGCGGGGATGCCGAGCGAGCGGGCCATGGCGGCCATCGCCGAGGCGAACTGCTCGCAGTAGCCCGTCCGGCCGCCCTCGCCCTCGGTGAGGAACTCCACGAGGCGGTCGCTCCCGTTGCCGGGCTGCACGTTGTCGAGGGAGTACTCGAAGCCGCCGTCCTCGCGGAACCAGTCCTGGAGCGCGACGGCCTTCTCGTAACGGCTGGAGTAGTCGCGCGTGACCTCGATGGCGAGGTTGTCGACGAACGTCGGGAAGTCGTCGGGGAGCTCGCGGAAGGAGCTGTCGACGTCGGCGGCCCCGGACGGTGCGTCGGCGAGCTCCTCGGCCTGCAGGTCCAGCTCGACCTCGGTGAACGAGTAGGTGAGTCCGGCGGTGTCGAGGTCGTCCTCGTCGGAGGCCAGGAAGTCGAAGGTCGTGGTGTCGTAGCGCCAGTCACCCTCGGCCGAGATCCGGTTGACGGGGTACTGGGTGGGCAGCCAGCGGGACTCGAACTCGGAGAGTGCCGTCACCTCGTAGGTCCGCTCGGTGCGGGCGATGTCGGCGTCGACGTCGGCGAGCGAGGGCACCGCCCCCTCGGCGCGCTGGTCGAGGGGGATGTCGCGGTCCCCGGTGCTCCACTCGTTGTCGTTGAACCGGTTGAGCGCGGCGATGCGGAGGTAGCCCGGCTCGGGGTCGTCGGTCGTCACCCGCAGCAGGTCGACGTCCTCGGTGCGGAGCAGGTCGCGACGCAGGTCGGTCATGGGGTTGTCGACCGCGATGCCGGATCCGGGCCCGTCGCCGGGGCCGAAGCCGAACACGCTCAGCGACAGCGTCGGGATCAGGATCGGCATGAAGACCGCGAGGCCGAGGGCCGCCGCACCCACTCCGGCGGCGCCCGCCCGGACGGCCGGCGCGCGACCGCCGTACGTGCCGTGGCGTTCCTCGAGCGCCCGGCCCCACCGGGTGATGGCGTCGCTGTGCTGGAGGTAGAGCATGAAGAGGAAGCCGCCGGAGGCGAGGGCGAACGCCCACCATGCCACGCCGCCGCCGAGCATGCTGACGGGGATGCTGTAGATCGCCAGCAGCGGCAGCCCGGCGAGCGAGACCCGCCGCAGCGTGCTCGCGAACACGTCGACCAGCAGCATGCAGGCCCAGCCGCCGAGGATCAGCAGCGGGGCGATCGCGGCCTCGGCCGGCACCGGCGCGCGGTACTGCTGGGCGCCGTCGACCGCCGTCGAGATCTCCGAGAGCAGGCGTACGCCGGCCTCGCCGAACGGCAGCAGCGAACCGGTCAGCAGCGCGCTGACGCCCATCCCGCTGACCAGGACCTGACCCAGCACGATCAGGGGGACCGGTGCCCGCAGCCAGCGCAGCGCCGCCCCCGAGGCCGAGACCAGCAGGGCGACCAGGAGCAACGGGACGAGGTAGCTGCCGGGATCGCGGGTGAAGCCTCGCCAGGCGAGGGTGGCCAGCCAGGTGGTGCCGGTGGCCGCCACCGTCATCAGCAGCAGCTCGAGCAGGCCGGCCCGGCGCGACCTCATCGCGCCATCTCCGTGACGACGGCGCCGATCCGGGCCGCCTGGGCGCTGGCGTGGCCGAGGTCCTGCCAGACGTTGTCGAGGCGGTCGCGGGGGCCGAGCGTGGCGGCCCGCCAGCCGTGGCCTGCGAGCACCTGGGCCGCCGACCCGCGGCTTCCCTGGCCGAGCCAGGAGTCGACGTCGAGGGTCACGGCGAGGGCGCTCGTGGAGTGGTGGAGCATCCGCTTGAAGAGCTTGGCGTCGACGTCGTCGATGCTGCCCGTCACTGCCACGAGCAGCCCACCGTGGGTCGGGTCGGCGAGCCAGTTGGTCTCCAGCCGCGGACGCGGCACCGCCTCGACCACCGCGAGCGCCTCGAGCAGCGGACCGGTGTTGAGCTCGGCGTCGCGGAAGTGCCAGGCACTGGCGGGGTCCTCGCCGGCCGCGGTCACCAGGCGGACGGTGAAGCCCCGGTGGCTCAGGTGGACCGCGATCGAGGCGGCCGCCGAGACGGCGGCCTCCAGCGAGGACGCGACGCCGCGCCCCCGGTGGGCGCCGGCACGGTTGTCCAGGAAGAGGGTGGCCCGCGACTGCCACGGCTGCTCCTCGCGGCGGACCATCAGCTCCCCGGTCCGTGCCGAGCTGCGCCAGTGGACGCGTCGCAGGTCGTCGCCGCGGCGGTACTCGCGGACGGTCACGTCCTCGGCGCTGCCGGTCGCGAAGGCACGGGGGCGGTTGTCACCGGATCCGGTCCAGGCGCCGCCCAGCGGGATCTGGGGGAGGGGAGTGGTGCGGGGCGTCACCGTCAGCGGCACGGTGGTCCGGAACGAGCGGCCGAGCTCGACCAGGCCGAAGGGGTCGCTCACGCGGACGGTCATCGGGCCGATCTCGAAGCGTCCCCGGACGTCCGACCGGACCTGGTAGGTCACCTGCCGGTGCCAGCCGTTGGTGATGCCCTCGAGGACGAAGCGGTGGCGGGTGCCGAGGACGTACGGGACCTGGTCCTCCAGCATCAGCAGGCCACTTGGCTTGCGGCCCTCGTTGCTCAGTGAGAGCGTCACGCGGGCCGGGGAGCCCGCGGTGACGAGCTGGGGATTGACCGTCCGCACCAGCGCGAGCCGGTAGCGGCTGCGGCCGATCAGCAGGGCAGCCAGGAGCGGGAGGGCGGCCACGAGGACACCCACCCGGATCAGCTGGTCCTGCCCCATCACGACGGCGCACACGACCGCGGTGATCCCTGCAGCCAGGAAGGCGCGGCCGCGCAGGGTCAGCCCGGAGAGTGCCTCGCGCACGCTGCTCCCCTCCGCCGGCCCGGCTCAGGCCTGCTTGTTGAGGACCGGGACCGACTCGAGGACGTCGGCCAGGATGTCGGTCGTCGAGCGACCGCTCATCGCGGCCTCGACGCTCGGGAGCAGCCGGTGGGCGAGCACCGCCGGGGCCAGGCCGCGGACGTCGTCCGGGAGGACGTAGTCGCGCTGGGCCATCGCGGCGCGTGCCTTGGCGGCGCGGACGAGGTGGAGGGTGGCGCGGGGCGAGGCGCCGAGGGTGAGCTCGGAGGAGCGCCGGGTCGCGTCGCTGATCGAGACGGCGTAGCGCTGCACCGCGTCGGAGACGTAGACCTGGCCGACGATGGTGGCCAGCTTGCGGACCTCGGTCGCGTCGGTCACCGGCTCGAGGTCGTCGAGCGGGTTGGAGCGGGTGTGGCTGCCGAGCATCGCGATCTCGGCGGTCTCCACCGGGTAGCCGATCGAGACCCGCGCCATGAACCGGTCACGCTGCGCCTCGGGCAGGGCGTAGGTGCCCTCCATCTCGACCGGGTTCTGCGTCGCGATGACCATGAAGGGGGCGTCGAGCTGGTAGGTCGTGTTGTCGACGGTGACCTGCCGCTCCTCCATGCACTCCAGGAGCGCCGACTGGGTCTTGGGGGAGGCGCGGTTGATCTCGTCGCCGACGACGATGTTGGCGAACACCCCGCCGGGCCGGAACTCGAACTCCCGGGTGTTCTGGTTGAAGACCGAGACTCCGGTGACGTCGGAGGGCAGCAGGTCGGGGGTGAACTGGATCCGGCGCACCGAGCAGTCGATGCTGCGGGCGAGCGCCTTGGCCAGCTGGGTCTTGCCGACCCCGGGCACGTCCTCGATCAGCAGGTGCCCCTCCGCGAGGAGGACGATCAGGCTGGCCGAGACGACGTCCGGCTTGCCCTCGATGACGCGCTCGATGTTGGCCCGGACGCGTCGTACGACGGCGTCGAGGGTGTCGAGGTCGGCCCCGGTAGCGGTCTCCGCCGCACTCGCCTGATGGGTCGCCACCTTCGTGTCCTCCTGGAGTCGTCTGTCCGCCCACGGTAGAGCGTGGCGAAAAACCTATGCCGTGCGGCCGCGGGCCGCCGGGCGTCGGTTGTCACGGTTTGGTTGCGATCCGCCCCTGCGGTGTCATGCCCCGCCCTCCACCACCACCCACCACGTGCTCCACCATCCTCCACCCCACGCTCCACCACGCCCCACCAGCGGCTCCACCACGCTCCCTGTGCCCACCTCCCGCCTGGCAGGCGGGATCGAGGCACGGGGGAGTGGCACGGCAAAGACTGCGCAAAACACCCGAAGATGGTTGACGGTGGAGCGTTGTGGCGTACAGTGGTGCGCAGTGGAGGAAGAGTCCCGCGGTTGGGGCTCCCGGGGAGCGGAGGTGCCCGATGTTGATGGGCACCTACACCCCCAAGCTCGATGACAAGGGGCGGCTCTTCCTCCCGGCGAAGTTCAGGGACCAGCTGTCGGAGGGGCTCGTGGTCACGAGGGGACAGGAACGCTGTCTGACCGTGTGGCCGATGAGTGCCTTCAGCCAGCTGGCAGGGCAGGCGCAGGAGGCTCCGGTGACGGACAAGGCGGTGCGTGACTACACGCGGCTCCTGTTCGCCGGCGCGTCCGACGACCAGCCCGACAAGCAGGGCCGGCTCTCCATCCCGCCGATGCTGCGCGAGTACGCGTCCCTCTCCAAGGACGTGATCGTGATCGGCGTGGGGAACCGGCTCGAGATCTGGGACGCCGCTCGGTGGCAGGAGTACACCGACGCCCGCGAGCAGGCGTTCTCCGACCTCAGCGACGAGGTCTTCCCGGCGACCTGATCGCCACCCGGAGGACCAGGCACCACCACAACTGCACAACGGATCGCACGGCGAGGTCTCGAGCCCGCTCCCGAGCGACTTCTGGGGCACCTTCCCCGGCACCAGACGTCGCCTTCCCACCATTCACCGGGAGCGGGCTGGGACCTGGCCGGGCGATCACCACCCAGCACCACCCGGGCACCACCGACAGCTTCCACCTTGGGGTCGAGACCATGAGCAACACGTGCGCCACCGACGCCGGCACCGCCGGCACCCGGACCGCGCCGCGCGTGCGACACCTCGCACGTGAGGCCCTCGGGCTGATGGCCTTCTCGGCGATCACGTCGACCACCCTGGCGGGCTGCCTGCTGCTCCTCTCCACCCTGGGCCAGCAGGGCTGACCGTGAGCAGCCCCTCCCACGTCCCGGTCCTCCTGGACCGGGTCGTCGCCCTCCTCGCGCCCGCCCTCGACCACGAGGGAGCGGTCATGGTCGACGCCACCCTGGGCCTCGGCGGCCACACCGAGGCCGTCCTGCGTCGGTGCGAGCTGGCCCGGGTGATCGGCGTCGACCGCGATCCCGACGCCCTCGCCCTCGCCTCCGAGCGGCTGGCTCCCTTCGGCGACCGCTTCGTCGCGGTCCACGCCGTCTACGACGAGATCCCCGAGGTGCTGCAGGAGCAAGGCCTCGACGCGGTCGACGCGGTGCTGTTCGACCTCGGCGTCTCCTCGATGCAGCTCGACGTGACCGAGCGGGGCTTCGCCTACCGCGAGGACGCGCCGCTCGACATGCGGATGGACGGCACCACCGGCCCGACTGCCGCCGACGTGCTCAACACCTACAGCGAGGCCGAGCTGACCCGCATCCTGCGTGAGTACGGCGAGGAGAAGTTCGCGCGCCGGATCGCCGGTGCCGTCGTCCGTGAGCGGGCCACGGCCCCCTTCACCACATCCGGCCGGCTGGTGGAGCTGCTGTACGCCTCGATCCCCGCACCTGCCCGGCGTACGGGCGGGCACCCGGCCAAGCGCACGTTCCAGGCGCTCCGGATGGAGGTCAACGACGAGCTGGCGGTGCTCCGGCGGGCGCTGCCCGCCGCGGTCGACGCGATCAGCGTCGGCGGCCGCGTCGTCGTGGAGTCCTACCACTCGCTAGAGGACCGGCTGGTCAAGCAGACCTTCACCAGGGCCACGGCCAGCGACGTCCCGCCGGACCTGCCCTTCGTGCCGGAGGGCCACGAGCCCGCCCTCCGCCTGGTGACCAGGGGTGCGGAGAAGGCCGACGCGCACGAGATCGAGGAGAACCCCCGAGCCGCGTCCGTGCGGCTGCGGGCGATCGAACGAGTCAGAGGAGTCGCTTCATGAATGCCCCACGGAATCGCGAGCTCCCCCTGCTCCGCTCCTCCATCTCGCGATTCCGCGGGTGCCCCGAATGAGCACCAGCCCGGCCGTCCAGCTCCGCTCGCGCATGCCGCGCATCGCCGAGGCGGCGGTGGAACGAGCGCGCCTGCGGGTGGTGCCGCGGCGCCGTACCAAGGCGGCCCGCGTGCCCTTCGTCGCCCTGGTGACGCTGATGATGCTCGGAGGCGTGATCGGGCTGCTGCTGTTCAACACCTCGATGCAGCAGGCCGCGTTCGCGACGACGGCGCTCGAGGAGCAGGCGGCGACCCTGACCGCCCGCGAGCAGACCCTCGAGATGGAGCTCGACGTGCTGCGCAACCCCCAGCGGGTCGCGGAGCAGGCGCAGGCGATGGGCATGGTCCCCTCGCACAGCCCGGCCTACCTCGAGCTCGAGTCCGGCAAGGTGCTCGGTGAGGCCGCGCCTGCCACGCCGGTCGACGGCCTGCGGCTGCAGCCGAGGCTGCCCGTCAAGCCGGCCGTGCTCAACCCCGACCCGATCGTGCAGCAGGTGTTCCCGACCGGGACCCCGGCCCAGACCGGCGGCGACCGCGGCGAGCGCTCCTCCGACCGAGCCCGCGACTGACAGGGAGTGCCACCGGTGCCCGCGACCCTCCGTCCCCGTCGTCCCCGCGGCAGCCTGCGCGGCTCGCCGCTGTTCCGGCTGCGCCTCGGCTTCATCATCATCGCGATGGTGCTGTCGGTCTTCGGCGCCCGGCTGGTGCAGCTGCAGGGCCTCGACCCCAAGGCGTACGCCGAGATGGCGGCCGCCGAGGGCACCGTCGAGGCCGTGCTCCCCGCGGCGCGCGGCGACATCCTGGACCGCAACGGCGAGCTGCTCGCCCGCTCCATCGAGGGCGTGACGGTCGTGGCCGACCCGCTGCTGACGGAGGGACAGGCACCCGAGATCGCGAAGTTCCTCGCCAACCGGCTGGAGGTCGACTACTTCGACGTCCTGCCGAGGCTCCGCGAGGAGGGCAGCCGCTTCGAGTACCTCGCGCGGCGGGTGCCGTCGACCCAGGCCGCCAAGGTGCTGGAGGAGGCGGCCGAGCTCGGCTACCAGGGCCTCAGCACCCGACGCGACCCCGTGCGTGACTACCCGGCCGACGACATCGCCGCCAACCTCGTCGGCTTCATGGGCACCGACGAGCCGCTGGCCGGCTTCGAGCGGACCTTCGACGACATGCTGGCCGGCACCGACGGCTCGGCCCGCTACCAGGTGGGCGACGGCAACCGGATCCCGCTGGGGGAGAACACCCTCGTCCGGCCGGTCGACGGGCAGGACCTGCGGACCACGATCGACATGGACCTGCAGTTCTACACCCAGCGCGTGCTGCGCCAGGCCGTCGAGGACTCCGGCGGCGAGTCCGGCATGGCGGTCGTCATGGACACCCGGACCGGCGAGCTGCTCGCCCTGGCCGACCACCCGACGTACGACGCCAGCAACCCGCTGGTCGCCCCCAAGGAGGACCTCGGCTCCCGGGCGATCAGCACCATCTACGAGCCGGGCTCGGTCGAGAAGGTGCTGACCGTGGCCGGCCTGATCGACGCGGGCAAGGTGACCCCGCGGACCCGGCTCAAGGTCCCCTCGGAGCTCGCCCGGGACGGACGCGTCATCAACGACTGGTTCCCCCACGAGGAGCTCCGGCTGACCCTCGCGGGCGTGATCGCCAAGTCCTCCAACATCGGCACCGTCCGTGCCGCCGACGAGTTCGGCAAGGGGGAGCTGCGGCGCTACCTCACCCGCTTCGGCCTCGGGACGCCCACGGCGATCGGCATCCGCGGCGAGGAGCCCGGCATCCTCCCGGCTCCCAGCGTGTGGGACCGGCTCACCCAGGACCGCGTCGCCTTCGGGCAGTCGCTGTCGGTCAACGCCGTCCAGATGACCGCGGCCGTCAACACGATCGCCAACGACGGGGTCCGGGTCGACCCGTCGGTCGTCGCGGGCAGCGCGACGACCGAGGACGGCGTCCGGGTCGGCACCGACCACACGACCACCCGCCGCGTCGTCAGCGAGAAGGCCGCGCGCCAGACCGCGATGATGATGGAGCGTGTGGTCGACCCCGAGGAGGGCACGGCTCCCGGTGCCGCCGTCCCCGGCTACCGCGTCGCGGGCAAGACCGGCACCGCCCAGCGGGTGGGTGCCGAGTGCGGCTGCTACGACGGCACGTTCACCGTCTCGTTCGCGGGCTTCGCGCCGGCCGACGACCCGCGGTTCACCATCTACGTGGTGGTCCAGGACCCCACCAACGGCGGCGGTGGCGGCTCGGTCGGCGGCCCGGCGTTCTCCAAGATCATGAGCTACGCGCTGCGCCGCTACGCGGTTCCGCCGACCGGCACCGAGCCGTCCCGGCTGCCCCTCGAGTGGTGACCCGGGAGCACCGATAGCCTCCCCACGTGGTGAGTGACGACATCCTCGCGCGGACGCGCCCGAGCCGGCCCCGAGCCACCCCGCTGGTCGACCTGGCCGGCTGGCTGGCGCGCCACGCCGACGGTTTCCGGGACCCCGGGACCCTCGACGGCGAGGTCACCGGCATCTCGCTGAGCTCCCAGCGCATCCGGCCCGGTGACGTGTACGCCGCCCTCCCGGGCAGCCGCGCCCACGGCATCCGCTTCGCGGCCGACGCGGTCGCCGCCGGAGCCGCCGCCGTCCTGACCGACGAGGCCGGGGCGGCCGAGGACCCCGGCGTACCCCTGCTCGTCATCGACCGGCCACGAGCCGTGCTCGGCCGGCTCGCCGGCTGGCTGTACGGCGACCCCGCGGCCTCGCTGCGGCTGGTCGGCGTGACCGGTACCCAGGGCAAGACCACGACGACCCGGCTCGCCGAGGGCGGCCTCCAGGCCGCGGGGGAGCACGTCGCGGTGATCGGCACCGTCGGCACCCGGGTCGACGGCGAGGACGTCCGCACCTCGCTGACCACCCCGGAGGCCCCGGACCTGCACGGACTGTTCGCGATGATGCGCGAGCGGGGCGTGACCGGGTGCGCGATGGAGGTCTCCAGCCACGCCCTGGTCATGGGACGCGTGGACGGGGTCCTCTTCGACGTCGCGGTCTTCACCAACCTCGGGCGCGACCACCTCGACTTCCACCGGGACCTCGACGACTACTTCGCCGCCAAGGCCACGCTCTTCACCCCGGCACGGGCTCGCCGGGGGCTTGTCAACGTCGATGACGAGCACGGCCGGCTGCTGCTGGAGCTGGCGACCATCCCGGTGCGCACCTACTCCTCGGAGGGGGCCGACGCCGACTGGCGCGCGACCGACGTCGAGCTCGCCGCGACGGGCAGCCGCTTCACCGTGCGCGGCCCCGGCGGCCTGGTCCTCGAGGCCAGCGTGCCGCTGCCGGGCGACTTCAACGTCTCCAACGCCCTGGCGGCGATCGCCTCCTCCGCCGAGGCCGGGTGGGACGCCGCCGCGGTCGCCGCGGGCATCGCCGCCGGTGGTGGCGTCCCGGGGCGGCTCGAACGCGTGGAGGCCGGTCAGGACTTCGCCGTCGTCGTCGACTACGCGCACAAGCCGGACGCCGTCGAGTCGGCCCTTCGCACCCTCCGACCGCTGACGGAGGGTCGCCTGATCGTCGTCATCGGCGCGGGGGGAGACCGTGACCCGGGAAAGCGGCCGCTGATGGGTGAGATCGCCGGCCGGCTCTCCGACGTGCTCGTCGTCACCGACGACAACCCCCGCAGCGAGGACGCCGCGTCGATCCGCGCCGCGATCCTGGCCGGCACCGAGGGCACGGCGGCCGAGGTGCTCGAGGTCGGTGACCGCCGGCTCGCGATCCGGGAGGCCGTGGGGCGCGCGGGGACGGGCGACGTCGTGCTCGTCGCCGGCAAGGGACACGAGAGCGGCCAGGAGGTGGGCGACGTCGTCCACCCGTTCGACGACCGCGAGGTCGTGCGCGAGGAGCTCGGCGCGCGCGCCGAGGAGGAGGACCTGCCGTGATCCGGACGACCCTGGGCGAGCTCGCCTCCGTGACGGGCGCCCGTCTCGTCGGCGGCGACACCGACACGGTGGTGGACGCCACCGTCACGACCGACTCGCGCGAGTGCGTGCCCGGCAGTCTCTACGTCGCCCGCCGCGGGGAGCACGCGGACGGCCACGACTACGCGCCCGGGGCCGCGGCCGCGGGCGCCGTCGCCGTGCTCGGCGAGCGGCCGGTGGACGTCGTGCCGACACTCGTGGTCGAGGACGTGCAGGTGGCCTTCGGGAAGGTGGCGCGGGCGGTCGTCGACCGGGCACCCGGGCTGAGGATCGTCGGGGTGACCGGCTCCTCGGGCAAGACCACGGTCAAGGACCTGCTGGCCGCCGTGCTCTCGACCAGCGGCCCCACGATCGCCCCGGTCAACTCCCTCAACGGTGAGATCGGCGTACCCCTGACGGTCTGCCGGATCGACGAGGCCACCCGCTACCTCGTGGCGGAGATGGGTGCCCGCGGGATCGGGCACATCTCCTACCTCACCGGGATCGCCCCGCCGCAGGTGGCGATCGTCCTCAACGTCGGACTGGCCCACGTGGGCGAGTTCGGCTCGGTGGACAACATCGCGCTGGCGAAGTCCGAGCTGCCCCGCTCCCTCCCGCCCGACGGGCTGGCGGTCCTCAACCGGGACGACGCCCGGGTCGCGGCCATGGCGGAGGGCCTGTCGTGCCGCGTCCTGACGGTGGGCGAGCACGAGGACGCAGACCTCCGGGCGGTGGACGTGCACCTCGACGCGCGAGGACGCGCGTCCTACGTGCTCGTGCGGCGGGGGCGTCCCGACGTCGAGGTGACCCTCGCCCAGCCGGGGCGACACCAGGTCGGCAACTCCCTGTCGGTGCTCGCCGCCGCGACGGAGGTGGGCGTGCCCCTCGAACGGGCCGTCGAGGTGCTGGCGACGGCCGGACCTGCCAGCCGCTGGCGGATGGAGGTCACCGAGCGGGCCGACGGGGTCACCGTCGTGAACGACGCCTACAACGCCAACCCCGACTCGGTCCGGGCAGCGCTGCGGGCGCTGGCCGACATGGAGGTGGCGGGACGCCGGGTCGCGGTGCTCGGCGGCATGCTGGAGCTCGGCGACGCCTCGGCCGAGCAGCATCGCTCGATCGGCGCGGTGGCGGCACAGCTCGGCGTCGACGTGGTCCTCGGGGTGGGCGACCTGGCGCACGACGTGGTCGCCGGCTTCGAGGCACACGCCGCGGGCGAGGCGCACTGGGCCGGTGACACCGACGCCGCCTACGAGCAGCTGGAGTCGATGCTGCGACCCGGCGACACGGTGCTGCTGAAGTCCAGCCGCGACGCCGGGCTGCGCTGGCTGGGCGACCGCCTGAGCGGCATCGGCGAGGGTCCGACGACGTGAGGGCGATCCTCCTCGGGGGAGGACTGGCGCTGCTGTTCTCGCTGTTCGGCACACGTGTGGCGATCCGGGCCTTCACCCGGCTCGGCCTGGGCCAGGAGGTCCGTGACGACGGGCCCACGACCCACCACAGCAAGCGCGGCACCCCGACGATGGGCGGGGTGGTCATCATCGCGGCGGCGGTGCTCGGCTACCTGCTGGCCAAGCTCGTGACCCTCGAGGCCCCTTCGGCGTCCGCGCTGCTGCTGCTGTTCTTGCTCGTGGGCTGCGGGCTGGTCGGGTTCCTCGACGACTACATCAAGGTCGCGAAGCGGCGCAGCCTGGGCCTGCGCAGCAAGGCGAAGATGGTCGGCCTGACCCTCGTCGCCCTCGTCTTCGGCGTGGTCTCGCTGCTGCCGGCGCTCGAGGACGACAACGGGCTGACCCCGGCGAGCACCGCGGTCTCGTTCATCCGCGACGTCGAGTGGCTCACGCTCCCGGCCGCGCTGGCGGTGGTGCTCTTCTGGCTGGTCATCACCGGCTCCAGCAACGCGGTCAACCTGTCCGACGGCCTGGACGGGCTCGCCACCGGTGCCTCGATGATGGTCTTCGCGGCCTACACGCTGGTCACCATCTGGCAGAACAACCAGGCGTGCGACCTCACCGGCGGGCGCACCTGCTACGACGTCCGTGACCCGCTGGACCTCGCCGTGATCGCGGCCGCCCTCACCGGGGCGTGCTTCGGGTTCCTGTGGTGGAACGCCTCGCCTGCCGAGATCATCATGGGCGACACCGGCTCGCTGGCCCTCGGCGGCGCGCTCGCCGGCTTCGCCATCCTGACCCGCACCGAGCTGCTGCTGCTGGTGCTCGGTGGGCTGTTCGTGGTGATCACGCTGTCGGTGGTCATCCAGGTCGTCGTCTTCAAGGCCAGCCGCGGCTCCGGGCTCTTCCGCCGGGTGTTCCGGGTCGGGCCCGGCCACCGGGTGTTCCGGATCGCCCCGCTGCACCACCACTTCGAGCAGCTCGGGTGGGCCGAGGTCACGGTCGCGATCCGGTTCTGGATCATCGCCGGGCTCTGCGTGGCCACCGGCCTCGGCATCTTCTACGCCGAGTGGGTCGTGGGGTCCTGACGGCGGGGCGTGACCAGGCGCCGACCCGGGTGCGCAAGAATGTCGCGGCCGGGGACGTCGTCCTGGTCGAGGCCTCCCGGGGTGCCGCCCCGGTGCACGTGGCCGACGGACTGCTGGACGAGGAAGGAGGGCCGTACCGGTGAGAGCGATCCTGCTCGCAGGAGGCCTGTCCCTCCTGATCGCGCTGCTCGGCACCCGGGTGGCGATCACGGGCTTCACGAAGCTCGGCTACGGCCAGGAGATCCGTGACGACGGTCCGACGACCCACCACACCAAGCGGGGGACGCCCACCATGGGCGGCGTCGTCATCGTCCTGGCCTCGGTGTTCGGCTACTTCGCGGCCAAGCTGATCACCCTGGACCTGCCCTCGGCGTCGGCACTGCTGCTCATCTTCCTCTTCGTCGGGTGCGGGCTGGTGGGTTTCCTCGACGACTTCATCAAGGTCGCCAAGCAGCGCAGCCTGGGGTTGCGGAGCAAGGCGAAGATGATCGGGCTGACGCTCGTCGCGGTGACCTTCGGCATCGTGGCGCTGCTACCGGCGCTGGAGGACGACCGGGGGCAGACGCCGGCCAGCCTCCACATCTCCTTCCTCCGGGACATCGAGGCGTTCACGCTCCCGGCGGTGGTCGTGGTGCTGCTGATCTGGCTGATCGTCGCCGGTACGAGCAACGCCGTGAACCTCACCGACGGCCTGGACGGTCTCGCGACCGGCGCGTCGGTGATGGTCTTCGGTGCCTACACGTTCGTGAACATCTGGCAGAACAACCAGTCGTGCGCGATCACCGGCGGCCGCACCTGCTACGAGGTGCGCGACCCGCTCGACCTCGCCGTCATCGCGGCCGCCATCACCGGTGCCTGCTTCGGGTTCCTGTGGTGGAACGCCGCGCCCGCCGCCATCTTCATGGGCGACACCGGCTCCCTGGCGCTGGGCGGTGCGCTCGCGGGCTTCGCGGTGCTGACCCGCACCGAGTTCCTGATGGTCATCCTCGGCGGACTCTTCGTGGTCGAGACGCTGTCGGTGATGATGCAGGTCGGGTTCTTCCGCCTCACCAAGGGGCGACGGATCTTCCGGATGGCCCCGCTCCACCACCACTTCGAGATGCTCGGCTGGGAGCAGGTGACCGTGGTGATCCGGTTCTGGATCATCACCGGCCTCACCGTGGCCACCGGCCTCGGCATCTTCTACGCCGAGTGGGTCGCGGGATACTGACCGCACGATGAGCCCCCTCGACCTCTCCACGCACGGCCGCACCAGTGACTGGTCGCCGGTCCACGCCACCGTCGCCGGCTTCGGCGTGACCGGCTTCGCCGCCGCCGACAACCTGACCCACCTCGGGGCCCGGGTGACCGCGCTCGACGACACGACGACCGCCGCCAAGGCCGAGCAGGGTCAGCTGCTCGAGGTGCTCGGCGCCGACGTACGCCTGGGGGAGGGCAGCACGGCAACGCTCCCCGAGGGCACCGACCTGCTGGTGGTCAGCCCCGGCTGGCGCCCGGACCACCCGCTGCTGCGGCAGGCCGAGGCGCGTGGCGTCCCGGTCTGGGGCGAGGTGGAGCTGGCCTGGCGGCTGCGCGACCCCGAGCACCCCGCCCCGTGGCTGGCGGTCACCGGCACCAACGGCAAGACCACGACCGTGCAGATGCTCCACGCCATCCTGACCGCCGCCGGCCTCCGCAGCGCCGCCGTCGGCAACGTCGGACGGCCGGTCGTCGAGGCGGTCATGGACCCCGACCCGTACGACGTCTTCGCCGTCGAGCTCTCCAGCTTCCAGCTCCACTACACCCACTCGGTGGCCTGCGAGTCCGCTGCCGTGCTCAACATCGCCGAGGACCACCTCGACTGGTACTCCGGCCCCTCCGGCATGGCCGACTACACCGCCGACAAGGGGCGCATCTACCGCTCCGTCGAGCGGGCCTGCGTCTACAACGCGGCCGACCCGGCGACCGAGGAGCTGGTCCGCGAGGCCGACGTTCAGGAAGGGGCCCGGGCGATCGGGTTCACGCTCGGGATGCCGTCGGTCGGGATGGTCGGCCTCGTCGACGACATCCTCGCCGACCGCGCCTTCGTCGAGGAGCGTCACTCGAGTGCCGCCGAGCTCTGCACGGTCGGCGACCTGGCCTCCTCCGCCCCCCACTACATCGCCAACGCCCTCGCCGCCGCCGCGCTCGCACGCGCCCACGGGGTGTCCCAGGCCGCGGTCCGCGCCGGGCTGTCCGGCTTCCGCCCGGACGGCCACCGGATCGCGACCGTCGCGGAGGCCGACGGCATCACCTGGATCGACGACTCCAAGGCCACCAACCCCCACGCGGCGCAGTCGTCGCTGGCGGCGTACGACCCGGTGGTGTGGATCGCCGGCGGACTCGCCAAGGGCGCACGGTTCGACGACCTCGTGCAGGCGGTCCGGTCCCGGCTGCGCGGGGTGGTGCTCCTCGGCCGCGACCGCCACGTCATCGCGGAGGCCCTTTCGCGACACGCGCCCGATGTGCCCGTCATCGTCGTGGGGGAGGGCGACACTGATCCCGAGCATGGCCCGATGGCGCGGGTCGTGGCGGCAGCCAACGAGCTGGCCCGCACCGGTGACACGGTGCTGCTGGCGCCGGGATGCGCGTCCATGGACATGTTCAGCGACTACGCCGCTCGCGGCGATGCCTTCGCCGCCGAGGTGAGGCGCAGCACCGGCCGAGGATGACAGCTGAGGGGAGGGCGACCGCCACCGTGACGACCGCCACCCCCGACCGGGCCGAGCGCACCCGCAGGGGTCCCTCCTGGTTCGCCGCGCTCCGCGACGCCCTCGACCGGCCGCTCACCTCCTACTACCTGCTGCTCGGCGCCTCGGCGATGCTGCTCACGGTCGGGCTGATCATGGTGCTGTCCGCCTCGAGCGTCTACTCCTTCGAGCAGCACGACGGCGACTCGTACGCCATCGTCAAGCGGCAGCTGATGTGGGTGGCGATCGGCATCCCGTGCGCCTGGGTGGCCTCGCGGCTGCCCTACCAGGCGATCCGCCAGATCTCGTGGCTCGCGATCACCGTCGCGGTGGTGCTGCTGGCCCTGACCGCCAGGTTCGGCGTGCTCGTCAACGGCAACCGCAACTGGCTCGCCTTCGGCCCGATCCAGATCCAGCCCTCCGAGATCGCCAAGCTCGCGATCGTGCTCTGGGCGGCCCACGTCTACGCCCAGAAGGAGCGACGCCTCGGCAGCCTCCACCAGGTGATGGTGCCGGTGGTGCCGGTCCTGCTCGGCATCACGTTGCTGGTCATCGTCGGACGCGACCTCGGCACCGCGCTCGTGCTCTTCGCGATCCTGCTGGCGCTGCTGTGGGTGGTCGGCGCCCCGGCGCGGCTCTTCACCCTCGCGCTGTCGGTGATCGGCGTGGTGGCGGTGTGGCTGGCCACGACCAGCTCCGAGCGCCGCGAGCGGCTCACCAACTTCGTCGATCCGTTCAAGGACTACCACGACGCGGGCTGGCAGCCGGCCCACGGACTCTTCGCGCTGTCGTCGGGCGGCTGGTTCGGCGAGGGGATCGGGGCCAGCCAGCAGAAGTGGGGCGACCTGCCCGAGGCCCACACCGACTTCATCTTCGCGGTGCTCGGGGAGGAGCTCGGCCTGGTCGGCACGCTGCTCGTCATCTCGCTGTTCCTGACCCTGGCCTACGCCGCGATCCGCGTCGCCACCCACACCGACGACCCCTTCGTCCGCTACATGTCCTTCGGCATCGTCGCCTGGCTGCTCGGCCAGATGATCGTCAACGTCGGCATGGTCCTCGCGCTGCTGCCGGTCATCGGCATCCCGCTGCCGCTGATCTCGTACGGCGGCTCCGCCCTGCTCCCGACGCTGGTCGCGCTCGGGCTCCTGATCGGGTTCGCGCGCCGTGAGCCGGAGGCCGCCCAGGCGCTCGCGCAGCGCCGTCGGCAGCGCTCCGCAGGGCTGGCCGCCGGCTCGGTCGGCCGCCGCGGACTCTAGGCTGAGCCGCATCATGCGCGTCCTGCTCGCCGGCGGTGGTACCGCCGGCCACACCTCGCCCCTGATCGCCACCGCCGACGCCCTGCGCCGGCTCGACCCGGACGTCGAGATCACCTGTCTCGGCACGCCCCGCGGCCTCGAGAACCGGGTCGTGCCCGAGGCGGGCTACCCCCTGGAGCTGATCCCGCCGGTGCCGCTGCCCCGCAAGCCCGGTGCCGACCTGCTCAAGGTCCCGGCGCGGCTGCGCGGTGCCGTCAGGGCGACGTACGACGTGCTCGACCGGGTCCGCCCCGACGTGGTGGTCGGGTACGGAGGCTACGTCTCGATGCCGGCCTACCTCGCGGCCCGCCGCCGCAAGCTCCCGCTGGTCGTCCACGAGCAGAACGCACTGCCCGGCCTGGCCAACAAGGCCGGTGCCCGGGTCGCCCGCCGGGTCGCCGTGAGCTTCCCGTCGACGCCCCTCCCGCACGCCGAGTACGTCGGCCTGCCGATCCGCCGGATGATCTCGACCCTGGACCGGGCGGCGCTGCGCGAGGAGGCGCGGGCCCACTTCGGGCTCGACGCCGACCGCCCCACGCTGCTGGTGACCGGCGGCTCGCAGGGCGCCCGCCGGCTCAACCAGGTGGTCTCCGCCGCCGCCGGGGCGCTGGGCGACGCGGGCGTGCAGGTGCTCCACGTGGTCGGGCCGCAGGGCGAGGCCGACCCCGCCGCGACCGGCGTCCCCTACGTCACCGTGCCCTTCGTGGACCGGATGGACCTCGCCTACGCCGCGGCCGACCTCGTCCTGTGCCGGGCCGGCGCCTCGAGCGTCACCGAGGCCGCCGCCGTGGGCCTGCCGGCCGTCTTCGTCCCCCTCCCGATCGGCAACGGCGAGCAGGAGCACAACGCCCGACCGGTCGTCGACGCCGGCGGGGGACTGCTCGTCGCCGACGGCGCGCTCACGCCCGAGTGGGTGCGCGGCACGCTGCCCGGGCTCGCTGCGGACCGTGACCGGCTCGCGACGATGGGCGCGGCCGCGGCGGCGCTCATCCCGCGCGACGCCGACGACCAGCTCGCCCGGATCGTCGCGGAGGTTGCCCGGTGAGGATCCCCGTCCCCGACGAGCTGCTGCCGGCCGACCGGCTGGGCCGCGTCCACTTCATCGGCATCGGCGGCGCCGCCCTGTCGGCGATCGCCAGGATCATGGCGGCCCGCGGCGTGCCCGTCACCGGCAGCGACGACCACGACACCCCGTTCCTGCCGTCGCTCCGCGATCTGGGCGTCACCTGCCACCTCGGCTACGACGCCGCCCACCTCGCTCACCTGGGCGAGGGCGACACCGTCGTGGTGACCACGGCCGCCCGCGAGGACAACCCCGAGGTGCTGGAGGCCCAGCGGCGCGGGCTGCGGGTGCTGCCCCGCTCCGCCGGGCTGGCGGCCGTCATGGACGGGTCGCGGGTGCTCGCCGTCGCCGGCACCCACGGCAAGACCACCACGACCTCGCTGCTGACGATGGCGCTGCTCGAGGCGGGTGCCGACCCGACGTACGCCGTCGGGGGCGTGCTGTCGGCGACCGGCCACAACGCGCAGGCGGGTGACGGCGACCTGTTCGTCGCCGAGGCGGACGAGAGCGACGGCGCCTTCCTCGTCTACCGGCCCCACGCGGCGCTGGTCACCAACGTCGCGGCCGACCACCTCGACCAGTGGGGCACCGAGGAGGCCTACCGCGCCGCGTTCGTGGAGTTCCTCGACCGGATCGACCCCGCCGGCTTCCTGGTCTGCTGCGTCGACGACCCCGGGGCGGCCGACCTGGCGCGGGTGGCGCGCGACCGCGGCCTCGAGGTCGTCGGGGTGGGCGAGTCCGAGGGGGCCGACGTCCACGTCACCGACCTGGTCTTCGACGGCACCACGTCCGCCTTCACCGTCGCCGACGGCGAGACCGGCCTGGGCCGGGTCATCCTGCAGATCCCCGGACGGCACTACGTCCTCGACGCCGCCGCGGCGCTGGTCGTCGGGCTGCGGCTGGGGTACGGCTTCGAGGACCTGCGCCGCGGCCTGGAGTCGTTCTCCGGCACCAAGCGCCGGATGGAGCGCAAGGGCGAGGCGGCCGGCGTGCGCGTCTACGACAGCTATGCCCACCACCCTCGCGAGATCGCCGGCGACCTGCAGGCCGCCCGGGCCGTCGCGGGGGAGGGGCGGCTGGTCGTGGCCTACCAGCCGCACCTGGTCTCCCGCACGCGGATCTTCGGCGTCGAGATGGGGCAGGCGCTCGCAGCTGCCGACGAGGTCGTCGTGCTCGACGTCTACCTCGCCCGCGAGGACGCCGACGCGGCAGTCACCGGCCGGCTGGTCGCCGAAGCGGTCCCGCTGCCGGACGGGCTGGTCCACTACGTCGAGGACCGGGACTCCGTGCCGCAGCTGCTCGTCGACCTCGCGGAGCCCGGTGACCTGGTGCTCACGCTGGGGGCCGGAGACGTCACGGAGCTCGGTCCGCAGGTGCTCTCGCTCCTCGGGGGGACCGTTGCCTAGCAAGCTCCGGGAGCGCCCGGTGCCCGACGCCGCCACGCTGCGCAGCAGGCGCGCCTTCGCGCGTCGGCAGTGGGCGCGTCGCTGGCTCACCTGGAAGTACGTGCTCGCGGGGCTGCTCCTCGTCGCGCTGGTCGCCGGCGGCGCCTGGCTGCTGTGGTTCTCCTCGGTGCTCGCCGTCAAGCAGGTGGAGGTCTCCGGGGCCGGGACGCTCGGCGCCGACCAGGTCCGGGCCGTGGCAGCGGTCCCCGAGGGCGAGGCGCTCGCGAGCGTCGACCTCACTGCGGTGCAGGCGCGGGTGCAGGCCCTCGCCGACGTGCGCAGCGCGCAGGTCACCCGCCACTGGCCCGACACCGTGACCATCGACGTCGTGGAGCGCACGCCCGTGGCCGTCGTGGAGATCGGCGGGCGGCTGCGGGGGCTCGACGTGGAGGGGGTGGTCTTCCGTGACTACCGCACCGCCCCCGACGGGCTGCCCCGCGTGGAGACCCCGGCCGACACCGGCCGTGACGCCCTCCAGGAGGCGGCCGGCGTGATCTCGGCCCTGCCCGGCGACATCGCCGACAAGGTCGACCACGTCGAGGTCGCCACGGTCGACCAGATCTCGCTGGAGCTCCGCGACGGCCGGACCGTCATCTGGGGGAGTGCCGACGAGTCCGACCTCAAGGCCGAGGTCCTCGACGCGCTGCTGCCGCAGGAGGGATCGACGTACGACGTCAGCGTCCCGGGCCAGCCTGCCGTCCGTCCCTGACTGGCCCCGGGTCGGCCCGCCGGGAACTTCTCGGAAATCGTCACGTCGCGCGGCGTGTCTCTCGGTCCGGCACGGTGCCGCTGCCTAGGTTCTTCTCCAACGCGAGGTTGACATAACTATAACCCTCAGGTTCAGGGTTACAGTTCGCCGGCCGAGCCGGACCGGACCAGCATCAGCACAGGCACTAGCAGGGAGAGGCCCAGCAGCCATGGCAGCAGCACAGAACTACCTGGCGATCATCAAGGTCGTGGGCATCGGCGGCGGCGGCGTCAACGCCGTCAACCGCATGATCGAGGTCGGGCTCAAGGGTGTGGAGTTCATCGCGATCAACACCGACGCCCAGGCCCTCCTCATGAGCGATGCCGACGTCAAGCTCGACATCGGTCGCGAGCTCACCCGCGGCCTCGGCGCCGGCGCCAACCCCGAGGTCGGGGCACGGGCCGCCGAGGACCACGCCGACGAGATCGAAGAGGTCATCAAGGGCGCCGACATGGTGTTCGTGACCGCCGGCGAGGGTGGCGGGACCGGCACCGGCGGTGCTCCCGTGGTCGCGCGGATCGCGCGCTCGCTCGGTGCGCTCACGATCGGTGTCGTGACCCGGCCGTTCGCCTTCGAGGGGCGTCGCCGTGCCAACTCCGCCGAGGAGGGGATCGCGCAGCTCCGCGAGGAGGTCGACACCCTCATCGTCATCCCGAACGACCGGCTGCTCTCGATCAGCGACCGCAACGTCTCGGTGCTCGACGCCTTCAAGCAGGCCGACCAGGTGCTGCTGCAGGGCGTCTCCGGCATCACCGACCTGATCACCACGCCGGGCCTGATCAACCTCGACTTCGCCGACGTGAAGTCCGTGATGGCCAACGCCGGCTCCGCCCTGATGGGCATCGGCTCGGCCCGTGGCGAGGACCGCGCGGTCGCGGCCGCGGAGATGGCCGTCTCCTCGCCGCTGCTCGAGGCCAGCATCGAGGGCGCCCACGGGGTGCTGCTCTCCATCGCCGGCGGCTCGGACCTCGGTCTGTTCGAGATCAACGAGGCTGCCGCGCTGGTGTCCGAGTCGGCCCACAACGAGGCCAACATCATCTTCGGCGCCACCATCGACGACGCGCTCGGCGACGAGGTCCGGGTGACCGTGATCGCGGCCGGCTTCGACGGCGGCATGCCCAAGCGCCGCAACGAGGGCACCGTGCTGCGTCCGCAGGCCCAGCAGTCGCAGTCCGAGACCCGGGCTGCCGCGCAGGCGCTGGCCGGCTCGTCCCGCCCGCAGTCCACGCAGCAGGCCCCGGCCCAGCAGCCCGCTCCCCAGCAGGCGCAGCAGGCCCCGGCCCCGCAGCAGTCCACCCGGCCCGCGCCGCAGCAGGCGCAGCCGGCCACCCCGAAGCCGCAGCCGCGACAGGTCCAGTTCGACGACGACGACCTGGACGTGCCCGACTTCCTGAAGTGACGCTGCTGCTCCGCGACCGGCTCGAAGGCGACCTCGTGATCGAGGTCGCCTTCACCGGCTCCACCCTCGACCTCGGCGACCGCGCGGACGCCGAGGTCCGGTCCCGCGCACTCGCGGCCGTCTCGGCCGCGACGGGAGCCGAGCCGGTGGTCATGCGCCAGGTCCACGGCGCCGACGTCGAGGTCGTCGAGGACGCTGCCGCCGCGCCGACGTGCGACGCGCTCGTGACCACGCGGCCGGGCCTCGCGCTGCTGGCGCGGGCCGCCGACTGCGTGCCGGTGCTGCTGGCCGACCCCGCTGCCGGTGTGGTGGCCGCGGTCCACTCCGGACGGCCCGGCCTGGCGGCGGGCGTGGTCCCGGCCACCCTGCGCCGGATGCGCAGGCTCGGGGCGGAGCAGGTCGTGGCCTGGGTGGGTCCCCACGTGTGCGGCGCCTGCTACGAGGTGCCGGAGGCCCTGCGTGACGAGGTCGCCGCGCTCGTCCCCGAGGCACGGTCCACCACCAGCTGGGGCACCCCGGCGCTCGACCTCGGTGCCGGGGTGCGGGCCCAGCTGGCCGCCGCAGGAGTGGCAACGGTGCACGAGGTGCGGGTCTGCACCCGCGAGGACGCCGACTGGCCGTCGTACCGCCGTGACGGCGACGCTGCCACCCGCTTCGCCGGAGTCGTCTGGATGAGCCCGCGATGAGCCGTGCCGAGGAGGTCGCCGCCGGACTGGAGCGCGTCCGGGGCCGGATCGCGAGCGCGTGCCGGGAGTCCGGACGCGATCCCGACGACGTCACCCTCGTCGTCGTCACCAAGTTCTTCCCCGCCTCCGACGTCCGGCTGCTGGCCGACCTGGGGGTGCGCGACGTCGGTGAGAACCGTCACCAGGAGGCGGTCGACAAGGCCGCCGAGTGTGCCGACCTGGGCCTGACCTGGCACTTCATCGGCGGTCTCCAGAGCAACAAGGCCGCCGCCGTGGCCTCCTACGCCGACGTCGTCGAGTCGGTCGACCGGCGCAAGCTCGTCAACGGTCTGCAGCGCGGCGCCCACGAGCGGGGCCGCGACGTCGACGTGCTGCTGCAGGTCAGCCTCGACCCGCCCGAGGCGGCGGGTCGGGCCGGCGCCGACCCCGCATCCCTCGACGAGCTCGCCGAGGCCGTGGAGGAGGCCGGCTCGCTCCGATTGCGCGGCCTGATGGCCGTCGCGCCGTTGGGGGAGGACCCCGCGGAGGCGTTCGCGCGGCTCGCCTCGATCCGTGGGGAGTTCACCGCCTCCCACCCGGGTGCCACCGTGCTCTCGGCCGGCATGTCCGGCGACCTCGAGGAGGCCGTCCGGGCCGGTGCGACACACGTGCGCGTCGGCTCCGCAATCCTCGGTCCACGGCCGCAGGACAAGTAGTGTCAACACCACCAACAGGCGTCCTCGTGACGCCGGGACACCGGAGGAAGAAGACGTCATGAGCGGCGCGATGCGCAGGATCGGCGAGTACCTCGGCCTGCTCGAGGACACCGGCCGGTACGACGACCAGTACGACGGCGACTACGAGACGGCCGACACGCCGGCCGTCGCCGGCGGCCGTACCCCCCAGCCCCGGGAGTCCCACCCTGCCCCTGTGTCCGACCTCTCCGAGCGCCGCCGTCCGGCCTCGGGCCCGACCGGAGTCGTTGCCGAGATGTCACGCATCACCACGTTGCACCCGCGCACCTACAACGAGGCGCGCACCATCGGCGAGAACTTCCGCGAGGGGACGCCGGTGATCATGAACCTCTCCGAGATGGACGACACCGACGCCAAGCGCCTCGTCGACTTCGCGGCCGGCCTGGTGTTTGCGTCGCGTGGCAGCATCGAGCGTGTGACGAACAAGGTCTTCCTGCTCTCGCCCCCCAACGTGACCGTCGCGGCCGAGGACAAGCAGCGCCTCGCCGAGGGTGGCTTCTTCAACCAGAGCTGAGGGCCTTCTCTTGAACGTGGTCGGGCAGATCCTCCATGGTCTGCTCTGGGCCTTCATCGCGCTGCTCTGGATCCGCTTCGTCGTGGACTGGGTGCAGGTCTTCGCGCGCTCCTGGTCGCCCTCGGGGCCGCTGCTGGTCGTGCTCGAGGTCGTCTACTCGGTGACGGATCCGCCGATCAAGGCGCTGCGTCGCGTCATCCCGCCGATCCGTCTGGGATCGGTGGCGCTCGACCTGAGCTTCATCATCGTGCTGGTCGCTGCCTACCTGCTGCTGACCGTGGTGTCGCGTGTGTTCAACTTGTGACTCCTGAGGAACGGGTGCAGTTGGGGCCAGTGCGGTCCCGGCCCGATCCACAGGCGCTATTGTGTCGCTTCGACAGACTTTTCAATGCCGACGAATGAATGGGTGAGGTCATGCCGCTGACGCCTGAGGACGTGAGCAACAAGCGCTTTACTCCCGTCCGCCTCCGTGAGGGCTACGACATGGGGGAGGTCGACCAGTTCCTCGACGAGGTCGAGGCCGAGCTCGCGCGGCTGACCCAGGAGAACGACGACCTGCGGTCCAAGCTCTCGGCGGCCCAGTCCGGCGCTCCGGTGGCCTTCGAGAAGCCGGCCGAGCCGGCTCCCGTGGAGAAGAAGCCCGAGCCCGAGCCGGAGCCGGTGCGCCAGCCGGAGCCGGTCGCGGCCGCTGCGTCCTCCTCGGTGGAGACGCTGAAGGTCGAGACCGTCCCGCAGGCGTCCAACGCTGCTGCGCGGCTGCTCGAGATCGCCACGCGCAACGCCGACGAGCTGGTCAACGAGGCCAAGGACGAGGCCGACCGGATCGTCGGGGAGGCCCGCACCAAGGCCGAGCGCCTCGACGCCGAGGCCAAGGGACGCTCCGACCGGCTCGAGGCCGACGCCCGACGCCGGGCGGAGCTGCTCGACAGCGAGACCGCCGACCGTCGCCAGCAGATGTTCGGTGAGCTCGAGACCGAGCGCGACAAGCTCAACAGCGAGGTCGAGAACCTCCGCTCGTTCGAGCGCGAGTACCGCGCCCGCCTCAAGTCGTACTTCAGCCAGCAGCTGGAGGCGCTCGAGGGTCCCGCGGACAACGCTCCCGCGGGATCGCAGGGCGAGCCGGCTCCCAAGCGGCTCCGCTCGATCCTGGGCGAGGACGAGGGCTGAGGCCCGGTTCCAACCACGTTCCACCGGTTCGGCCCGGTTCACCCGCAGGGGTGGATCGGGCCGTTCTGCGTCCCGAGGGGCGCGCCGTTGCTTGAAGGGACCCCCGGCGCGGGCTAGCCTTCCGCCGACACGGTGGCGGCCGCCACGCGTCAGCCCGGCTCGAGGGAGGCCCCCCAGACATGGCTCGCAGCACGAGGAAGCTCGCCGGGAACGCCGTCTCCGCCGCGCGCAAGGCGATCCGGCGTACGCCGGCGTCCGCGGAGGCCGCGACCACCACCGGGAAGGCCGCCCCTGCCAAGGCTGCGGCCAGGAAGTCAGCCACCAAGACCGCGCCGCCCGCGAAGAAGGCGGCGCCCGCGAAGAAGGCGGCGCCCGCGAAGAAGGCGCCCGCCACGAAGGCCGCGCCGGCGAAGAAGGCCGCGCCCGCCACGAAGTCAGCCGCGAAGAAGGCGGCGCCCGCGAAGAAGGCGCCCGCCACGAAGGCCGCGCCGGCGAAGAAGGCGGCGCCCGCGAAGAAGGCGGCACCCGCGAAGAAGGCGGCGCCCGCGAAGAAGGCTGCGCCCGCGAAGAAGGCTGCTGCGAAGAAGGCCCCGGCCAAGAGGTCCGCGCCGCCCACGGTCGGCGCTCTTGCGGTCAAGGAGGGCGAGAGCGCCTGGACCAAGGCGGAGATCAAGGAGGTCCGCGCCGAGCTGACCGAGCACCGCGAGAAGGTGGTCGCCACGCTCGCCTCGCAGGAGGAGGAGCTCGCCGGGCTGATGCGTGACGCCGGCGACGGCGCCGGGCACGACCAGGCGGACATGGGCGCCACCAGCTTCGAGCGCGACCACGAGCTCACGGTGGTCAACAACGAGCGGGAGAAGCTGGCCCAGATCGACCGGGCGCTGGGGCGGATCGCCGACGGCACCTACGGCGTCTGTGAGTCCTGCGGCAACCCCATCGGCAAGATGAGGGTCATGGCGTTCCCGCGTGCGACACTGTGCCTGACATGCAAGCAGCGCGAGGAACGTCGCTGAGCGACGACACGACCACCGGCACGAGCCGCCCCACGGGCGGCTCGTCGCGGATCAGGTGGGTGCTCTTCGCCGTCGCCCTCACCGCGTACGCCGTCGACGTCGTGACCAAGCAGCTGGCCGTCCGGCGGCTCGCCGACGGCGACGTCCCGGTCCTGGGCGACTGGTTCGTGCTCCACCTGACCTTCAACCCCGGCGCCGCCTTCAGCCTCGGCACGAGCTACACCGTGGCGCTGAGCTGCCTGGCGATCACAGCCGTGGTCGTGGTGCTGTGGCTGTCCCGGCGGGTCGGGAGCATGGTCTGGGGCGTGGCCCTCGGGCTGCTGCTCGGCGGGGTCGCCGGCAACCTCACCGACCGTCTGGTGCGCGACCCGGGGCCGATGCGCGGCCACGTCGTGGACATGTTCATGGTCCCGAACTGGCCGGTCTTCAACATCGCCGACATCTGCATCAACATCGCCGCCGGGCTGATCGTGATCCAGGCCATCCGGGGGATCGCCCTCGACGGCACCCGGGAGAGGGCCACGGAGCAGTGACCCAGGCCGACCAGCGGACCCTGACGGTCCCGGAGGGCCTCGACGGGGAGCGCGTCGACGCCGCGCTCGCGCGCCTGTTCGGGCTCTCCCGCAGCCGTGCCGCCGACCTGATCTCCGAGGGGCACGTCCTCGTCGACGGACACAGCGTGGCCAAGAGCCACCGGGTCGAGCCGGGGACCCTCCTCGAGGTCAGCATCCCCGTCCAGTCCGACCCGCTGGCGGTCGTCCCCGGCATCGTCGAGGGCATCAGGATCGTCCACGACGACGAGTCGATCGTCGTGATCGACAAGCCCGTGGGCGTGGCCGTCCACCCCTCCCCGGGCTGGTCCGGTCCGACGGTGGTGGGTCACCTGGCCGGCGCGGGCTTCCGGATCGCGACCAGCGGCGCCTCGGAGCGGCAGGGGATCGTGCAGCGCCTCGACGTCGGGACGTCGGGCGTGATGGTGATCTGCAAGTCCGAGCGCGCCTACTCCGTGCTCAAGAACGCCTTCCGGCACCGCACCGTCGACAAGACCTACCACGCGCTCGTGCAGGGGCACCCGGACCCGCTGGAGGGGACGGTGGACGCGCCGATCGGGCGCCACCCCAAGCACGACTACAAGTTCGCGGTGATGGCCGACGGCCGCCACAGCGTCACCCACTACGAGACCCTCGAGGCGCACCGCTTCGCGAGCCTGCTCGAGATCACGCTCGAGACCGGTCGGACGCACCAGATCCGGGTCCACATGCAGGCCCTCAAGCACCCCTGCGTCGGCGACCTCACCTACGGCGCCGACCCGGTCCTGACCAAGCGGGTCGGCCTGCAGCGCCAGTGGCTCCACGCGATGCGGCTCGGCTTCGAGCATCCCGACACGGGGGACTACGTCTCCTACGAGTCGACCTACCCCGACGACCTCCAGCACGCGCTCGACGTGATCCGAGATGCCGACTGACCTGCTCCTCCGGCCGGCCACCGTCGCGGACGCTCCCGCGATGGCCGATCTCCACGTCGACAGCCGGCTCGCCAACATCGGGAGCATGCCCCCGATGGTGCACCCGCGTGATGCCGCGCACCGCTGGATGCGTGGTCGTCTGGAGGGCGACAGCACCGGCTGGGTCGCCGAGCGCGACGGTCGCGCGGTCGGCTACCTGGTCCTCACCGGCAACTGGCTCGACGACCTGTTCCTCGGACCGGGGGAGACCGGCCACGGAGTCGGAGCGGCCCTGATCGACGTGGCCAAGGCCGAGCGGCCCGAGGGCTTCTGCCTGTGGGTCTTCGAGACCAACCTCGGCGCCCGCCGGTTCTACGGGCGGCACGGCCTCGTCGAGCTCGAGCGGACCGACGGGTCGACCAACGCGGAGCGCGCCCCCGACGTACGCATGGTCTGGCCCGGGCGGGAGCCGCTGGTGTTCCTCCGCAGCCTGATCGACGAGGTCGACGACCAGCTCGGCGACCTGCTGGCCCGCCGGGTGGCGCTGACCCGGGTGGTCCAGACGTACAAGCCCGACCGCACCCGCGACCCCGAGCGTGAGCGCGAGATCGTGGCCCGGCTCGCCGGGAGCGTCCCCGAGCTCGGCGAGGACCGGCTGGCCCGGATCATGCACGTGATCATCAGCGAGAGCCTGGACGCCTCGCCCTGATCGGACTATCCCTCCCCCGGGGGGTTCTCCCACAGCCCGATCAGGTTGCCCTCGGTGTCGGTGAAGTAGCCGGCGAAGCCCATGTCGCCGACCGCCATCCGCCCGGAGACGACCGCGCCGCCGGCGTCGGTGACCTTGGCGAGGGCCTCGTCGATGCTCTCCACGTCGACCACCAGGTTGGGAGCCTTGCCGGGGAACTGCTCGCTGCGCGCGAACATGCCGCCGTTGATGAACCCGGGCTCCGTGGGGCCGGTCTGCTCGTCGCTGGGACCGGTCATGACCATCGTGTAGTCCATCTCCGGCACCGGCATCGCCTGCCAACCGAAGACGTCGCTGTAGAACCCGCGGGCACGGTCGCCGTCGTCGTACGGGATCTCGAAGTGCACCACCCTGCCGGACATCGCATCTCCCCTCCACGCGTACGACGCGGACCGCCGTACGGGGTCAGCCAACTCCGGTCCCGGGGTGGCGTCAACGGGCGTCATCGGACCTGTCGGAGCGTCCTGTCATCATCGGTCCGGAGGCTGCCGTAGGCTTCTGATCCTTCCCCCAGCAGCACCCACACCAGGGCCGCCGGCCACCTGCCGGTCGTCCGACGCAGCACGCCCGTCCGACCCTGAGGGGAGTGGCACCGCCACCGATGTCGTCCGACTCCTTCGCCCACCTCCACGTCCACACCGAGTACTCCATGCTCGACGGGGCCGCGCGGCTGGACGACCTCTTCAAGCGCACGGCCGAGCTGGGCATGGACTCGATCGCCATGACCGACCACGGCAACGTCTTCGGCGCCTACGAGTTCTGGTCCAAGGCGAAGGCCCACGGGGTGAAGCCGATCATCGGCATGGAGGCGTACTTCACGCCCAACACCTCCCGCTACGACAAGAAGCGGGTCCGCTGGAACAACGGCGGTGACGACGACGTCTCAGGCTCGGGCTCCTACACCCACATGACGCTGCTCGCGGAGTCCACGCAGGGCATGCACAACCTCTTCCGGCTCAGCAGCCGGGCGAGCATGGAGGGGTTCTTCTACCAGCCGCGGGCCGACCGTGAGCTCCTCTCGGAGTACTCCTCCGGCCTGATCGCGACCACCGGCTGCCCGTCCGGGGAGGTCCAGACCTGGCTGCGCATCGGCGACTACGCCAAGGCGCGGCAGGCGGCTGCCGACTTCCAGGACATCCTCGGGAAGGACAGCTACTTCCTCGAGCTGATGGACCACGGGCTCTCGATCGAGCGCCGCGTCCGCGACGACCTGCTCAAGCTGAGCAAGGACCTCGGCATCCCGCCGATCGCGACCAACGACTCCCACTACGTCCTGCGCGAGGACGCCCCCTCCCAGGAGCACCTGCTGTGCGTCTCCTCGGGCAGCGTGATGAGCGACCCCAAGCGCTTCAAGTTCGACGGCGACGGCTACTACATCAAGTCCGCGGCCGAGATGCGCGACCTGTGGCGCGACCTCCCCGAGGCCTGCGACAACACCCTCCTCATCGCCCAGCGGTGCGAGGTCGAGTTCACCGAGGGCAACGGCACCTACATGCCGCAGTTCCCGGTCCCCGAGGGCGAGGACGAGACCTCCTGGCTGGTCAAGGAGGTCGAGAAGGGGCTCCACGTCCGCTACCCCACCGGCATCCCCGACGAGGTCCGCAAGCAGGCCGAGTTCGAGATCGGCGTCATCACCCAGATGGGGTTCCCGGGCTACTTCCTCGTGGTCGCCGACTTCATCAACTGGGCCAAGGACAACGGCATCCGGGTCGGCCCGGGTCGCGGATCGGGTGCCGGGTCGATGGTCGCCTACGCGATGCGGATCACCGACCTCGACCCGTTGAAGCACGGCCTGATCTTCGAGCGGTTCCTCAACCCCGACCGCGTCTCGATGCCCGACTTCGACATCGACTTCGACGAGCGTCGGCGCGGTGAGGTGATCCGCTACGTCACCGACAAGTACGGCGACGACCGGGTCTCCTACATCGTCACCTACGGCACCATCAAGGCCAAGCAAGCCGTCAAGGACTCCTCCCGGATCCTGGGCTACCCCTTCGCGATGGGCGACCGGATCACCAAGGCGATGCCGGCCGCGGTGATGGGCAAGGACGTCCCGCTCAAGGACCTCTTCGACGCCGGCCACAAGCGCTTCGGCGAGGGTGGCGAGTTCCGGGCCCTCTACGACGGCGACGGCGACGTCAAGACGGTGGTCGACACCGCCATCGGCATCGAGGGCCTCAAGCGCCAGTGGGGCGTCCACGCCGCCGGCGTGATCATGTCGCGGGCGCCGCTGCTCGACGTCATCCCACTGATGAAGCGCCCGCAGGACGGCGCGATCATCACGCAGTTCGACTACCCGACCTGCGAGCGCCTCGGCCTGATCAAGATGGACTTCCTGGGGCTGCGCAACCTCACCGTCCTCGACGACGCGCTGCGCAACATCCAGATCAACCGTGGCGAGACCGTGGTCCTCGAGGAGCTCGAGCTCACCGACCCGGCGACGTACGCCCTGCTCGCCCGCGGTGACACCCTCGGTGTCTTCCAGCTCGACGGCGGCCCGATGCGGGCACTGCTGCGCTCGATGCGCCCCGACACCTTCGAGGACATCTCCGCGGTCGGTGCGCTCTACCGCCCCGGTCCGATGGGAGCCGACTCCCACAACAAGTACGCCCGCCGCAAGACCGGTCGCGAGCCGGTGGAGGCGATCCACCCCGAGCTCGCGGAGCCGCTCGAGGAGATCCTGGGGGAGACCTACGGCCTGATCGTCTACCAGGAGCAGGTCATGGCCATCGCCCAGAAGCTCGCGGGCTACAGCCTCGGACAGGCCGACATCCTGCGCCGGGCGATGGGCAAGAAGAAGAAGGAGGAGCTGGACAAGCAGTTCGCCGGCTTCTCCGGGGGCATGACCGAGCGCGGCTACTCCATGGCGGCGGTCAAGACGCTCTGGGACATCCTGCTGCCCTTCTCCGACTACGCCTTCAACAAGGCCCACTCGGCCGCCTACGGCCTGGTGTCCTACTGGACGGCCTACCTCAAGGCCAACTACCCGGCCGAGTACATGGCCGCGCTCCTGACGTCCGTCAAGGATGACAAGGACAAGATGGCGATCTACCTCAACGAGTGCCGCCGGATGAAGATCCAGGTGCTGCCGCCCGACGTCAACGAGTCGCAGGCGACCTTCACGCCGGTGGGCCACGACATCCGCTTCGGCCTCACCGCGATCCGCAACGTCGGCGCCAACGTCGTCAGCCAGATCGTCGCCGCGCGCGAGGAGCAGGGCCGCTACCTCGACTTCAACGACTTCATGGGCAAGGTCCCCGCGCTCGTCTGCAACAAGCGGGTCATCGAGTCGCTGGTCAAGGCCGGGGCCTTCGACGACATGAAGCACCTGCGGCGAGCACTGGTCGCCGTCCACGAGACCGCCGTCGACCAGTACGTCGACATCAAGCGCAACGAGGCGATCGGCCAGGACTCGCTCTTCGCCGGCCTCGACGGGGGCGACGACGGTGGCGGCACCGGCTGGGGGATCTCGGTCTCGATCCCCGACCTGGAGGAGTGGGACAAGATGACCCTCCTCGGGCACGAGCGCGAGATGCTCGGCCTCTACGTCTCCGACCACCCGCTGCTCGGCCTCGAGCACCTGCTGTCGACCAGCAGCGACTGCAGCATCGGGCAGCTCATGCTCGACGAGGAGCGTGCCGACGGGTCGCCGATCACCGTCAGCGGCCTGGTCACCTCGGTGCAGCGCAAGATCACCAAGCGTGGCGACAACTGGGCGATGGTGACCCTCGAGGACCTCGACGGTGCGATCGACGTGCTGCTCTTCCCGAGCGCCTACCAGCTGGCCAGCACCCTGCTCAACGAGGACGCGATCATCACCGTCAAGGGCCGGCTCTCCCGGAGCAAGGACCAGCCCGAGATCCACGGCCAGGAGGTCAGCCTCCCCGACCTCAGCGACGGCCCGGCCGGGCCGGTCGTGATCAGCCTACCCGCCACGCGGTGCACCGGTCCGGTCGTCGAGCAGCTCAAGGACGTCCTCGGCACCCACCCGGGCGTCACCGAGGTGCAGCTGCGACTGATGTCGCGCGCGTCCACGACCGTGCTGCGCCTCGACGACCGGCTGCGGGTGACGCCGACCCCGGCACTGTTCGCCGACCTCAAGCAGCTGCTGGGGCCCGGGTGCCTGGCGAGCTGACCACTCGCCCGTCCGACCGTGTCGACGCCACGAGCCCGGTCCGTGAGGCGGTGCTCCTGCTCGCGCTCTTCGCGGCCGGCGGAGCGGTCGCGGGCCTGGTGTGGCACTGGCTGTGGAGCCCGCCGTCCGGGGTCGTGCTCGACGGGGTCTGGTACCCCGACGCCGCGGGGCTGACCGAGGTCTTCCCCGCGACCGGTCTCTACGTCCTCGTCGGCGTCGTCACCGGGCTGCCCCTGGGCGTCACGAGCGGCCTGGTCCTCGCCCGCCGCCCGCTGGTCACCCTGGCGCTCGTGGTCGTGGGCTCGGCGCTCGCGGCGTGGCTGATGCTGGTGGTCGGCCAGGTCGGTGCGCCGCCCGACCCGCAGCCGCTGGCCGCCCGCGCCGCCAACGGGACAACGCTTCCCGGGACCCTGGCGGTGTCGGGCTGGAGCCCCTTCGTCGCGATCCCGATCGGCGCGCTGGCAGGGCTGTGCACGATCCTGATCTGCGTCTCTCCCAGACCGCCTGTTGCACCGACGGCGGTCGGCGACGGCGGTTAGGCTGGGGGCGCCGACGACTCGGCCGCGGGGCGTTCGCGCGCCCATCCATCTCGGACGAGCACGACCACACAGGGGGAACCACGTGTCCACGACCACTCCGCCGCCGGAGGGCCCCGGCGGGCCTGAATACCTCGAGCAGGGCGGCGGTGAGCCCGCACCCCGCTCGTCGAGCGGTGGCGGCGGCCGCCGTACGGCGCTGGTCGCGGGCGGCGCGGTCGCCGTGCTGGCCCTCGCGGGGGCCGGCACCTGGGCCGCGATGAGCTTCCTCGGCAGCGGCGCCCAGCCGGCCGAGGCGCTCCCGGCCGGCACCCTCGGCTACGCCAGCATCGACCTCGACCCGAGCGGGTCGCAGAAGATCGAGGCCGTGCGGACCCTCAACAAGTTCCCGGCGATCAAGGAGGAGCTCGGCCTCGCCGCCGACGACGACCTGCGCCGCAAGATCTTCGAGGAGGCGCTCACCGACTGCGACTCCGTCTCCTACGCCGACGACGTCGAGCCGTGGCTCGGCAACGCCTTCGCGGTCGCGGCCGTCGACACCGGTGAGGAGCAGCCCTCGCCCGTCTTCGTCGCCGAGATCAGCGACGCTGCGGCCGCCGAGGAGGGCCTGACCGCCGTCCGCGAGGGCTGCGGCTCCGAGGAGGGCGGCTGGTCGATCGAGGGTGACTGGGCCGTGGCGGCCGAGACCGACGAGATCGCCCAGCAGGTCACCGACGCTGCGGCCGAGGGCACCCTCGCCGACGACAGCGACTACCAGGACTGGATGGCGGAGGTCGGTGACGAGGGTGTCATCACGATGTACGCCGCCCCCGAGGCCGGCCCGCTCATGGCCGACCTGATGGCCTCCGACCTCGCTGGCATGGCACAGGGCGGGATGCCCGGCGGGATGGGCCCGCAGGGCGCCGTCCCCGAGGAGCTCACGGCGCAGCTCGAGGAGTTCCCGGGCGCTGCGGCCACCGTCCGCTTCGCCGACGGCGCGGCGGAGCTCGAGTTCGTCGGCGGCGTTGCGGCGACCGGGGTGCTCGAGTCCGACGCGGAGGGCGTCGACACGGTCACGTCGCTGCCGGCCGACACCGCCGCAGCCTTCGGCATGGCTCTCCCGGACGGGTGGGGTCAGAAGCTGCTCGACCAGATGTCGTCGATGTCCGGCGGCCAGATGGACCCCGAGCAGCTCGTCGCCCAGGCCGAGCAGATGACGGGCCTGTCGCTCCCCGAGGACCTCGAGGCCCTGCTGGGTGACTCGACGGCGATCGCCCTCGGCGGCGACTTCTCCGCCGAGGCGCTGGCGAACTCCTCCGACGGCAGCGACGTCCCGGTCGGCATCAAGGTCGACGGTGACGCCGCCGAGGTGCAGCGGGTGCTCGACCAGCTCACGACCACCTTCGGGCCCGGTTTCGAGCAGGTCCTCGGCTCCGACGCCGACGACGACACCGTGGCGGTGGGCCCCAACGCCGACTACCGCTCCGACCTGCTCGCCGACGGCGGGCTCGGTGACTCCGAGGCGTTCCAGCGCGTGGTCCCCGAGGCCGACAGCTCCTCGGTCGTGCTGTTCGTCAACTTCGACGCCGGTGACTGGCTGTCCGGCCTGACGGCCGGCGACGACCAGGCCGCGGCCAACACCGAGCCCCTGGACTCGCTGGGGTTCAGCGTCTGGCAGGACGACGAGGTCTCCCACGGCCTGCTGAAGCTCACGACCGACTGACGGCTCAGTCCCGGCCGACCCGGTCCACGATCGCTCCGGTGATCGTGACCAGGTCGGCCGGTCTGATCTCCAGGTCGAGGCCGCGGCGCCCGGCCGACACGAGCACGGTGTCGTGGTCGAAGGCCGAGACGTCCACGACGGTCGGGTGCTGCCGCTTCTGGCCCACGGGGGAGATGCCGCCGGCGACGTACCCGGTCGCCCGCTCCGCCGCGGCGACCTCCGCCATCACGGCCCTGCTGCCGCCGAGGGCTCGCGCGAGGGCCTTGAGGTCCAGCTGCCCCGAGACCGGGACCACCGCGACCACCAGCTGGCCGCCTCGACCCGGGTCGGCCGACAGGTCGAGGCTCGCGAGCAGGGTCTTGAAGACCCGGGCGGGGTCGACGCCGAGCGCCTGCGCGGCCTCCAGCCCGTACGACTCCGCGCGCGGGTCGTGCTCGTAGGCGCGCAGCGTGTAGTCGGTCCCGGCCCGGTCCAGCGCGACCGTCGCCGGCGTCCCCCCGGCCCGTTTGCGCGCCATCGTCAGTTGGGGGACCAGCGGGTCCGGGCCACCTCGGTGGCCGGCAGCGAGGGGATGACGTTCATCGCCCGGAGCTCGGCGCGCAGCAGGTCGGTGACCAGGACCAGCCGGGTCGTGGCGTCCTCGGCCTCCAGGAGCGACTGGCGGTCGGGCATGGGGAGGGGGGCCAGGGCGGCGAGCGCCCAGGAGAGGTAGGACGGGTCGCGCGGCAGCTCGGTCGGCTCGATGTCGCCCCGGATCGCCGTGAGCGCGGCCCGGTAGGCGGTGAACATCGCCCGGGCGGCGTCGGTGACGTCCTCCGGCACGTCCGGCGGCGGCTCGGGGCGGGCGGTCACGTGACCGACGGGGTAGGGGCCGCCGGTCTCCAGCCTGTCGAGCTGGAAGCGGTCGAGCCCCACGGCCACGAGGTCGAAGCTGCCGTCGGGGTGAGCCTCGACGTCGGTCATCCGGATCCGGCAGCCGACCCGGTAGAGCGACTGGTTGCCGTGGTCGCCGACCTCGTAGCCCTCCCGGATCGCCACGGAGCCGAAGACCCGCTCGACCGGGTCGGAGACCCGCAGCAGGTGGTGGACCAGCGCCCGGTAACGGTCCTCGAAGACGTGCAGCGGCATGCTGACGCCCGGGAACAGCACCGTCCCCAGCGGGAACATCGGCAGCGTGTCGCTCACGGTTCGACTCTAGGCCCTCCCCGCGGCCCGTCCCGGCGTACGACGGGGATGTCGGCCGTGTCCCGCCCCGAACCTAGAATCGGGGCATGATCCGTCGCATCGACCTGCGGGGCGCCTCCGCCCCTGCCGACTACCGCGCCGTCGTGCCCCGCGCGGAGCTCGACGTCGAGGCCGCGACCCATCTGATCCGGCCGGTCGTCGAGGCGGTCCGCACGCGGGGCGTCGAGGCGGTCCTCGAGTACGGCGCGCAGTTCGACGGCGTGGTCGCCGACGACGTCGTCGTGCCGCGCGAGGCGCTGCAGACCGCTCTCGACGAGCTCGACCGGACCGTCCGGTCTGCGCTGGAGGAGTCGGTCCGCCGGCTCCGCGCCACCTGCGAGGCCGAGCTCGAGCACGACGTCACCACCGAGCTCGCCACCGGCGCCGTGGTGACCCACCGCAAGGTTCCGATGGGCCGGGTCGGCCTCTACGTCCCCGGCGGACTCGCGCCGCTGGTCTCGAGCGTCGTCATGAACGTGGTCCCCGCCCAGGTCGCCGGCGTCGGTTCGATCGCCCTGGCCAGCCCGCCCCAGAAGGACCACGGCGGTCTGCCGGAGCCCACGATCATGGCCGCCTGCGCCCTGCTCGGCGTCGACGAGGTCTACGCCGTCGGCGGCGCCCAGGCCATCGCGATGTTCGGCTACGGCGCAGGCCCCTGCCGGCCGGTCGACCTCGTCACCGGCCCGGGCAACATCTACGTCGCCGCCGCCAAGCGGCTGCTGCGCGGCGTGGTCGGCATCGACTCCGAGGCCGGCACCACCGAGATCGCGATCCTCGCCGACGACACCGCCGACCCGGCGTACGTCGCGGCGGACCTGATCAGCCAGGCCGAGCACGACCCGGCCGCCGCCAGCGTGCTGGTGACCGACTCCGAGCGGCTCGCCGACGAGGTCGTCGTCGAGCTCGAGAAGCAGGTCCACGAGACCCGGCACACCGAGCGGATCAGCACCGCCCTCGGCGGGCAGCAGTCCGGGATCGTCCTCGTCGACGACGTCGACCAGGGCGTGGCGGTCGTCGACGCCTACGCCGCCGAGCACCTCGAGATCCACACCCGCGACGCGGTGGCCGTGGCGGCCCGGGTGCGCAACGCCGGCGCGATCTTCGTGGGCCCGTACGCCCCGGTCAGCCTCGGCGACTACTGCGCCGGCTCCAACCACGTGCTCCCCACCGCGGGCTGCGCCTGCCACTCCAGCGGGCTCTCGGTCCGGGCGTTCCTGAAGTCGGTGCACGTCGTCGACTACTCCCGCGCAGCCCTGGCGGAGGTCGCCGGCCACGTCGGGGTCCTCGCCGAGGCCGAGGACCTGCCGGCCCACGGCCGCGCGGTGGCGATCCGGCTGGACGAGCAGTCATGACGTGGCCTCCCCTGCGGGAGGAGCTGCGGGGCCTGGCGCCGTACGGCGCGCCCCAGCTCTCCCTCGAGCAGGCACCCGTCCAGCTCAACGTCAACGAGAACCCCTATCCGCCGAGCGCCGCGTGCGTAGCCGACATCGCGCGGGCCGCGGGCGAGGCGGCAGCCGGTCTGAACCGCTACCCCGACCGGGAGTTCGTGGAGCTCCGCGCCGCCCTGGCCGCCTACCTGGGCCAGGACGGTGGCCGCGACCTGACCCCGGCCCACGTCTGGGCGGCCAACGGCTCCAACGAGGTGATGCTGCAGCTGCTGCAGGCCTTCGGCGGGCCGGGTCGGGTGGCTCTGAGCTTCGCGCCGACGTACTCGATGTATCCCGAGTACGCCCGTGACACCCTCACCGAGTGGGTCGTCGGGCACCGCGAGGAGGACTTCACCCTCGACCTCGACCACGCCCGCGACCTGGTGCTCGAGCGGCGACCGTCGGTGGTGCTGCTGCCGAGCCCGAACAACCCGACCGGCACCGCGCTCCCGCCCGAGGCGGTCGGCCTGCTCTGCGAGGCCGCGGGGGACGGGCTGGTCGTCGTCGACGAGGCGTACGGCGAGTTCCGCCGCGCCGGCACCCCCAGCGCCCTCGAGCTGCTGCCCGACCACCACAACCTGGTCGTGACACGCACGATGAGCAAGGCGTTCGCCCTGGCCGGCGCCCGGCTCGGCTACCTCGCCGCCGACCCTGCGATCTGCGACGCGATCCGGGTCGTCCGGCTGCCGTACCACCTCTCGGCCGTGACGCAGGCGACCGCGCTGTCGGCGCTGCGCCACACCGACGAGCTGCTCGCGCAGGTCGACGAGCTCAGGGCCGAGCGTGACCGGACGGTCGCCTGGCTGCGCGAGCAGGGGCTCACCGTCGCCGACAGCGACGCCAACTTCGCGCTCTTCGGCACCTTCGACGACCGGCACGCGGTCTGGCAGGCGCTGGTCGACCGTGGCGTGCTGATCCGGGAGACCGGTCCGTCCGGATGGTTGCGGGTGTCCATGGGCACCCCCGCGGAGATGGGACAATTCCGGACGGCACTCACCGAGGTGATGAAGGAGATGTCATGACGCGCACCGCCACCGTGGACCGGCAGACCAGCGAGTCCAAGGTCCACGTCGAGCTCGACCTCGACGGATCGGGGCGCCACGACGTGTCCACCGGCGTCGGGTTCTACGACCACATGCTCATCGCCTTCGCCCGGCACGCGCTGGTCGACCTCGTCGTCCAGAGCCAGGGCGACACCCACATCGACGCCCACCACACCGTCGAGGACACCGCGATCGTGCTCGGCCAGGCGATCCGCGAGGCCCTCGGCGACAAGGCTGGCATCCGCCGCTTCGGCGATGCCACGGTGCCGCTCGACGAGGCGCTGGTGCAGGCCGTGGTCGACGTGTCCGGCCGGCCGTACTGCGTCCACACCGGCGAGCCCGAGGGACAGGCGTACGTCGTCATCGGTGGCGACACCGGCCCCGGCTACTCCGGCTCCCTGACCCGCCACGTCTTCGAGACCCTCGCCTTCCACGCCCACCTGGCGCTGCACGTGAGGGTGCTCGCCGGTCGCGACCCGCACCACCTGGTCGAGACGCAGTTCAAGGCCTTCGCACGCGCCTTCCGCGACGCCGTGGCGCTGGACCCGCGCGAGACGGGGATCCCCTCGACCAAGGGTGCGCTGTAGTGCCGGACGTCGTCGTCCTCGACTACGGGTCCGGCAACCTCCGCTCCGCCGTCCGCGCGCTCGAGCGTGCCGGCGCCGACGTGACGCTCACCGCCGACTTCCAGGCCGGCCTCGCCGCTGACGGGCTCGTGGTCCCCGGCGTCGGGGCGTACGCCGCCTGCATGGCCGGTCTGCGCGGGGTCAAGGGCGACCGGATGATCGGCCGGCGGCTGGCCGGTGGCCGTCCGGTGCTCGGGATCTGCGTCGGCATGCAGGTCCTCTTCGCCCGCGGCGTCGAGCACGGCGTCGAGACCGAGGGCTGCCACGAGTGGCCCGGCGTGGTCGAGCGGCTGCAGGCACCGGTCGTCCCGCACATGGGCTGGAACACCGTCGAGGCACCAGACGGGACCGCGCTGTTCGCCGGCATCGAGGACGAGCACTTCTACTTCGTGCACTCCTACGGCGTCCGCGACTGGGTGCTCGAGACCAACGACCGCACCCGCGCCCCGCTCGTGACCTGGGCCGAGCACGGCGGTGACCGCTTCGTCGCCGCCGTCGAGAACGGCCCGCTCACCGCCACCCAGTTCCACCCCGAGAAGTCCGGGGACGCCGGAGCCGCGCTGCTGCGCAACTGGGTCTTGTCGCTGTGACGGGTCGCGACCGACGCTTGCGGCCGATGCCTCCCCCTCCAGGCGCGCGACTCGCACACCAGGTCGACCGGGGCGCCGGCGGCAGGCGACAGGTGTACCGGCCCAGCCCGAGGTTCGTCCGCGAGTCTCTGGGGTTCGTGCCCGTTGCCTGGGTGACGAACCCCGGGGTTCCCCGGTCGACCGGGGAAACCCCAGGCGGCCCCACCGCCCCGACGGTCACTACCCTCGTCCCGTGAGCGACTTCCCTTCGACAGGCTCAGGACAGAGCCTCGAGCTGCTGCCCGCCGTCGACATCGCCGGGGGCCAGGCGGTGCAGCTGGTGCAGGGGGTGGCCGGCTCGGAGAAGCGGTTCGGCGACCCGGTCGAGGCGGCGATGCGCTGGCAGGACGCCGGGGCGGAGTGGATCCACCTCGTCGACCTCGACGCCGCCTTCGGGCGCGGCCACAACCGCGAGCTGCAGGCCCAGATCGTGGGCGCCCTCGACATCCGGGTCGAGATGAGCGGCGGGATTCGTGACGACGAGTCGCTCGCGGCCGCGATGGCGACCGGGTGTCGGCGGGTCAACATCGGCACCGCCGCTCTCGAGCAGCCGGAGTGGTGCGCCGCCGCGATCGCGGAGTACGGCGACCGGGTCGCGGTCGGCCTCGACGTCCGTGGTCGGACCCTCGCGGCCCGCGGCTGGACCCGCGACGGCGGCGACCTCTACGACGTCCTGGCGCGTCTCGACGCCGAGGGCTGTGCCCGCTACGTCGTCACCGACGTCAACAAGGACGGCATGCTCGAGGGGCCCAACCTGCAGCTGCTGGCCGACGTGTGCGCGGCCACCGAACGACCCGTCGTGGCGAGTGGCGGCATCACCGAGCTCTCCGACCTCGAGGCGCTGCAAGGCCTGGTCGGCCAGGGCGTGGAGGGCGCCATCATCGGCACCGCGCTCTACGAGGGCCGGTTCACGCTCGAGCAGGCGCTCGCCCTGACCCGGGGGACGCGCGCATGACCCTGGCCGTCCGGGTCATCCCCTGCCTCGACGTCGACGGTGGCCGGGTCGTCAAGGGTGTCAACTTCCAGGACCTCCGCGACGCCGGTGACCCGGTGGCCCTCGCGAAGCTCTACGACGCCGAAGGGGCCGACGAGCTCACCTTCCTCGACATCTCCGCCTCCCACGAGGGCCGCGCGACGACCATGGAGATGGTCTCCCGCTGCGCCGAGGAGGTCTTCATCCCGCTGACGGTGGGCGGCGGGATCGGCAGCGTCGCCGACGTGGACCGGCTGCTGCGCGCGGGTGCCGACAAGATCGCCGTCAACACCGCGGCCATCCGCCGGCCCGAGCTCGTCGCCGAGATCGCCGACCGGTTCGGCAACCAGGTGCTGGTGCTCTCCGTCGACGCCCGTCGCGCCCCCGACACCGACTCCGGCTTCGAGGTCACCACCCACGGTGGTCGTACGTCGACCGGGCTCGACGCCGTCGAGTGGGCCCGCCGGGCCGCGGACCTCGGCGCAGGCGAGATCCTGCTCAACGCCATGGACGCCGACGGCACGACCGACGGCTTCGACCTCGACCTGATCGCCGCCGTCCGCCGCGTGGTGTCGATCCCCGTGATCGCCAGCGGGGGAGCGGGCCGTCTCGAGCACTTCGCACCGGCCGTCGACGCCGGCGCCGGCGCCGTCCTGGCTGCCACGGTCTTCCACTTCGGCACGCTGCGGATCGCCGACGTCAAGCAGGCGCTCGCCGCGGCCGGTCACCCGGTGCGTGCCTAGGACATCCGGCGAGCCGCGTCAGCCCCGCGGGTCGGGCTCGCGGACCACGACGTGGTGGACCGGGACGTCCAGGCGTTCCCTCGCCCTGGCCACGAGGTCGTGGCGCAACCACGTGGAGTGGTCGTCGGGCTGGGTCGAGATCACCACGTGGTCGGCGTGGAAGCGGCGCATCGCCTGGTCGAGGGCGACCAGCGGCCGGTAGTCCCCGAGCTCGCCGTCGACGGTGAGCCCGCGATCGCGCAGCATCTCGAGGGTCTGCTCGAGCCGGCGGGTGGCAGCGGTCGTGGTCGCCTCCCACACGAACGCCGCGCCCTCCCGGTCGGCCTCACCGGTGTCGACCGGGTTGGCGGGGACGACGACGTAGTAGTCCGCCGAGCCGCTGCCCGGCAGCTGCTCCAGCGCGTCGTGCAGCTCCTCGCCGGTCAGCGTCCGGTTGGCGAGCACCAGCACCTTGCGGGCCTGCGCCCGGTCGGCGGCACGACCCGTGCCGATCGCCTCGACCTCCTCGGCCGACACCGAGCCGCCGCGCCACCGGGTGACCCCGTAGAGCGCGAGGACGACGCCGAAGGACAGCAGGCTGAGCAGCAGCTGCGAGCGGGTGTCGGCGTTGAAGGCCATCTGCAGCAGCACCGCGACGATGCCCAGAGCGGCGACGCCCGTGAGCCACGGGAAGAGCCACATCTTCACGGTGAGCTCCGCCTCGTCCGTGCGGCGGCGCAGCACGAACTGGGACACGGCGATCAGCAGGTAGACGAACAGGATGACCGCGCCGGAGGAGTTGAGGAGGAACAGGAACACGGTGTCCGGCGAGACGTACGCGGCGATGACGCTGAGGAAGCCCACCACCGTCGACGCGAGGATCGCCCACACGGGGACGCCTCGCCCGTTGACCGTGATCAGCCGCATGGGCGCCTCGCGCCGGGCGCCGAGCACGAAGAGCATCCGGGAGGCGGTGTAGAGCCCCGAGTTGAGGCAGGAGAGGACCGCGGTGAGCACGACCGCGTTCATCAGGTGGTCGGCGTACGGGATGCCCATCGCGGTGAACGCGGCGACGAACGGGGAGGACCCGAGCTCGTTGTCGTTCCACGGCAGGATGCACACCAGCAGCAGCGCGGAGCCGACGTAGAAGGTCAGCACCCGCACGATCACCGACTGGGTGGCCCGGGCGATCGCCTTCTCCGGGTCGTGCGACTCGGCCGCCGCCACGGTGGCGATCTCGGCCCCGACCATCGAGAAGACCACGACGACGATGCTGGAGAAGATCGCGCCGATGCCGTGGGGGAGGAACCCGCCGTGGGCGGTCATGTTGCTGACGTCGAAGCTCTGTCCCGGCCAGAGGCCGACGACGAACAGGGTTCCCAGCACGAGGAAGACGATGATCGCCGCGACCTTGATGCTCGCGAACCAGTACTCGAACTCGCCGTAGGAGGAGACGGAGACGAGGTTGGTGGCGGTCATCAGCACCATCAGGCCCAGGGACAGCATCCACAGCGGCGCGTCGAACCAGTACGTGAGGATCTGGGCCCCGGCGACGGCCTCGAAGCCGACCACGATCACCCAGAAGTACCAGTAGAGCCAGGCGACCGAGAAGCCCGCCCAGCCGCCGAGCGCCTTGCGGGAGTAGTCGGAGAACGACCCGGTGGACGGGTTCGCGGTGGCCATCTCGCCGAGCATCCGCATCACCAGGACGATGAGTGCACCGGTGACCAGGTAGGTGAGGAAGGCGCCCGGCCCGGCCTCGGTGATCACCGCGCCGGAGCCGACGAAGAGGCCGGCGCCGATGACGCCGCCGATGGCGATCATCGTCAGGTGCCGCTGCTTGAGGCCCTTGCGCAACTCCCCCGTCTGGGACGGGGAGCCCGAGGCCTCCGGCTCGACGGTGTGGGTCATGGAGCCTCCCGGTGCCTGCGGCACCCGAGATGGCCCCGCACAGCTCGCGAGTCTTCCCCCCGGACGCTCGAGGCCGCAACCACCCCTCCGGACGGGTGGGCGTCCGTCGGAGCCGCGCCGGGCCCCGAACGCCGTCGCGGAGTCCTACTCTTCTCGCATGCGCACGACCATCCGAGGCACCGGCCTCGCCACCCTCACCGCGGTGGCCCTCATGCTCACCGCCTGCGCCCCGCGCGACGAGGCGACCACGGCCCAGGACGACGCCTCGCCGTCGGCGGACGCCTGCGACCGGGACAATCTCGACACCTACTCGGAGGGTGTCCTGACCATCGCCACCGACAACCCGGCGTACCCGCCCTGGTTCGTCGACAACGACCCCAGCAACGGCCAGGGCTACGAGTCGGCCGTGGCCTACGCGATCGCCGAGCAGCTCGGCTTCGCCCAGGACGAGGTCGAGTGGGCCAAGGTGCCGTTCAACGCGGTCGTGAGCCCGGGCGAGAAGAAGTTCGACTTCGACGTCAACCAGGTCTCCATCACCGAGGAGCGTCGCCAGGCCGTCGACTTCTCCAGCGGCTACTACGACGTCCGGCAGGCGGTCGTCACCACGGCCGGAAGTGCCATCGACGGGGCCTCGAGCGTCGACGAGCTGCAGGACGCCAAGCTCGGCGCCCAGGTCGGCACCACCAGCTACACCGCCATCACCGACCAGATCCAGTCCTCCCAGGAGGCGGCGCCGTTCGACACGAACGACCAGGCGGTGCAGGCGCTGAACAACGGGCAGATCGACGGCATCGTGGTCGACCTTCCGACGGCGTACTTCATGACGGCGGTGCAGCTCGACGACGGCGTGATCGTCGGCCAGCTGCCGCAGACCGGCGGTGAGGTGGAGCAGTTCGGGGCGGTGCTCGACCTCGACAGCCCGCTCACCGACTGCGTCAGCCAGGCGGTCGACACGCTCCGTGAGGACGGCACCCTCGACGAGCTGGCCGACGAGTGGCTGGCCCAGCAGGGCGCACCGGAGCTGTCCTGAGCGGTCAGCCGACGGCCCCGGCCTGGGAGCCCTCGGCCGTCCAGAGGGAGCGCGACGCCTTCCGGCGCCGGCGGACGCTGCGCAGCGCGCTGGTGGCGTTCGCCAGCACCACGGTGCTGCTCGGGCTGGCGGGGTGGGCGGTCGTCAGCTCCCCGGGCTGGGAGCGGGTCCAGGAGACCTACTTCGACTGGGACAAGGCGGTCGACTCGTTCCCCGCCGTCCTCGACGGGTTGTGGCTCAACATCCGGGTGATGCTGATCTGCGCGGTGCTGATCCTGCTGCTCAGCCTCACGATCGCGGTGATGCGGACCGTCCGGGGGCCGGTGGCCTTCCCGCTGCGGCTCCTCGGGACGGTGTACGTCGACGTGTTCCGCGGCCTGCCGCTGCTGCTCCTGCTGTTCCTGCTCGGCTTCGGCGGGCCGGCGCTCGACCTCGCGGGCCTGCCGCGGTCGGCCCTCTTCTGGGGCTGCGCGGCGCTGGTGCTGTCCTACTCCGCCTACGTCGCGGAGGTGTTCCGCGCGGGGATCGAGTCGGTCCACCCCTCGCAGCGGCTGGCCGGCCGGGCGCTCGGGCTGAGCTATGCCCAGAACCTTCGCCTCGTGGTGCTGCCACAGGCCTGGCGTCGCGTCCTGCCACCCCTGATGAACGACCTGGTCTCGCTGCAGAAGGACTCCGGCCTGATCGCCGTGCTCGGCGTGGTCGACGCGATCCAGGCGGCCCGCATCGAGACGGCGAAGGACTTCAACTACACGCCGTACGTCGTGGCCGGGTTCCTCTTCATCTGCCTGACCATCCCGATGGCGCGCGCCACGGACTGGTTCGCGCGCAAGCAGGGCTTCCACGGGGCCGGAGGGATGCTCTGATGGCGCTGCTCGAGATGGCGGGCGTCCGCAAGAGCTTCGGCCGCAACGTCGTGCTGCGCGACGTCGACCTGGTGGTCGAGCCCGGCCAGTGCGTGGTGCTGATCGGTGCGTCCGGGTCGGGCAAGTCGACCCTGCTGCGCTGCGCCAACCTGCTCGAGGTCGTCGACGACGGGAGGATCACCTTCGAGGGGGAGGACATCACCGACCCGCGGGTCGACGCCGACGCGGTCCGGGCGCGGATGGGCCTGGTCTTCCAGGCCTACAACCTGTTCCCGCACCTCTCCGTGGTCGGCAACCTGACGCTCGCGCTGGTCAAGGTGCACGGCGTCGGCCGTGACGAGGCCGAGGAGCGCAGCCTCGCGATGCTGGACCGGGTCGGGCTGCGGGAGAAGGCCACCGCGAGGCCCGACGACCTCTCCGGCGGCCAGCAGCAGCGGGTGGCCATCGCCCGGGCTCTGGTCGCCCAGCCGGCGCTGATGCTGCTCGACGAGGTGACCTCCGCGCTCGACCCCGAGCTCGTCGGCGAGGTGCTCGACCTGCTCGGCGAGCTCAAGGCCGAGGGCGTGACCATGCTGCTCAACACCCACGAGATGGGCTTCGCCCGCGAGGTGGCCGACACGGTCTGCTTCCTCCACGACGGCGTGATCCACGAGCGCGGTACACCGGCCGAGGTGCTCGGCGCCCCGCGGGAGGAGCGGACGCGGACGTTCCTGGCGCGGCTTCGGACCTGATCGGGGTGTCGTGGCCTTGTCGGTTTCCCCGGGCGACCGGGGAAGCTGACCGGGGCGAGCTTGCCCAGCACAAGCCCCCGTACACGGGATCGTCGTTGCCGACGGCAACCGATTGGGTTCCTGTCGGTCCTGCGGAATAGCCTGTCCGGGCGCGCGGTTGCGCGATGACGGACGAGGGGAGCCTGGGCCAAAGTGGCGGACGAGTGGAGCGAGCACCGCGGGTCGACGACGCGTGAGGGGTTCGCCGTACTCGGCGTCGCCATCAGGCGGGAGCCCGGCATCTTCGCCCTCTCCACCGTCGGGAGCGTGCTCTTCGGGGCGCTGACCGTCGCCGACGCCTGGGTGCTCGGGTGGGCCACCGACCACGTCGTGATCCCCGCCTTCGCCACCGGCGAGGTCGACAGCAGCCTGTTGTGGGCCGTCCTCGCCCTCTTCCTCGGCGTCGCCCTGCTGCGCGCGGTCGGCATCGTGGCCCGCCGCCTCGGCGCCGGCATCATGCAGTACCGCATGCAGGCGCACACCCGCCGTGCGGTCACGCGCCAGTACCTCTCGCTCCCCATGGAGTGGCACCAGCGCCACCCGACGGGGCAGCTGCTCTCCAACGCCTACTCCGACGTCGAGGCGGCCTGGGGTCCCATCGCGCCGCTGCCGATGGCGGTGGGCACGCTCGTGATGATGGTCATCGCCATCGTGCAGATGCTGCTCGCCGACGTCGTGCTGGCGCTGGTCGGGCTGCTGGTCTTCCCCGCGGTCGTGGTCGCCAACCTCGCCTACCAGCGCCTCGCCTCCCCGCTGATGACGCGCGCCCAGGGCCTCCGCGCCGAGGTGAGCGAGATCGCCCACGAGTCCTTCGACGGCGCCCTGGTGGTCAAGACCCTGGGCCGTGAGGGGGAGGAGACCGAGCGCTTCCGCCGCAAGGCCCACGAGCTGCGCGACGTCAACGTCCGGGCCGGCCGGATCCGGGCCGCCTTCGACCCCACCCTCGCCTCGCTGCCCAACATCGGGGTGCTGGTGGTCCTCGCGGTGGGGACCGCGCGCGTGATCAGTGGAGCCTCCGACGCCGGCGACGTCGTGACCGTCGCCTACCTGCTGACGATCGTGTCCTTCCCGATCCGCTCCATCGGCTGGCTGCTCGGGGAGTTCCCCCGCAGCGTGGTCGGCTACCACCGCGCCCAGCGGGTGGTGGAGGCCACCGGCGCCATGGCGTACGGCGAGCGCGCGCTGGCCGCCGACGGTTCCGGCGCCCGGCTCGAGGTCGACCGGCTGGCCTACTCCTTCGAGGAGGACGCCCCGCTCCTGGACGGGGTCAGCTTCGACGTCGAGCCCGGCCGGACGGTCGCGCTCGTCGGCGCCACCGCCTCGGGCAAGAGCACCCTCACCAACCTGCTCACCCGGCTCTTCGACCCCGACCGGGGCCGGGTGCTCGTCGACGGTGTCGACCTGCGCGACCTGGCCCGCGGCGAGCTGGCCGGCTCGGTGTCCGTGGTGGGTCAGACCGCGTTCCTGTTCGACGACACGGTCCGCGACAACGTCACGCTCGGTGCCGACCTGCCCGACGAGGAGGTCTGGGAGGCGCTGCGCGCCGCCGAGGCGGACGGCTTCGTGGCGGCCCTGCCCGACGGCCTCGACAGCCGCCTGGGCGAGCGCGGCACGTCCCTGTCCGGTGGCCAGCGGCAGCGCATCTCGCTGGCCCGCGCCCTCGTCCGACGCCCACGGCTGCTGATCCTCGACGACGCGACGTCGGCGGTCGATCCCGAGGTCGAGGCCCGGATCCTCCAGACGCTGCGGGCCGACGACCGGGGCGGCACCGTGGTCGTCGTCGCCTACCGCAAGGCCACGATCGGGCTCGCCGACGAGGTGATCCACCTCGCGGGTGGCCGGGTCGCCGACCGGGGCACCCATGCCGAGCTGCTCGGCCGCAGCCCCGCGTACGCCCGGCTGGTCAACGCCTACGAGCAGGCCGCCCACGAGGCCGCCGAGTCGGCCGGCGAGCGTGCGGGGGAGCGCCGATGAGCACCGCGACGACGGAGCCGACGAGCGGCACCCGCCTCGACACCGGCGAGGACCTCGCCCCGATCGAGACCATCCGCCGCGGGGTCGCGATCAGCCCCGAGCTCAAGGAGGGCTTCCGGCTCACCCTGCTGCTGGCCGTCATCGCGTCCTTCGGCCAGGTGATCGTGCCGATCGCGGTGCAGCAGACCCTCGACCAGGGGCTCCGGGGCGACGGCGGTCCCGACGTGTCCTTCGTGGTCCTGATCGGGCTGGTCTGCTTCGTGGGCATCGTGCTCACCAGCGCCGCCTCCTACCTCATGACCAGCCGGCTCTTCCGCACCTCCGAACGCGGCCTCGCCACCTTGCGGATCAAGGCGTTCCGCCACGTCCACGACCTGCCTCTGCTGACTCAGAACACCGAGCGTCGCGGCGCCCTGGTCTCCCGGGTGACCACCGACGTCGACCAGGTCAGCCAGTTCCTGGTCTTCGGTGGCCTGATCTTCATCGTCAGCATCGGCCAGATCCTGGTCGCGACCGCGATCATGCTCGTCTACAGCTGGCAGCTCACGATCGTGGTGTGGGTCGCGTTCGCGCCGCTGTTCCTCTCGATCCGCTGGTTCCAGCGCAAGCTGACCGCGGCCTACGCCGTCGTACGCCGCCAGGTCGGCGTGCTGCTCTCGGCGATCTCGGAGCCGGTCGTCGGCGCCGAGGTGGTCCGCGCCTACGCCGTCGAGGACCGTACCCAGCACCGCATCGACACCGCGATCGACGAGTTCAAGGCCGCCAGCGTGAAGGCCCAGCAGTACACCGTGGTGTCGTTCTCCCTCGGCGGCATCTCCGCCGGGCTGGCCAACGCCGGCGTGATCATCGTGGGCGTGATGCTCGGCTTCACCGGAGACATGACCGCGGGCCGGGTGCTGGCCTTCGCCTTCCTGGTGACCCTCTTCGTCGGACCCGTCCAGATGGGCACCCAGATCCTCACCGACGCCCAGAACGCCATCGCGAGCTGGCGCCGGGTGATCGGCATCCTGGAGACCCCGGCCGACCTCGTCGACCCCGGCGAGGACGGCCAGGTGCTGCCGCGCGGCCCGATCGACGTCACCTTCGACGGCGTGACCTTCGCCTACCCGGGCGGGTCGCCGGTGCTCCACGACGTGTCGATGACCATCGACTCCGGCACCCGCATCGCCATCGTCGGCGAGACCGGTTCCGGCAAGTCGACCTTCGCCAAGCTGCTGACCAGGCTGATGGACCCCTCGCGGGGTGCGGTGCTGCTCGACGGCATCGACGTCCGCGACCTCGCCCAGCGCAGCCTCAGGTCCAGCGTGGTGCTGGTCCCGCAGGAGGGCTTCCTCTTCGACGACACGATCACGGCCAACGTCCGCTACGGCAAGCTCGACGCGACCGAGGCGGAGATCCGTGCCAGTGCCGCCGAGCTCGGCCTCAGCGACTGGCTCGACGGCCTGCCCCGCGGCCTCGAGACGCAGGTCGGCCAGCGCGGCGAGTCGCTGTCGGCGGGGGAGCGCCAGCTGGTCGCCCTGCTCCGCGCCCACCTCGCCGACCCCGACCTGCTCGTGCTCGACGAGGCCACCAGCGCCGTCGACCCGCAACTGGAGATGCGGATAGCCCGGGCGCTGGAGCGGTTGATGTCGGGCCGCACCAGCGTCACCATCGCCCACCGGCTGTCGACGGCCGAGAGCGCCGACGAGGTCGTCGTGGTCGACCGTGGCCGGATCGTGCAGCGTGGTCCCCACGCGCGGCTGGCAGCCGAGGAGGGGTCGGTCTACGCCGGCCTCTATGCCTCCTGGGTCGCCCAGAGGGCACCCGCGGGCGGGGCGGGCTGACGACCGGTCCGGTGGGATGATGGGCGCATGACCGATCTCGACCCCGCGATCGCCGCCCGCCTCAAGCGGACCGCCGAGGGCCTGGTGCCGGCGGTGGTCCAGCAGCACGACACCGGCGAGGTGCTGATGCTCGGCTGGATGGACGACGAGGCGCTGGCCCGGACCCTCGAGACCGGCCGGGCGACGTACTGGTCGCGCTCGCGCCAGGAGTACTGGGTCAAGGGCGAGACCTCGGGCCACGTCCAGGACGTCCACGAGATCCGGCTCGACTGCGACGGCGACACCCTGCTGGTCAAGGTCGACCAGACCGGCGTCGCCTGCCACACCGGCGACCGCACCTGCTTCGACGCCGACCTGGTGCTCGGGGATGGCTGAGCCCGCCGCCGGGCGGAGGCGTACGTTCGGGCCGGTCGTGGCCCTCGGCCTCGCCGCGGGCCTGCTCGTCTCGCTCGCAGGCAACCAGGCATGGGTCGTCGACCGTTCGGTGCCGGAGGGGAGCGACCCGCTCGGCCAGGTGTCCGAGGCCGGGGAGATGCCGCTCGCGCTCGCGCTGGGGCTGGTGGTGCTCGCCTGCTGGGGCGTGGTGCTGGTGACCCGCCGGGTCGTACGCCGGGCGGTGCTCGTGCTGGCGTGCCTGGTCTCGCTCGGGCTGGTCGCGGCGGTCGTGTCCGGCTACCTCACGCTGCCCGACCAGGTGCTCGAGGCGTTCCCCACCGGGGCGACCCGCACCGACGTCGGGCTCACCGAGACGACGGGGTGGTTCTGGGCCGCGGCCCTCGGGGCGCTCGCCTCGGTCGTGGCGACCGTCCTCGCCGTCGCGTGGTGCCCGGCCTGGCCGGAGATGGGGAGCCGCTACGACGCCCCCGGCGGGCGAGGTGTGGCCGACGTACCTCTGGAGGAGCAGTCGAGCATCGACCTGTGGAAGTCGATGGACGAGGGCCGTGACCCGACCGCCTGAGCGGTTTCACTACACTTGCCCCGCACCGCCCACCCGCATCGAGGAGCACCCGCATGGCTGACAACCACGGCAACACCCCCGCCGCCTGGACCGGCGTCACGGTGGCGATGCTCGGTTTCATCGTCGGCGGTGTGGGCCTGATGCTCGACCCGGTCAGCATGACGCTGTTCTGGGTCGGTTGCGCCCTCGGCGTCGCCGCCCTCGTGGTGTTCGCCGTGATGGCCAGGATGGGTCTCAACAGCTCCGACCACTGAGGACCTCACCATGTCCGTGCTCGACGACATCGTCGCCGGGGTACGGATCGACCTCGACCGCCGCCGTGCGGTGACCCCTGACGCGGACCTGCGTGCCGCGCTGGCCGACGTGGATCCGCCCCGGGACCCGATGCCCCACTTCCGCGACCCCGGCTGCAGCGTGATCGCCGAGGTCAAGCGACGCAGTCCCAGCAAGGGCGACCTCGCCGACATCCCCGACCCGGCCGACCTCGCGCGCCGCTACGCCGCGGGCGGGGCGGCCGCGATCAGCGTCCTCACCGAGGAGCGTCGCTTCGGCGGCAGCCTCGACGACCTCCGCGCCGTGCGGGCCGCGGTCGACACGCCCCTGCTGCGCAAGGACTTCATGGTCGAGCCCTACCAGCTGCTCGAGGCCCGCGCCGCCGGTGCGGACCTCGCGCTGCTGATCGTGGCGGCGCTCGACGACGACCGGCTGCGCCTGCTCCACGACGAGGCCCGGACGCTCGGGCTGACCGTGCTCGTGGAGGTCCACGACGAGGCCGAGACCGAGCGGGCCGTCGCCCTCGGCGCCGAGCTGGTCGGCATCAACGCCCGCAACCTCAAGACCCTCGAGGTCGATCCCGGCGCCTTCGCACGGCTCGCGCCCCTCGTGCCCGAGGACCGCGTGCTGGTCGCCGAGTCCGGGATCACCGGCCCCGCCGACGTGGCGTCGTACGTCGCCGCAGGGGCCCGGGTTGTGTTGGTGGGGGAGGCTCTGGTCAGGGGCGGGGACCCCGCGGCCGCCGTGGCCGCCATGACCGGGACGACAGGAGTGACGCGATGACCGCCGACGACACCGCCCTCGGCTGGGACGCCGACGAGCGGGGCTACTTCGGCCAGTGGGGCGGTCGCTTCATGCCCGAGGCGCTGGTCGCCGCGCTCGACGAGCTCGACGCCGCCTGGCAGGACGCCAAGGCGGACCCGGGTTTCCAGCGGGACTTCGAGGCGATCCTGCGCGAGTTCGCCAACACGCCGAGCCCGCTCTACCACGCCGAACGCCTCAGCGAGCAGCTCGGCGTGACCCTGCTGCTCAAGCGCGAGGACCTCAACCACACGGGCGCCCACAAGATCCGCAACGTGCTCGGCCAGGCACTGCTGACCCGGCGGATGGGCAAGCCGCGCGTGATCGCCGAGACCGGCGCCGGCCAGCACGGCGTGGCCGCGGCCACCGCCGCGGCGTACTTCGGGCTGGACTGCACCGTCTACATGGGCGAGGTCGACACCCGGCGCCAGGCGCTCAACGTGGCACGGATGAAGCTGCTCGGGTCCACCGTGGTGCCGGTGTCCTCCGGCAGCGCGACTCTCAAGGACGCCATCAACGAGGCGCTGCGCGACTGGGTCGCCAGCGTCGACCACACCGCGTACCTCTTCGGCACGGCCGCCGGTCCCCACCCGTTCCCGAGCATGGTGCGCGACCTGTGCCGCGGCATCGGCGACGAGGCCCGCGCGCAGTGCCTCGACCACTGGGGCCGGCTGCCCGACACCGTGGCGGCCTGCGTCGGGGGCGGCTCCAACGCCATCGGGCTCTTCACCGCGTTCCTCGACGACCCGGACGTCGCGATCCTCGGGCTCGAGCCCGCCGGCGACGGCGTCGAGACCGGTCGTCACGCCGCCACCATCTCGGCCGGCGCACCCGGGGTGCTCCACGGGGCGCGGACCTTCGTGCTGCAGGACGACGACGGCCAGACCGTCGAGTCCCACTCCATCTCCGCAGGCCTCGACTACCCCGGGGTCGGCCCCCAGCACGCCCACCTGTCCTCGACCGGCCGCGCGACGTACGTCCCGGTGACCGACCGCGAGGCGATGGACGCGATGGCGCTGCTGAGCCGGACCGAGGGCATCATCCCCGCGATCGAGTCGGCCCACGCGCTCGCCGGCGCCTTCGACGCGGCCCGCCGCCTCGCCGAGGAGAAGGGCCCCGAGGCGATCATGCTGGTCAACCTGAGCGGCCGCGGCGACAAGGACATGGGGACGGCCATCGAGTGGTTCGGCCTCGACCCCGAGTCAGCGACCGAGGAGCCGATCGGATGAACACCACGGCGTCCGCCTTCGACAAGGCCCGCGGCGAGGGCAGGGCAGCCCTCGTCGGCTACCTGCCGGCCGGTTTCCCCGACGTCCCAGGCGGCATCGAGGCGCTGACCGCGCTGGTCGGCGCTGGCTGCGACGTGATCGAGGTCGGGCTGCCCTACAGCGACCCGGTCATGGACGGCCCGACCATCCAGGCGGCTGCGCAGCAGGCGCTCGAGGGCGGTGTGCGGACGACCGACGTGCTCCGCACGGTCGAGGCTGTCGCCGCGACCGGCACGCCCACGGTGGTGATGACCTACTGGAACCCCGTCGAGCGCTACGGCGTCGAGCGGTTCGCGGCCGACCTCGCGAGTGCCGGGGGAGCGGGCCTGATCACGCCCGACCTCACCCCCGACAGCGGCGCCGAGTGGATCGCTGCCGCGGACGCCCACGACCTCGACAAGGTCTTCCTCGTCGCCCCCAGCTCGACCGAGGACCGGATCGCCATGACCACGAAGGCCTGCCGCGGCTTCGTCTACGCCACCGCCGTGATGGGTGTGACCGGCGCCCGGACCACCACCAGCGACCTGGCGGGGCCGCTCGTCGCACGCACCCGCGCGGTCACCGAGCTGCCCGTCGCGGTCGGGCTGGGCGTCAGCAACGGCGACCAGGCCGCCGAGGTGGCGTCGTACGCCGACGGCGTGATCGTCGGCTCCGCCTTCGTCCGCACGCTGCTCGACCACCCCGGTGACCGGGCCGCCGGGCTGCGGGCGCTCGAGGCGCTCACCGAGGACCTGGCCGGGGGCGTGAGGCGTGCGTAGGAGCTTCGTCGTCCTCGTCGCCCTGCTCTCGCTCGTCCTGCTCGCCGGCTGCGGCTCCGACGCCCCGGCCGAGGGGGACGTCAGCGGGGCGGTCCTCACCGAGCCGTACGTCGTCCCCGACACCGCGCTGGTCGACACCGACGGCGAGCCGTTCTCGCTGGCCGCGGACACCGACGAGCGGCTCACGCTGGTCTTCTTCGGCTACACCAACTGCCCCGACATCTGCCAGATCGTGATGTCGAGCCTCAGCAGCGCGCTGACCCGCCTCGACGAGGCCGACCGCGAGGACGTCCAGGTGGTGTTCGTGACCACCGACCCGGCCCGCGACGACGAGGCGGCACTGCGCGACTACCTCGACCGCTTCGACCCCGCGTTCGTCGGTCTCACCGGTGACCTCGACACGATCACCGACATCGGCCTGGACCTCGGGGTCGCCGTCGAGAAGGGCGAGAAGCTCCCCAGCGGCGGCTACGAGGTCACCCACAGCACCCAGGTGATCGGCGTCGACGCCGAGGACCGGGCCCCGATCGTGTGGACCGAGGGCACCTCCGCCGAGGAGTTCGCCCAGGACGTCCACACCCTGCTGACCGGAGAGGTCTGATGGTCACGCTCTGGAGCATCCCGAGTCCCGACAACGGCGTCTGGTACCTCGGACCGTTCCCGCTGCGGGCCTACGCCCTCGCGATCATCCTCGGCATCGTCGCGGCGATCTGGATCGGCGAGCGACGCTGGGTCGCGCGCGGCGGCGAGAAGGGGGAGGTCACCGACCTGGCGATCTGGGCGGTGCCCTTCGGGCTCGTCGGGGGCCGGCTCTACCACGTCGCCACCGACTGGCAGCTCTACTTCCCCGACAACCCCTGGGGAGCGCTCTACGTCTGGCAGGGCGGGCTCGGCATCTGGGGCGCCATCTCGCTGGGCGCGGTCGGCGTGATCGTCGGCGCCAAGGTCAAGGGCATCAAGGTCCTCCCGCTGCTCGACGCCATCGCCCCCGGGATCCTGGTCGCGCAGGCGATCGGTCGCTGGGGCAACTACTTCAACCAGGAGCTCTTCGGGCGCCCCACCGACCTGCCGTGGGGGCTCGAGATCGCTGCAGACTTCCGCCCGGTCGGCTACCTCGAGGTCGCGACCTTCCACCCGACGTTCCTCTACGAGTTCCTCTGGAACCTCGCCGCCTTCGCCGTCGTGGTCTGGGCGGACCGCCGGTTCCGGCTCGGTCACGGCCGCGTCGTGGCGCTCTACGTGATGGCCTACACGCTCGGTCGTGGCTGGATCGAGATGCTTCGCATCGACGACGTCCAGATGAACGACGTGCTCGGCCTGCGGCTCAACGTCTGGACCTCGATCGTGCTGTTCCTGGCCGCGGCGGCCTGGTTCGTGTGGTCCGCGCGCCGCTACCCCGGTCGGGAGACGGTCGTTCGTCAGGCGAGAGACGAGCAGGAGCCCACCGCGACCGGGTGATAGCGTTGCCGAGCGCCTTGGGCCAACGTCGTCCCCTGCGTGGCATCCGCTTCAGCTGACTCGTCGCACGCTCCCCCGGGAGGGTCGGCGACCGACGACGACGGGAGAACGACCCAGTGTCATCGCACGCGTTCCCGCCGCACATCCCTCCTGCACAGGGCCTCTACGACCCGCGCCACGAGCACGACGCCTGCGGGGTCGCGTTCGTGGCCACGCTGACCGGCGAGGCCAGCCACGACATCGTGGCCAAGGCGCTCACGGCGCTGCGCAACCTCGACCACCGCGGCGCCGCGGGCGCCGAGCCGAACTCCGGCGACGGTGCCGGCATCCTGATGCAGGTCCCCGACGCCTTCCTGCGGGCCGAGGTCGACTTCGAGCTCCCCACCCACGGCTCGTACGCCGTCGGCACCGCCTTCCTCCCGGGCGACGAGGAGAAGGCCACCAAGGCGCGCAGCCGGATCGAGGAGCTCGCCGCCGAGGAGGGACTCGCCGTCCTGGGTTGGCGCGACGTGCCGACCGAGGCCGACGTGCTGGGGGCCACCGCGCTGAGCGTGATGCCGACCTTCAGCCAGGTCTTCGTCGCCGGCGCCAACGCCCGGGTCGCGGGGATGGCGCTGGAGCGGCAGGCGTTCTGCCTGCGCAAGCGGGCCGAGAAGGAGACGGGGACGTACTTCCCCTCCCTGTCCTCGCGCACCCTGGTCTACAAGGGGATGCTGACCACCGAGCAGCTCGACCACTTCTACCCCGACCTGCTCGACGAGCGGGTCGCCTCGGCGCTGGCGGTCGTGCACTCCCGCTTCTCCACGAACACCTTCCCGAGCTGGCCGCTGGCCCACCCGTTCCGGTTCATCGCCCACAACGGCGAGATCAACACCGTCATGGGCAACCGCAACTGGATGCGGGCGCGCGAGGCGCTGCTCGAGTCGGACCTGATCTCGGGCGACCTCGACCGGCTGTTCCCGATCTGCACGCCGGGGGCGTCGGACTCGGCCTCGTTCGACGAGGTGCTCGAGCTGCTCCACCTCGGCGGCAGGTCGCTGCCCCACTCGGTGCTGATGATGATCCCCGAGGCGTGGGAGAACCACGCCGAGATGGACCCCGCCCGGCGCGCCTTCTACCGCTTCCACTCCTCGATGATGGAGCCGTGGGACGGCCCTGCGTGCGTGGTCTTCACCGACGGCACCCAGATCGGCGCGGTCCTCGACCGCAACGGGCTGCGTCCCTCCCGCTACTGGGTCACCGACGACGGGCTGGTCGTGCTGGCCTCCGAGGTCGGCGTGCTCGAGCTGGACCCGGCCACGATCACCCGCAAGGGCCGGCTCAAGCCGGGCCGCATGTTCCTCGTCGACACCGACGAGCACCGGATCATCGAGGACGAGGAGATCAAGTCGGAGCTCGCCGCCGAGAACCCCTACGACGAGTGGCTCCACGCCGGGCTGATCCACCTCGACGACCTGCCGGACCGCGAGCACATCGTCCACACCCACGCCTCGGTCACCCGCCGCCAGCAGATCTTCGGCTACACCGAGGAGCAGCTGCGGGTGCTGCTCTCGCCGATGGCGAACACCGGCGCCGAGCCGCTCGGCTCGATGGGCACCGACACCCCGATCGCGGCGCTGAGCGACAAGCCGCGGCTGCTGTTCGACTACTTCAGCCAGCTCTTCGCCCAGGTCACGAACCCGCCGCTGGACGCGATCCGCGAGGAGCTCGTGACCTCGCTGGCCGGCACCATCGGCCCGGAGGCCAACCTGCTCGAGCCGGCGCCCGCCTCGTGCCGGCAGGTGGTGCTGCCGTTCCCGGTCATCTCCAACGACGACCTGGCCAAGATCCGCCACATCAACCGTGACGGCGACATGCCGGGCTTCATCACCCACGTCTCGCGCGGCCTCTACGACGTCGAGCGCGGCGGTGCCGCGATGGCCGAGCGGATCGACGAGATCTGCCGCGAGGTGTCCGCCGCGATCGCCGACGGCGCCCGCGTGATCGTGCTCTCCGACCGCCACTCCACCCAGGAGCTGGCGCCGATCCCGTCGCTGCTGCTCACCGGCGCGGTCCACCACCACCTGGTGCGCGAGAAGACCCGTACCCAGGTCGGTCTCGTGGTCGAGGCCGGCGACGTGCGCGAGGTGCACCACGTCGCGCTCCTCATCGGGTACGGCGCGGCTGCGGTCAACCCCTACCTCGCCATGGAGAGCGTCGAGGACCTGGCCCGCGACGCCTACTACGTCACCGCGGAGCCGGAGCAGGCGATGGCCAACTTGGTGAAGGCGCTCGGCAAGGGGGTGCTCAAGGTGATGTCCAAGATGGGCGTCTCCACCGTGGCGTCCTACACCGGCGCCCAGATCTTCGAGGCCGTCGGCCTCTCGCAGGCGGTCGTCGACAAGTACTTCACCGGCACCACCTCCAAGCTCGGTGGCATCGAGCTCGACACGATCGCCGAGGAGGTCGCCCGCCGCCACGCCGTGGCGTACCCCCGGGCCGGCATCGCCCCCTCCCACCGGCAGCTCGCCATCGGCGGCGAGTACCAGTGGCGTCGTGAGGGGGAACCGCACCTCTTCGACCCCGAGACGGTCTTCCGGCTCCAGCACGCCACCCGCACCGGGCAGTACGACATCTTCAAGCAGTACACCCAGCGCGTGGACGACCAGGCACTGCGGCTGATGACGCTGCGTGGCCTGTTCCGCTTCGCCGGTGACCGTGAGCCGATCCCGATCGAGGAGGTCGAGCCGGCCTCCGAGATCGTCAAGCGCTTCTCGACGGGCGCGATGTCCTACGGGTCCATCAGCAAGGAGGCCCACGAGACCCTTGCGATCGCGATGAACCGGCTGGGTGCGAAGTCGAACACCGGCGAGGGCGGGGAGGACTCCGACCGGCTCCACGACCCCGAGCGACGCAGCGCGATCAAGCAGGTCGCGTCGGGACGGTTCGGTGTCACCTCCGAGTACCTCACCAACGCCGACGACATCCAGATCAAGATGGCGCAGGGCGCCAAGCCCGGCGAGGGCGGCCAGCTGCCCGGCAACAAGGTCTATCCGTGGGTCGCCAAGACGCGCTACTCCACGCCGGGCGTGGGACTGATCAGTCCGCCCCCTCACCACGACATCTACTCCATCGAGGACCTCGCACAGCTGATCCACGACCTCAAGAACGCCAACCCGAGCGCGCGGGTGCACGTCAAGCTGGTCTCGGAGGTCGGGGTCGGCACGGTCGCGGCGGGCGTCTCCAAGGCGCACGCCGACGTCGTGCTCATCTCCGGCCACGACGGCGGCACCGGCGCCTCGCCGCTGACCTCGCTCAAGCACGCCGGAGGTCCGTGGGAGCTCGGCCTGGCCGAGACCCAGCAGACGCTGCTCCTCAACGGGCTGCGCGACCGGATCGTCGTCCAGACGGACGGCCAGCTCAAGACCGGCCGCGACGTCGTCATCGCCGCCCTCCTCGGTGCCGAGGAGTACGGCTTCGCGACCGCGCCGCTCGTGGTCTCGGGCTGCATCATGATGCGGGTCTGCCACCTCGACACCTGCCCGGTCGGCGTCGCCACCCAGAACCCCGTGCTCCGCAAGCGATACAGCGGCAAGCCGGAGTTCGTGGTGACGTTCTTCGAGTACATCGCCCAGGAGGTGCGCGAGCTCCTCGCCGAGCTCGGCTTCCGGAGCCTCGACGAGGCCATCGGCCGGGTCGACGCGCTCGACGTCGGCCGGGCGGTGCACCACTGGAAGGCCGCCGGGATGGACCTCACGCCGATCCTCCACCAGGCCACCGTGGCCGGGGAGTTCGGCCAGTTCGAGGGCCAGCACCTCCGCTGCACCGGGAGTCAGGACCACGGTCTGGACAAGGCGCTCGACAACGAGCTGCTCCGGATCGCCGAGCCCGCCCTCGAGCGGGGCGAGCCGGTGCGGGCGCAGCTGGAGATCCGCAACGTCAACCGGACCGTCGGCACGATCCTCGGTCACGAGGTCACCCGCCGCTACCGCGCCGAGGGCCTGCCCGACGGCACCATCGACCTGACCTTCCTCGGGTCGGCGGGCCAGTCGTTCGGGGCGTTCCTGCCCCGGGGAGTCACGCTGCGGCTCGAGGGCGACGCCAACGACTACGTCGCCAAGGGACTCTCCGGTGGCCGGATCGTCGTCCGTCCCGACCGGGGGGCCACCTTCGACGCCGAGCGGCAGATCATCGCCGGCAACGTCATCGCGTACGGCGCCACCAGCGGCGAGGTCTTCCTCCGCGGCCAGGTGGGGGAGCGGTTCTGCGTCCGCAACTCCGGTGCCACCGCGGTCGTCGAGGGCGTGGGTGACCACGGTTGTGAGTACATGACCGGCGGCCGGGTCGCGATCCTCGGGTCGACGGGCCGCAACTTCGCCGCCGGCATGTCCGGCGGGTACGCCTTCGTGCTCGACCTCGACGAGCATCGGGTCAACCGCGAGCTGGTCGAGCTGCAGCCGCTGGCCGAGTTCGAGGACACCAGCGCCCACGACGAGCTGCACGACCTGGTCACCCGTCACCACGAGGAGACCGGCTCCACCGTCGCCGAGGAGCTGCTCGCCGACTGGGACGCGTCGCTGGCCCGCTTCACGCGGGTGATGCCGCGCGACTTCCAGCGCGTGCTCGACGTCCGAGCCGAGGCCGAGGCCGAGGGCCTCGACGCCGACGAGGCCGATGCCAGGATCATGGAGGTGCTTCATGGCTGACCCCAAGGGATTCCTCAAGCACGGCCGCGAGGTCGCGACCCGCCGGCCCGTCGAGGAGCGCGTCAACGACTGGGACGAGGTCTACCCCGACGGGGTGGGCCGGGCCCTGCTGCCGATCATCAACACCCAGGCCGGCCGCTGCATGGACTGCGGCATCCCGTTCTGCCACCAGGGCTGCCCGCTGGGCAACCTGATCCCCGAGTGGAACGACCTGGTCTGGCGCGACGACTGGGACGGCGCGATCGAGCGGCTGCACGCCACCAACAACTTCCCGGAGTTCACCGGGCGGCTGTGCCCGGCCCCGTGCGAGCCGGCCTGCGTGCTCGGCATCAACCAGGACCCCGTCACCATCAAGAACGTCGAGGTCTCGATCATCGACCGCGCCTGGGAGTCCGGGTCGGTACGCCCGCAGCCACCCGAGTGGCTGTCGGGCCGCACGGTGGCCGTGATCGGCTCCGGGCCCGCGGGCCTGGCCGCCGCCCAGCAGCTCACCCGCGCGGGGCACACCGTGGCGGTCTACGAGCGGGCCGACAAGATCGGCGGGCTGCTGCGCTACGGCATCCCCGAGTTCAAGATGGAGAAGAAGCACCTCGACCGGCGCCTGGACCAGATGCGGCGGGAGGGCACCGTCTTCCGGGCCGGCATCGACGTCGGGTCGGCCCAGCTCACCGCACAGGTGCTGCGCGACCGCTACGACGCGATCGTGCTGGCCGTCGGCTCGACGGTCGGCCGCGACCTGCCCGTGCCCGGCCGCGACCTGGCCGGCATCCACCAGGCGATGGAGTTCCTGCCGCAGTCCAACCGGGTCTCCCTCGGCGAGGAGGTCGAGGGCCAGATCCGCGCGGACGGCAAGCACGTGGTGATCATCGGCGGCGGCGACACGGGCGCCGACTGCCTCGGCACCGCGATCCGTCAGCAGGCCGCGTCGATCACGCAGCTCGAGATCATGGCGCAACCCCCGGAGTCGCGTCCCGACGGCCAGCCGTGGCCGACGTACCCGATGACCTTCCGGGTCTCCTCGGCGCACGAGGAGGGGGGTGACCGGGTCTACGCGGCCTCCACCCAGGAGTTCCTCGCCGACGACGAGGGTCGGGTCCGGGCGCTGAAGCTGGTCGACGTCGACGCCAAGTTCCAGCCCGTCGAGGGCACCGAGCGCGAGATCCCGGCCGACCTGGTGCTGCTCGCGATGGGCTTCACCGGCCCGGAGCAGCCGGGTCTGGTCGAGGAGCTCGGGGTCGAGCTCGACGACCGCGGCAACATCGTGCGGGACGGCCAGTACGCCTCGTCGGTCGACGGGGTCTTCGTCGCCGGTGACGCGGGTCGTGGCCAGTCGCTGATCGTCTGGGCGATCGCGGAGGGGAGGGCGGCCGCGGCCGCGGTCGACCGGCACCTCACCGGTTCGACCAACCTGCCCTCGCCGATCCCGCCGACGGCGCGGCCGATCACCGCCTGAACCGGAGGTCCGGCGTCCGGAGTCCCGGGTGTTGGAACGATCAAACTGTTAGGGTTGAGCACGTGGCGAAAGCGAAGATCGTATGCACCCTCGGCCCTGCGACCAGTGACCCGGAGACGATCCGCGAGCTGATCGACGCGGGCATGGACGTCGCCCGGCTCAACATGAGCCACGGCAAGCACGCGGACCACGAGAAGGCCTACCTGCGGGTCCGCGACGCCGCGGACACCTCCGGGAAGGGCGTCGCGATCTTCGCGGACCTGCAGGGTCCCAAGATCCGGCTCGCGACCTTCGCCGACGGGCCCGTGGAGCTCGAGGACGGCGCCCGGTTCACCATCACCACGCGCGACGTCCCCGGCGACGTCAAGGAGTGCGGGACGACGTACGCCGGCCTCCCGGGCGACGTGGCCGCGGGCGACCAGGTGCTCATCGACGACGGCAAGATCCACCTGCGGGTGGTCGAGGTCGACGGGCAGGACGTCCACACCGAGGTCGAGGTCGGGGGACCGGTCAGCGACAACAAGGGCATCAACCTGCCGGGCGTCGCGGTGAGCGTCCCAGCACTGTCGGAGAAGGACGAGGACGACCTGCGCTGGGCGCTGCGGATCTCCGTCGACTTCATCGCCCTCTCCTTCGTCCGCAGCGCCAGCGACATCGAGCGGGTGCACGAGATCATGCGTGAGGAGGGTGTCTCGCTGCCGGTCATCGCCAAGATCGAGAAGCCGCAGGCGATCGACAACCTCGACGAGGTGATCAAGGCCTTCGACGGCTTCATGGTGGCGCGCGGCGACCTCGGGGTGGAGTGCCCGCTCGAGCAGGTCCCGCTGCTGCAGAAGCGGGTCGTCGAGAAGGCGCGCCGCAACGCCAAGCCGGTCATCGTCGCGACCCAGATGCTCGAGTCGATGATCTCGAACCCCAAGCCGACCCGGGCCGAGGCCTCCGACGTCGCCAACGCCGTCCTCGACGGCGCGGACGCGGTGATGCTCTCGGGTGAGACCAGCGTCGGCAAGCACCCCCTCGAGGCGGTCCGCACGATGCAGCGCATCGTCGTGGAGGTCGAGAAGCACGACCCCGGCGCCGTGGCCAGCATCGACTGGCAGCCTCGGACCCGCGGGGGAGTGATCGCCAAGGCTGCCGCCGAGGTGGCCGAGCGCGTGGGCGCTGCCTACCTCGTCGCCTTCACCCAGTCCGGCGACTCCGCCCGCCGCCTTGCGCGGCTGCGGGGACCGGTGCCGGTGCTGGCGTTCACGCCCGAGGACAAGGTGCGCTGCCAGCTGGCGCTCACGTGGGGCGTCGAGACCTTCCGCACCGACGCGGTCGAGCACACCGACGAGATGGTGCGCCAGGTCGACGAGCAGCTGCTCAAGATCGGTCGGGTCAAGGAGGGCGAGCTGGTCGTGATCATCGCCGGCAGCCCGCCGGGCATCCCCGGCTCGACCAACGCGCTGCGGATCCATCGGATGGGCGACGCGATCAACGAGGTGGCCCCGGCGTACCGGCGCCGCACCCGCTGACCCTCGCGACTTGGGACCGATCAGCGCATCGAGGCGCGCGACCGCATCGCGCTTCGACACGCTGAGTGTCTTCCAGCTCGATCGGCGTCAGGCAACATCGGCGATGTCGAGCGCCGAGGCGCACGACGCCACGATGTCGGCGGAGTGGTTGGCGAACTGCCACCGTGAGTACTCGTGCGCGCAGGGCGCTGTCGACGGTGGCTTGCGGCCGGACATGGGGCACGGACGTGAGCGTGCCCGGCACGACTGACAGTGCCGGGTGCGGGACTCGAACCCGCACGCCCGTGAGGGCAACGCATTTTGAGTGCGCAGTGTCTGCCTGTTCCACCAACCCGGCGTGGCGACGAAACGTTAGCGGACCCTTGGCAGCCGCCGGCCCACCGGCTAAAGTCTATTGAAACAGTAGACATAAAGGAGGTGGGGTCGTGCGGGCACCGTGGCAGTGGGGCGTCAGCAGCAACGAGCAGGCGGTGGCCAACGCGCGGGCGGCGACGACGGCGCTGAGCCGGAGGCGCGTGGAGCGGGAGGACGTCGAGCTCTACCTCCGCACTCGTCACGCAGCACCGGCCCCCGCCCTCGATGCGCACCGGGTGGAGGTCGCTCGCTAACCTGAGCGGGTGAGCCAGACCGCCCCGCAGGCCCCCCGACGCGTCGTCATCGCGGAGGACGAGGCGCTGATCCGCATGGACCTCGCCGAGATGCTCGTGGAGCAGGGGTACGACGTCGTCGGCCAGGCCGGCGACGGTGCCCGGGCCGTGGCGCTGGCCCAGGAGCTGCGTCCCGACCTGGTGATCCTGGACGTCAAGATGCCCGTCCTCGACGGCATCGCCGCCGCCGAGCGGATCGCGGCCGAGCGGATCGCGCCGGTGGTGATCCTCACGGCGTTCTCGCAGCGCGAGCTGGTCGACCGGGCCCGCGACGCCGGCGCGATGGCCTACCTCGTCAAGCCCTTCTCGCCGACCGACCTGGTGCCGGCCATCGAGATGGCGGTGAGCCGCTTCACCGAGCTCCACGCGCTGGAGGAGGAGGTCGCCGACCTCCAGGACCGGCTCGAGACCCGCAAGCTGGTCGACCGTGCCAAGGCGGTGCTCCAGAGCGAGCTCTCGCTGACCGAGCCCGACGCCTTCCGCTGGATCCAGAAGACGGCGATGGACCTGCGGCTGTCCATGCGCGAGGTGGCCCAGGGCGTCGTCACCCACGGTCCGGGCGTGACGGGAACCTGAGGGCCACCGGGTCCCAACGGTTTGGTCACAAATGGGCAACGACACCAACCGTTATGCGCAAGTGGTTCCAAATGGTGTCCCGACAGCGATACTTTCTGGCCCAAGTTCCGGACGCAGGACGTCCGGAGTTGACTAGTGAGCCGGAGGCCCCATGATCCGCACGTCCCGTGCCCGCCGACTCGGCGTGGCGCTCGCAGCGTCCGCGATCGTCCTCTCCGCCTGTGGCGGTAGTGACGAGCCGGACGAGGCTGCAGACCCGAACACCAGCGAGGAGACGGAGTCGGAGGCTGCGCCCACGGGCGACGGCACCCTCACCCTCGGCTCGCTGCTGCCCCAGACCGGTGACCTGGCGTTCCTCGGCCCGCCCGAGTTCGCCGGTGTCAACCTCGCCGTCGAGGACATGAACGCCGCCGGCGGCGTGCTCGGCCAGGACGTCGTCAACATCGAGGCGGACTCCGGCGACGGCACGCCCGACATCGCGGGTGCCGAGGTGGACAAGCTCTTCAACCAGGACGTCGACGCCATCATCGGTGCCGCTGCGTCCGGTGTGTCCGTGAGCGTGATCGACAAGATCACCGGCAACGGCACCGTCCACTTCTCGCCGGCCAACACCGCCGCGGGCTTCGACACCTACGACGACAACGGCCTCTACTTCCGGACCGCCCCGTCGGACCGGCTGCAGGGCCAGGTGCTCGCCAACCTCGCGGTCGAGGACGGCTTCTCCAACGTCGCCGTGATGGCTCGCCAGGACTTCTACGGTGAGGGTCTGGCCGAGCAGGTCCAGACGACGCTGGAGGAGAAGGGCGCCACGGTCGCCGAGTACGTCCTCTACGCCGCGGACGCCCAGAACTACACCGCGGAGGTCAACAAGATCGCGGCGGCCAAGCCTGACGCGCTCGTGCTGGTCGCCTTCGAGGAGACCACGAAGATCATCCCGCAGCTGATCGCCAAGGGGATCGGCCCGCAGGACATCCAGATCTACTTCGTGGACGGCAACCTGGCCGACTACTCGGCCGAGAACTTCGACCTCACCGGTGTCAAGGGCACGCTGCCCGTCTCCGGCGACCCGGACCCGGGGTTCAACGACCGTCTGCTCGAGATCGACCCCAAGCTGAAGGACTTCAGCTACGGTCCGCAGTCCTACGACGCTGCGATGATCATCGGTCTGGCTGCGATCGCCGCCGGTGACGACTCGGGCGAGGCCATCGGCGCCGAGATCATCAACGTCACCCGTGAGGGCACCCAGTGCTCGACGTTCGAGGAGTGCGCTCAGCTCCTCGAGGACGGCGAGGACATCGACTACGAAGGTGCCAGCGGTCCGACCGACATGAACGACTCCGGTTCGCCGGCGTCCGGCACCATCGGCATCAACGAGTACTCGAAGGGCAACACCTACGAGCAGGTCGACACGGTCTCCGGACTGGTCGAGTGACCTCCTCGCAGTAGCGCACCACACGCAAGAACCCCCCGGCCTGCGGGCCGGGGGGTTCTTCGTCGTCCGGGGCCGGCGTCGTCGCGCCGGCAGTGGTGCGACCCGGCGCGACGGACGGGCTACTTCTTGGCCAGCGTGCCGAGGTAGAGCTCGATGACCTTGGGGTCCTTGGCGAGCTCGCGGCCGGTGCCGGTGTAGGCGTTGCGGCCCTGGTCGAGGACGTAGCCGCGGTCGGCGATCTGGAGGCAGCGGCTGGCGTTCTGCTCGACCATGATCACCGAGACGCCGGTGCGGTTGATCCGCCGCGTCTGGACGAACACCTCGTCCTGCATGACGGGGGAGAGGCCGGCCGAGGGCTCGTCGAGCAGCAGCACCGACGGCTCCATCATCAGGGCGCGGCCCATGGCCACCATCTGGCGCTCACCGCCCGAGAGCGAGCCGGCCCGCTGGCTGCGGCGGTCGATCAGGGCCGGAAACAGCTCACCGACGAACTCGAAGCGCTTCTTGAACGACGAGGGCCGCTGGTAGGCGCCCATCTCGAGGTTCTCCTGGATGGTGAGGGAGGGGAAGACGTTGTTGGTCTGCGGCACGAAGCCGATCCCCTTGGTCACCAGCGCGTCGGCACGCTTGTTGGTGATGTCCTCGCCCTTCAGCGTGACCGTCCCGGTCTTGATCTTGACCAGGCCGAAGAGCGCCTTGAGCAGCGTGGACTTGCCGGCGCCGTTGGGGCCGATGATGCCGACCAGCTCCCCCTCCTGGCAGTAGAGGTCGGCGCCGTTGAGGATGTTGACGCCGGGGAGGTAGCCGGCGATCAGGTCGTCCGCCCGCAGCACCGCCCCCTCGGCTCCCTTGAGGTGTGCGCTCCGGTCGACCGCGGGCGCGTCGGTGTCAGCCACGGTGGTCCTCCTCGTGATCGATCTCGGCCTGGGCCTCGGCGAGGATCTTCTCCTCGAGGTCCTCGCTGATGTCCTGGTCGTGGTGGGAACCGAGGTAGGCGTCGATGACGCTCTGGTTGCTCATCACGGAGTCCGGCGGTCCCTCGGCGACGATCTGTCCCTGGGCCATGACGACGACCCAGTCGGAGATGTCGCGGACCATGTCCATGTCGTGCTCGACGAACAGGACCGTACGGCCCTCGTCGCGCAGCGACTTCACGTGGCCGAGCAGCGACTGCTTCAGGGCGGGGTTGACGCCCGCCATCGGCTCGTCGAGCATCACCAGCTCGGGGTCGGCCATGAGGGCTCGGGCCATCTCGAGCAGCTTGCGCTGTCCTCCCGAGAGCGAGCCGGCGAAGTCCTCGCGCTTCTTGATCAGCAGGAAGCGCTCGAGCAGCGCGTCGGCCCGCTTGGTGTTGGCGCTCTCCTGGCTGCGCCAGAGTGGGGCGAACATGGCTGAGAAGAGGCCCTCGCCGCGCTGCTTGGTGGCCCCGACCCGCATGTTCTCGATCACGGTGAGCTTCGAGAGCACCTTGGTCAGCTGGAAGGTGCGGACCATGCCCATCCGCGACACCTTGTAGGCGGCGACCTTGTTCAGCGAGGTGCCGTTGAACGCCCAGCTCCCCGAGCTGGGCCGGTCGAAGCCGGTCAGCAGGTTGAAGAAGGTCGTCTTGCCGGCACCGTTGGGCCCGATCAGTGCCGTGATCACGCCGCGCTGCACCTCGAAGTGCTTGACGTCGACGGCGGTCAGGCCGCCGAACTGACGCACGATGTCGTCGGCGACGAGGATCGGGTCGGGCTTGGGCGCCCCCGGCTCGTGGGGTACGTCCTGGAGCGCCTTGCGGGCGGCGGAGAGGTCCCCGGCCCCGGTGGTGGTGGTCGCGTCAGCGGGCATCGAGCGCCAGCTCCCTTCGGTCTCCGAAGATCCCTTGTGGTCGGAAGATCATGAGCAGCATCAGACCCAGGCCGAGGAAGATGAACCGCATCAGGCTGGCCTGCTGCGAGTCCATGATCGCGGCGGGGATGAGCGGGTCGGCGCCTCGCGTCGCCTGGCTGAAGAAGGTGCCGAGCCCCGTGATGAGGAACCAGAAGATGATCGAGCCGGCGACCGGGCCGAGCACTCGCGCGGCGCCACCGATCAGCAGCACCGTGTAGGCGAAGAAGGTCACGTCGGTGGCGAAGAACGACGGACCGACGGCGGCCGAGCGGAGCGACACCATGAAGCCGGCGAGCGCACCGAACAGGCCGCCGATGATCAGCGACTGCATCTTGTAGGAGTAGACGTTCTTGCCGAGCGAGCGCACGGCGTCCTCGTCCTCACGGATCGACTTGAGGACCCGGCCCCACGGACTGCGCATGAGCAGCCACACGACCAGGCACGAGAGGGCGACCATGGACCAGCCGACCGTCATCACCCACGTGTCGTACGCGCTCCACTTCACGATCCCGAGGTCGAGGGGGTCGGAGTAGGGGTTGACGGCCCGGAAGCCGCTGATGAAGTCGGTGACGCCGTCCTGGCCGCCGAAGGTATCCGAGAAGGTGGCGGCACTGATCGTCTGCCGGATGATCTCGGCCGCCGCGATCGTGACGATCGCGAGGTAGTCGGCCCGCAGCCGCAGCGTCGGCACACCGAGCAGCAGTGCGAGCACGACGGTGAGGAGGAGCCCGACCACCACGCCGAGCCACAGGGACGACGAGAAGATGGTCACGGCGCCGGCGAGCGAGTAGCCGGCGACCATCATGAAGCCGGCCTGGCCGAAGTTGAGCAGTCCGGTGTAGCCGAAGTGGACGTTGAGGCCGATCGCCGCCAGGCAGTAGATGATGGCGGTCGGGCCGAACGCCTGCTGCAGCGAGTCGCTCAGGATAGTTGTGAAGTCCATGTCCCGTCCTTCCTCAGCCGACCCGCTGGGCCTTGCCGAGCAGCCCTTGCGGTCGGATGAGCAGCACCACGATCAGCACCAGCAGTGCGCCCACGAACTTGAACTCGGCCGGCACGAACAGCGTCGTGAGCTCCGTGAAGAGTCCGATGATGAAGGCGCCGACGATGGCGCCCCAGATCGTGCCGAGGCCACCGAGCACGACGGCGGCGAAGACGAGCAGCAGGATCTTGAAGCCGATCTGGTAGTCGAACCCCTGGGTCAGGCCCAGCAACGCCCCGGACAGCCCCGCGAGGGCCGTGCCCCCGATCCACACGATCGAGATCACCCGCTCCACGTTGATGCCGGTGGAGGCGGACAGCGCCGGGTTGTCGGCGACCGCGCGGGTCGCCTTGCCGATCCGGGTGTACTGGAGCAGGGCCGTCGTGACCAGCAGCGCCGCCATGGCCACCACGAAGACGATGATCTCCTTCGGGGTGATCAGCAGCGGCCCGATCTCCAGCGGCGTGACCGCCGAGTACTGGGAGTAGTTGCGGCTCTGCGCGCCGGCGAAGTACTGGTAGAGGTTGCGGAGGAAGATCGAGAGACCGATGCTCACGATCATCATCGCGATGATGCCGGTGCCGCGGTGCCGCAGCGGCCGCCACAGCGCGGCGTCGTTGAGCCAGCCGAAGGCACCGGAGACGATGAAGGCGACCACGACGCCGACGGCGATCGTGATGTTGACGCCGCCGACGGTGACCTCCCCCGGCAGCTGGTCGAAGGCGTAGGCCACCAGGGCCCCGAAGGTGATCAGCTCTCCGTGGGAGAAGTTGGTGAGCCCGGTCGTGCCGAAGATCATCGACAGGCCGAGGGCCGCCATCGCCAGCAGCGAGGAGAAGACCAGGCCGCCGACGGTGAGCTGGAGGGCCTCGACCGCGAAGCCGGCCCCCGCTGCGCCGGCTTCGCCGATCGGGAAGGTGACGGACTGGTCGTTGTCGAGGTTGATGGGCACGGTGCGGCTCAGGACCTCGGGCTCGGTGTCCTCCGGGAGGGACTCCTCGTCGAGCGAGACCGTGAAGCTGCTGCCCAGCAGGGACACCGCGTCGCCCGGGAGGTCGATCACGAAGGTGCCGTCGGCGCCGCTGGTGGCCTCGCCGACCACTGCGCCCTCCTCGTCCTCGACGGTCACGTCGACGCCCTCGACGCCCACCTGGGGCGTCTCGCGGCGGTCGCAGATGCGGCCGAGGATCGAGATCGTGTCGTCGTCGGTCGGGGTCGGGAGCGCGCATTCGGAGGCCGCGCCGCTCATCCCTGCCGCGGAGGCCGGGGAGGCGGTCGCCGCCACCGAGCTGCTGGCGGTCGCCAAGGCGATGCCGAGCAGTGCGAGCAGTGCTCCGACCGCGACGACGAGCCGTGATCGTGGAGTGTGCATGTCCCTCCGTTCCGGCGCCCGGGGTCGGGCGTTGGTTGGTCAGGAACCCTAGACCCTGCGAGGCCCTCACGGTGAGAGGGCCGACCGCGGCGTTGCCGAGGCGTTACCGAAGCGTGGCCGCGAGCGCGACCAGGAAGGGGGCGACCAGCAGCGCCGGGAGCAGGTCGGCGACCGGGACCTCCCGGATCCGGAGCAGCCTCAGGGCCACGCCCAGCAGCAGCACGCCGCCGGTCGCGGTGAGCCCGGCGACGTACGCCGTGGGCAGCACGTCGCCGAGCAGCACCCCCACCACGGTGAGGCTGCCCTGCACGACCACCACCGTCACGACGCTGGCCGCGACCCCCCACCCGAACGTGGCGGCGAAGGCCATCGCCGCGAAGCCGTCGAGCACCGACTTGAGGTAGAGCTCGTCGGCGCCGCGGCCCAGCCCGTCGTTGAGCGACCCGAGGATCGTCAGCGGACCGGTGCAGAAGATCAGCGACGAGGCGACGAACCCCTCGATGAAGCGGTGCCGCTCGGCGGAGCCGGTCTCGGAGGTCAGCCGCGACTGCAGCCAGCCCCCGAGCCCCTCCACGCGGCGCTCGAGGTGCAGCAGCGACCCCACGATGCCGCCGAGCAGCACCGATCCGAGCACGACCAGGACGGGGGCGCTGGGGCCGATCTCGGCGACCAGGACCGCGTCGGTCACGGCGAAGGCCGACAGCATCGCGATCACGGCCGTGACCAGGCCCAGGCCGTCGGTCACGACGTCCCGGGTGCGCTGCGGGAGCCGGTGCCCGAGGAGCACTCCGAGGCCGGCGCCGACCAGCACCGCCACGACGTTGACGACGGTGCCGATTCCGGGAAACAAGGGACTCCTCTGACAGCGGACGGACCCTGAGCGTAGTCTCGGGCGGAGGTGCCGGGCTCGGGGGACACGAGGCCTGGCGTACGAGAGGTCGAGATGCGTTCTCCGGTGCACCTGCGGGCTGCCTGTGACACCGATGCACCCGCGCTGGTCCACATCTGGTCCGACGTGATGCGCCGGGTCGGTCCCGAGCAGCAGGTCGAGGACATCCGCCACGTCGTCGACCGGGTCTCCGCCATGCCGGAGGAGCGGATCGTCGTGGCCGAGGTCGAGGGACAGGTCGTGGGCGCGGTGCACCTCCGGGCGACCACGTTCAGCCCGATCAACCTCGAGCGCGTGCTCCAGGTGATCTCGCCCCACGTGCTGCCCGACTTCCGCCGCCACGGCATCGGCAGCGCGCTGATGCAGGCGGCCGTGGAGTTCGCCGAGGAGCTCGGCATCACCCACGTCGGGACCGCGGTCGCCGCCGGCTCCCGCGACTCCAACCGCTTCATGGCACGGCTCTCGCTGGGCCCGGCCGCCACCCTCCGCGTCGCGCAGGTCGGGTCCGTCAAGAACCGGCTCTTCGCCAGCCACCGGCCGATGATCGCCCGGGGCGGCGCCCGCCAGCTCACGCACGTGCTCGCCGCACGGCGCTCGCTGCGCCGCCAGCAGCCCTCGGAGGGCTAGGGCTCAGCCCCCGAACCGGTCCGCCGGCAGCAGCGTGCAGGTGATCCGGGAGGTGCACACCCGGCGGCCCCGCTCGTCGCTGATCACCACCTCGTACGACGCCATCGACCGTCCGAGGTGGATCGCGGTCGCGACCCCGGTGACCGTCCCGCCGGTCGCCGCCCGGTGGTGGGTGGCGTTGATGTCGACGCCGACGGCCAGCCGGTCGGGCTGCGCGTGGAGCGCGGAGCCCACGGATCCGAGGGTCTCGGCCAGCACCACCGACGCCCCGCCGTGGAGCAGGCCGTAGGGCTGGGTGTTGCCCTCCACGGGCATGGTCCCGACCACGCGGTCGGCCGAGATCTCCAGCAGCTCGATCCCCATCTTCTCGTTCAGGCCGCCCATGCCCTGGGGCATCTGCGCGATGTAGTCGGCCACCGACACGTCCGTCTGCTCCTGGCTCATGCGACCCATTGTTCCCGAGGCGCCCCCGGTCCCCGGTGGGGACCTCGCGCTGTCGGTGAGCCCGGATAGGGTTCGGACCGTGTCCGACACCACCCAGCGCCTGCTCCTGCTCGACGGCCACTCCCTGGCCTACCGTGCGTTCTTCGCGCTGCCGGTGGAGAACTTCTCGACCACCGCCGGTCAACACACCAACGCCGTCTACGGCTTCACCTCGATGCTGGTCAACGTCCTGCGCGACGAGCAGCCGACCCACGTGGGCGTCGCCTTCGACAAGTCCCGGCAGACGTTCCGCCTCGACGAGTACGCGGACTACAAGGCCGGCCGCAACAAGACGCCGTCGGAGTTCTCCTCCCAGCTGCCGCTGATCCAGCAGATGCTCGACACCCTCGCCATCCCCCACCTCCAGCTCGAGGGCTACGAGGCCGACGACATCATCGCCACGCTCGCGACCGAGGCCACCCGCGAGGGCCTCGAGGTGCTGATCCTCACCGGCGACCGTGACGCGCTCCAGCTGGTGAGCGAGACGTGCACCGTCCTCTACCCCATGCGCGGGGTCTCCGAGCTCGCACGGATGACCCCCGAGGCCGTCGAGACCAAGTACGGCGTCCCGCCGGCCCGCTACCCCGAGCTGGCCGCGCTGGTGGGGGAGACCTCCGACAACCTGCCCGGGGTGCCCGGCGTCGGCCAGGGCTACGCCGCGAAGTGGATCAACCTCTACGACGGCCTCGACAACGTCATCGCGCGAGCCGACGAGATCACCGGCAAGAAGGGTGAGGCGCTGCGCGCCCACCTCGCCGACGTGATGCGCAACCGGCGGCTCAACGCGCTCGTCACCGACCTCGACCTCGCCCTCGGCCCGGCCGACCTCGCGGTCGGTGCGTGGGACCGCCAGGCCGGGCTCCAGCTGCTCGACGAGCTGGAGTTCCGCGGCGACCTTCGCACCCGCCTGCTGGAGGTGGTCGACGCCGCCTCTGAGGAGCCGATCGACGAGAGCGGCTTCGAGCTGGCCGGGAGCCGGCTGTCGCCGGGCGAGGTGGCCGGCTGGCTGACCGCTCACGCGAGCGGCGAGGGCCGGACCGGCCTGACCGTGCAGGGCAGCTGGCGCGGCGGCACCGGCGAGGTGTGGTCGCTCGCCCTGGCCGCCGCCGACGGCACCGCCGCCTGGCTCGACGCCGCCGAGATCTCCCCCGAGGACGACGCCGCCCTCGTGTCGTGGCTCGGCGACCCGGGGCGGACCAAGGTGATGCACGACGCCAAGGGTCCGATGCTGGCCCTGGCAGCCCGGGGCTGGGAGCTGCGGGGCCTGGTGAGCGACACCGCCCTGGCCGCCTACCTCGTCCGCCCCGACCAGCGCTCCTACGACCTCGCCGACCTGACGCTGCGCTACCTCAAGCGCGAGCTGCGCACCCATGCCGGCGACGCCGGGCAGGCCGAGCTGTCCTTCGACACCGACGAGAGCACCGGCGCCCAGGACGTCGCGATGCTCCACGCGCGGGCGGTCCTCGACCTCGCCGACGCCCTCGACGACGCGATCGAGGAGCACGGCGGCGCCCGGCTGCTGGCCGAGATGGAGCTCCCGCTGGTCGACCTGCTCGCCGAGATGGAGCAGGTCGGGATCGCCGTCGACCTCGACCACCTCGAGTCGCTGGAGTCCCACTTCGCCGGCGAGGTCAAGCGCGCCGCCGACGACGCGTACGCCGTGATCGGCAAGGAGATCAACCTCGGCTCGCCCAAGCAGCTGCAGGTCGTCCTCTTCGACGAGCTCGACATGCCGAAGACCAAGCGCACCAAGACCGGGTGGACCACCGACGCCGACGCGCTGCAGTCGCTCTACGAGAAGACCGAGCACCCCTTCCTCACCGCGCTGCTCCGCCACCGCGACGTCGCCCGGCTGCGCCAGACCATCGAGGGGCTGCTCAAGACGGTCGCCCCGGACGGCCGGATCCACACCACGTTCAACCAGACGATCGCGGCGACCGGTCGGCTCTCCAGCACCGACCCCAACCTCCAGAACATCCCGATCCGGACCGAGGAGGGGCGCCGGATCCGCGAGGGCTTCGTGGTGGGGCCGGGCTACGAGTCGCTGATGACCGCCGACTACAGCCAGATCGAGATGCGGATCATGGCCCACCTCTCCGAGGACGCGCTGCTCATCGAGGCGTTCCGCTCGGGCCGCGACTTCCACGCGGTGACCGCCGCCCGGGTCTTCGACGTCGAGCCCACGGCCGTCACGACGGAGATGCGGGCCAAGATCAAGGCGATGAACTACGGCCTCGCCTACGGTCTCTCGGCCTTCGGGCTCGGCCAGCAGCTGCGGATCGACCCGTCCGAGGCCCGCGGGCTGATGGACGAGTACTTCGAGACCTTCGGCGGGGTGCGCGACTACCTCACCGGCGTGGTCGACGAGGCGCGCCGTTCCGGCTTCACCGAGACCATCTGGGGCCGGCGCCGCTATCTCCCCGACCTGACCAGCGACAACCGGCAGCGCCGCGAGATGGCGGAGCGGATGGCGCTCAACGCGCCGATCCAGGGCTCCGCGGCCGACCTGATCAAGGTCGCCATGCTCCAGGTGCAGGCGGCGATCACCGAGGCCGGCCTGGCGTCACGGATGCTGCTGCAGGTCCACGACGAGCTCGTCCTCGAGGTCGCGCCGGGGGAGCGGGAGCAGCTCGACGCGCTGGTCCGCGAGCAGATGGGGTCCGCGGCCGAGCTGACCGTCCCGCTCGACGTCTCCGTCGGCACCGGCCGCAGCTGGCACGAAGCCGCCCACTGATCAGCTGCGGGCGAGGGTCCGGTCCCGGCGTACGAGGCGGGCGGTGAGCCCGAGCAGCAGGGCCAGCAGGATGGCGTCGACGACGATCACGCGCACCACCAGCTCGGTGACCGACCCGGCCGTGGCGCCGGCGGCCACCATGGCGAGCAGCGCAGCCCAGATCAGCAGGCTGCTGCGACGCCCCTGCCGTGCCAGCACGGCGTAGACGAGCAGCTGCACCATGGCGAGCACGGTCCCGAGCAGCGCGAAGAGCCAGAGCTGGCCGGTGATCTCGGCGAACTCCTGGCCGCCGATGAAGACCAGCGCCACCTCCGGCAGCAGCCAGCACGCGACCGTCCCGACCGTCCCCAGCACGCCGATGGCGGTGATGCTGCGTACCAGGGCGGAGTCGCGCTGCCCCTCGCGCGCCATCGCAGGGAAGGCGACGACCACGACGAACTGCGGCAGGAACAGCATCGCCTTGGTGAGGATCAGCCCGCCGGCGTAGAGACCGCTGTCGTGGGGCGTGAGCACGTTGCGGGCGACGACGATGTCGAGGTTGGAGAGGGCGAAGAAGGCCAGCAGCGTCTGGGAGTTGGCCAGCGACTCGGTGAGGATGGCGCGGCCGCTGTGGCGGTCGGCGACCGCACCGGGCTCGCGCTCGTGGCGCAGGGCCCACCAGCCGACGACGACGGGGAAGACGCAGCCGACCGAGACGGCCAGCACGGCGGAGAACTCGCTGGGCGACCACACCAGCAGTGCGACACCGAGCGCGAGACGCGGTACGCCGGCCGCGACGTAGACCGCCCCGAGCGCAGCCCACCGCCGCTCGCCCTGCAGCACCCCGGCCTGCCCGCCCATCACGGTGAGCGGGATCGCGGTGAGCGCGACCAGCAACGCGGTCCAGAAGCTCTCGAGGCGCAGCACCCGCTCGATCACCGGTGTGAGGACAAGCAGGACGGCGCCGGCTGCCAGGGCGGCCTGCCAGCTGACACGGAGGATGCCCCGCTCGATCTGGTCGACGTGGGCGGCGTCCGCGGAGATCCGGCGGGCCGCGGTGGCCTGCAGCGCCAGCGCGATCACGCTCACGACGAGCAGGAGGTTCATGACCGCGGCCACGCCGCCGTACTGCTCGGGGCCGAGGACGCGGGCCGCGAGGATCGTGTAGCCGTAGGTCGCGATGTTCATGACGGCCATGGCGACGGCGATCTGGGCGCCGCCCCTCACCGGGGACGGGACGGCGGACGGCGCGTCCGCGGTGTCCTGGTCCCAGCTCACGCGTCGAGGGTAGGCGGTGCCGCACGGCGTCGCCGGGTCGGCGCCAACGGCGCCGACATGAGACCGACGACACATCCACGTGAACTTGTTATTTTCCGGTTACCGGACGGTAAACTCCGGCGACCGCGCATACCGTGCGGTCCGCGGCCGGGAGGGCCGTGGTAACCGTGGAGGGACCCGCGTTTCGTATGCGTAGAACCTTGATCTCCGGGCTGCTGCTGGTCGCGGCCGCCTTCATCACCGTGATGCTGAGCAGCTGGCTCGACCTCGAGCTCGACTCGGTCGCCCTGCTCGGCCTCGCCGCCGGCGCGGTCGTGGCCCTGGTGCCCGACGCCACCGCCGGCCGTCGTCTCGCCGGCTTCGCGCTGGGCGTCTTCGTCACCGTGCTGAGCTACTACGCCCGCGCGTCGATCCTGCCCGACACGGCCACCGGTCGCGCGGTCTTCGCTGCGCTGGCCGTCGCCCTGTGCGTCGGCGTGGCGATGATCAGCATGGACAAGCTCCCGCTGTGGAGCGCGCTGCTCGGCGCCGGCACCTTCGCGGGTGCCTTCGAGGCCGCCTACTCCGCCGCGCCGCCGCGCGTGGTCGACAACTCCTTCACGAGCATCACCGCGCTGGCCATGTGCGTGGGCATGGGCTTCCTGGCAGCGGCGATCGCGGCCGCCCTGGCCCGTCCCGAGCAGGAGCACAAGCACGCCGCCGACGACAACACGGCCACCACCGACGAGCTGATGGAGACCGCCAAGTGAGGACCACCATGAAGCCCACCCTGACGGTGGGCGCAGGACTTGCCGCGCTCGCGCTGACCGCGGTCGCGACCGCTCCCGGCGCGTACGCCGCGGAGGGCGACGTCGACGTCGTCAACACCGAGACCGTGCAGGTCTACGTCAACGCCGACGGCGACGTCGAGAGCCAGCGCGTCTACGAGCAGCTCACGATGACCGGCTCCGGCCAGGTCGAGGTCGCCAACCCGATCGAGGAGAGCGGCCTGCGCAACCTCGACGGTTTCGACGGCTACTCCGTCGAGGACGGCGTCCAGAACGTCGAGGTCGACGTCGACGGCACCGAGCGCCTGCGCTCGGTCAGCGACTACACCGGCGAGCTGCCGCTCGACATCTCCATCGAGTACCGCCTCGACGGCGAGCTCGTCGAGCCCGGCGACGTGGTCGGCGAGACCGGTGAGCTCGAGGTGCTCTACACGGTGAAGAACATCACCGCGCAGCAGCAGGAGGTCACCTTCGACGACGGCAAGGGTGGCACCGTCACCGAGATGGCCGAGGTCCCGATCCCCATGGTGGGCTCGCTCACCACCGTCGCGCCCCCGAACTTCACCGAGGTCTCCTCCGAGCAGGCCAACCTGGCCGGCGACGGCAAGGGCGGCACCAAGATGAGCTTCACGATGACGCTCTTCCCGCCGCTCGGCTCCGACGAGGTCCAGTTCGGCTACACCGCCAACGTCACCGACGCGGTCGTCCCGTCGTCCTCGGTCTCCGCACTGCCGGTGAACCCGCTCGAGAGCCCCTCCTTCAAGACCGCCGGCGAGAGCTACCAGTCCGGCTCCGAGACCGGCATCAAGCTGGCCGAGGGTGCGACCGAGATCGACACCAACCTGCTCAAGCTCCGTGACGGGGCCGCGACCCTCCTCGCCGGCCTGATCCAGCTGAGCGACGGTGCCGACGAGCTCAACGCCGGCCTCGCCGGCGAGGCCGCCCCGGGCGCCCAGAAGCTGGCCGACGGTGCCGGTGAGCTCAACGACGGCCTCGGCCAGATCGACGACGGCGCGGGCCAGCTGGCCGACGGCGCCGGCAAGGCCAGCGACGGTGGCGACCAGCTCGCTGCCGGTGCCGGCGAGCTCAACGACGGGCTCGGCAAGATCGACGCCGGTGCGGGCGACCTCGCCGACGGCGCCGGTCGCCTCGCCGGTGGAACCGGAGACGCGCTGACCGGCAGCAAGAAGCTCGAGGGCGGTCTCAAGCAGATCCGCGACGGGCTGGCCCAGCTCTCCGACGTGGAGGGCCTGCCGAAGGCGCTCGCCGGCGCCAAGCAGCTCAAGGCGGGTGTCGACGAGATCGTGACCAAGGTTGGCAGTGCCAGCACCCCGGGGACCCTCCTGTGGGGCATCAACCAGCTTGCGGTAAAGCTCCCGGCTGCTGAGACCGGCTCGGCCCAGATCCTGGGTGGCCTGCAGAACCAGCTGCGACCGGGCCTGGCCCAGGCCAAGGGCGGCGTCGACCAGGTGCAGGGCGGCCTCGCCGCCGCCGTGGCGACGGGCGGCAGCCTGGACCAGCTCACCGCGGGCCTCGATGGCCTGCGGGGCTTCTGCGACGTCGACGAGCCGACCTGCGGCCCGACGATCACCGCGCTGCAGGATGGCGTGGCCACCAGCAAGAGCAACCTCACGGCCGCCAACCAGGGCCTGCTCCAGGTCTCGGGCGGGCTCGGCACCGCCATCGGTGCCCTGGACGCGCAGCTGATCCCCGGCGCGACGGCGCTCAACAGTGGCCTGACCGAGGCGGCGGCGGGCGCGGCACAGCTCGACGCGAACGGCCCGGCGCTTCGCACTGGTCTGCTGCAGGTCCAGGCGGGTCTCGCCGACCTCGTCACCGGTCTGACCGGCGCCGTGGGCGGGGCCTCGCAGCTCGCTGCGGGCGCCGACGAGGCGTACGCCGGCTCCGGCGACCTGTCCGACGGCCTCTCGCAGATCGACGGCGGCGCCAACGAGCTCGCCGACGGTGCCGGTCGCCTCGCGGCCGGTACGGGTGACGCCGAGGCGGGCTCGCAGAAGCTCGCCGTCGGTGCCGGCGACCTGGCTGCGGGCCTGAACACCCTCACGGCCGGTGCGCTGAAGCTCGCCGGTGGAACCGGTGACGCGGCGGAGGGCTCCACGCTCCTCGCCGACGGCGCCGGCGACCTGGCCGAGGGCCTGGGCGACGCCGCAGAGGGCTCGGGCCGGCTGGCCGACGGCATGGCCGAGGCCGCTGACGGCGCCCCGGCGCTGGTCGACGGTGCGGGCCGCCTGTCCGACGAGGGCATGTCGCAGCTGATCGACGCGGGCACGGACACCGCGCAGGACTACGGCAAGCTCTACGCCGTGATCGCTGCCGGTGCCGAGCGGGCCGACACCGAGAGGATGGCGTACGGCGCCCCGGAGGACGCCGTGGGTCAGACCGCCTACACCTACGAGCTGCTCGGTGACGACGGCGAGAGCGGCCGCAACACCAAGCGCGGCCTCGCCGCGCTGGCCCTGCTGGGCCTCGGTGGCGGCGCGATCCTCGTGGGTCGACGCTTCGTCTGATCCGCTCCGCTCCACAGCCGCGGCGCCGTCCCGAGAGGGGCGGCGCCGCGCTGCTGTCCCCGCCTCCCTGACCGGGGCGGCGTGGCGGCCTACCCTTGATGGGCCCGCCGAGGCCGCGGGTGTCCCGCCCCCGGGGAGTGGTGATGAGGTTTCGGGCCCGGAAGCTGTTCAGCCGGAAGGCCGTGGTCGCAGCTGCGGCGGCTCTGGTGACCGGGCTCGGGCACCTGGGCCCCGTCCCGGGTGACGCGTCCGGGAAGCGGGTGGAGGCTGCGGAACGTCAGGCAGCGCGGCAGCCCAACATCATCTTCTTCCTGACCGACGACATGTCCTCGCGACACCTGCGCCACATGCCGAACACCCGGAAGCTGATCTTCGGGCAGGGCGCCAGCTTCACCGGCTTCCACGCCAACGTCCCCCTGTGCTGCCCGGCCCGGGCGTCGATCCTGACCGGCAAGTACGCCCACAACACCGGTGTCCTCGGCAACGCCTACCCCGGCGGGTTCCACGGCTTCCACGTCGGTGACGAGGCCAGCCGGACCTTCGCGCTCGCCTTGCAGCAGGCCGGCTACCACACCTCGCTGATGGGCAAGTACCTCAACGGCTACCCGTTCATGCGGTCGACGCCGGAGCACGCGGTGGAGCCGACCTACGTCCCTCCGGGGTGGTCGGACTGGGCGGTGCCGATCCGGCGCGCCTTCACGGGGCGCAACTACGACCTCAACCTCAACGGGGAGATCCTGCGCATGCAGGGCCCCCGCAACTACCTCGGCGACCACCTCCACGACCGCGCGATGACCACCATCAGGCGCAACCGGGACCGCCGGGGGCTGGCGCTGTTCCTCTCCTTCTTCGGTCCCCACAACCCGGCACCTGCCTCGCCGCGGGAGCGGCGCGACCAGGAGCTCCAGCGCAGGGTCGCCACCCTGAGGGCGCCACGCACCCCCGACTTCAACGAGGCGGACGTCAGCGACAAGCCGGCGTACGTCCGCGACCTGCCGGTGATGGGTCGGCAGGTGCGTGACGAGCTCGATGCGGCGTTCCGGCGCCAGGTCGTCTCGCTCACGAGCATCGACCGGTACGTCGGCGACGTGGTCGACCAGCTCCGCCGCAGCCGCCAGCTCCGCAACACCTACCTCGTGTTCACGAGCGACCACGGCTACCGTCTCGGCGCCCACCGGCTCAAGCGCGGCAAGAACAGCCCCTACCTGCCCGACGTGCGGGTGCCGCTCGGGATCCGCGGCCCCGGGATCGCGCCCGGCACCCGCGTCGACGCGCTCGCCGCCAACATCGACCTCGCCCCCACGTTCGCCGCCATGGCCGGACTCACGCTGCCCTACGTCCACGACGGGGAGTCGTTGCTCCCGCTGGCGCAGGGCGAGGTGCCGGACGCCTGGCGTCGCTACCTCTACCTCCACCGCGGGAACGTCTCGCCCTACGCCACCAGTCCGCGAGGGCTCCGGGAGCCGGCGACCAGGATGGAGCAGGCGACCGAGGTGCGGATCCCGTACTTCGAGGGCGTGGTCTCACGGACCCACACCTACGTCGTCTACGAGACAGGGGAGGAGGAGCTCTACGACACCGTGGCAGACCCCCACCAGCTCGAGAACCTGCTCGCCCCGGGCGGGCCCGGGGGAGCCGGCGTCCGTGCCGAGATGCGGGTCGCGCTGGCGAGGCTGGCGGGCTGCGTGGGTGTCGAGGGCTGTCGGGTGCGCTGACGGGCGGCCGGGACTCAGCCGAGGTCGGCCGCGAAGATCGCGGTTCCGGGGGTCAGCAGCCCTCGGGTGCGCGACCAGCCGCCCCAGACCCGGTCGTGCTCCTCCGGCCACTCGGGCTCGACCAGCCGGGTGATGCGGAAGCCGGCACCGGCCAGCAGGCTCACCCAGTCGCCCAGGGTCCGGTGGTGCTCGACGTAGGCGACCTCGCCGGTCTCGTCGTCCACCTCGACGTAGGGCGTGCGGTCCCAGTACGGCTGGCTCGCCGTCAGCCCCTGCTCGCCCGGGTCGTCGGGGAACATCCAGCGGGTCGGGTGGGTGATCGAGAAGGCGTAGCGACCGCCGGGCCGGAGCACCCGCGCGCTCTCCGCGACCGCCCGGTCGATGTCGCTGACGAACTGCAGCGCCCCGAAGGAGGAGAAGACGACGTCGAAGGAGCCGTCTGCGAACGGCAGGTGGGTGGCGGTGCCGAGCACCACCGGGACGGTCAGCCCGGTGTGGTCGTCGATGCGGCGCGAGTGCTGCAGCTGCCGGTGGGAGAGGTCGAGGCCGACCGCCCGGCCACCGCGCGAGCGGACCCAGCGGCAGCACTGCCCGGCTCCCGACCCGACCTCGAGCACGTCGCGGTCGGCCACCTCGCCGAGCACGCCCGCCTCTTCCTCGGTGAGTCCCTCGGGCCCCCACACGAAGCCGGCGTCGCCGAGGAACGAGCCGTGCGTCGCCTGGTACTCGTCGGCGTACCTGTCCCAGTCGGGGCCGTTCGCCGATCGTGACTCGACCTCGTCGACCGGCCGCCGCTCCACCCGCACCGGCGGGTGCGGCCACGCTTCCTCCACGGGACGACCCTACGTCGGCCGTCAGCGGGCCGTGGCAGGATCCGGGGCGTGGACCTGACCTCGCTGACCCCGCTCGAGGGCGGCTGGTCGGGGGAGACCTTCCTCGGAGAGGTGGCCGGCGAGCGCAGCGTGGTCCGGATCTACGCCGACCCGGGTGACCGGGGCGACGCCGCCGCCGAGATCGACGCAGCCGTCCTGCGGCTGGTGCGGGGGCTGCTCCCCGTGCCCGAGGTGCTCGAGGTACGCCGGCCCGACCACGCCGCCGGGGCGCCCGGCCTGCTGGTCACGTCGTTCCTCCCCGGCGTGCGCGGTGACCTGCTGCTGCCGACCCTCGACGAGGACGGCCTGGCCCGCGCCGGGGCCTCGCTGGGGACCCTGGTGGCGACCCTCGGCGGGATGCCGATGCTCGAGACGGGCACCTTCGTCGACGGCTCGCTCCGGCTCGAGCCCTTCCCGTTGGCCGACGACCTCCCGGCCTACGTCGAGGAGAAGCAGGGGGCGCTCGCCCTGGACCCCGACGACTCGGCCCGGCTCGACCGTGTCGCCGTGGACGCCCAGGCGCTCCTCGACACCGTCACCCGTCGCTGCCTGGTGCACAGCGACGTCAACCCCAAGAACCTGCTGCTCGACCCCGACACGCTCGAGGTCACCGGCCTGCTCGACTGGGAGTTCGCCCACGCCGGCCACCCCGCCCACGACCTGGGCAACCTGCTGCGCTTCGACCGCGAGCCGGTCTTCGTCGAGGCCGTCCTCACGGCGTACGTCGATCGGCTCGGCGGCGAGCCGGACGCGACCCTGGAGCTGGCCCGCGCCGCCGACCTGTTCGCCCTCGTGGAGCTCGCCTCGCGCCGTCGTGACAACCCCGTCGCCCACCACGCCTTCGAACGGGTCCGGGCGATCGCGCGGAGCGGCGACCCCGCCGCCACCTGACGGCGGGTGCCCGGTTGGACGCCGCCGCGCGCAGCGGCGTAGTCTTGGACACTGCGCCAGCAGTCTGCCCGGGGTCCCACCGGAGTGGATGAGTGGCTCGCTATCACTGTCGCGGTCCCGCGACGATCTCGACCGGTAGTGAAACGGACTCCTGCGCGCGCGCCCGACGACTTCTGACCACCAAGGAATCACTTCCCTTATGACGAGCAGCACCTTCACTCTTCCGGAGACCGACGCGCCCCAGGTGGCGGTCAACGACATCGGTTCGGAAGAGGACTTCCTCGCCGCGATCGACGCGACCATCAAGTACTTCAACGACGGTGACATCGTGGATGGCACCATCGTCAAGGTCGACCGGGACGAGGTCCTGCTCGACATCGGCTACAAGACCGAGGGCGTGATCCCGAGCCGCGAGCTCTCGATCAAGCACGACGTCGACCCCAACGAGGTCGTCGAGGTCGGTGACAAGGTCGAGGCCCTGGTCCTCCAGAAGGAGGACAAGGAAGGCCGCCTGATCCTGTCCAAGAAGCGCGCCCAGTACGAGCGCGCCTGGGGCACCATCGAGCAGGTCAAGGAGGAGGACGGCGTCGTCGAGGGCACCGTCATCGAGGTCGTCAAGGGCGGCCTGATCCTCGACATCGGCCTGCGCGGCTTCCTGCCCGCCTCCCTCGTCGAGATGCGTCGCGTCCGCGACCTGCAGCCGTACGTCGGCCAGACCCTCGAGGCCAAGATCATCGAGCTCGACAAGAACCGCAACAACGTGGTCCTGTCGCGCCGTGCCTGGCTCGAGCAGACCCAGTCCGAGGTCCGCCACGGCTTCCTGACCCAGCTCCAGAAGGGCCAGATCCGCAAGGGCGTCGTCTCCTCGATCGTCAACTTCGGTGCGTTCGTCGACCTCGGCGGCGTCGACGGCCTGGTCCACGTCTCCGAGCTGTCCTGGAAGCACATCGACCACCCGTCCGAGGTGGTCACCGTCGGTGACGAGGTCACCGTCGAGGTGCTCGACGTCGACATGGACCGCGAGCGCGTCTCGCTGTCGCTCAAGGCGACCCAGGAAGACCCGTGGCAGCACTTCGCCCGGACCCACCAGATCGGCCAGATCGTGCCGGGCAAGGTCACCAAGCTGGTGCCCTTCGGCTCGTTCGTCCGCGTCGAGGAGGGCATCGAGGGCCTGGTGCACATCTCCGAGCTGGCCGAGCGCCACGTGGAGATCCCCGAGCAGGTCGTCCAGGTCAACGACGACGTCATGGTCAAGATCATCGACATCGACCTCGAGCGTCGCCGGATCTCGCTCTCGCTCAAGCAGGCCAACGAGACGGCCGCCGCGAGCGACGTGGAGGAGTTCGACCCGACCCTCTACGGCATGACCGCGACCTACGACGAGCAGGGCAACTACGTCTACCCCGAGGGCTTCGACCCCGAGACGGGCGAGTGGCTCGAGGGCTTCGACGAGCAGCGCGCGGTCTGGGAGGACCAGTACGCCAAGGCGCACGCCCGCTGGGAGGCCCACGTCAAGCAGCAGGCCGAGGCCGCCAAGGCGGAGGTCGAGGCCGGCGAGGCCACGTCGTACTCCTCCGGTGGTACCGACGAGGCCGCGGCCGAGGGTGGCGACACCGGCGGTTCGCTGGCGAGCGACGAGGCGCTGCAGGCGCTCCGCGAGAAGCTCACCGGCGGCAGCAACTGACGCGCACCTGAGCAACGCAGGACGGCCCGCCCGGGATCACCCGGGCGGGCCGTTCCGCGTCCCGGGCATCATGGTTCGGGGGACCCTGGCTGTCGCCCGAGACCAGCAGCTCGCGTGTGCTCACCCGGACGACGAAACGGCCCGCCCGGGTCGTCCGGGCGGGCCGTTCGGCGGCTCCGGGTCTGGCCCGGAGGGGGAGTCAGGCGGCATGCGAGGCGGGCGGCATGAAGCGCTCGTCCTCGACGTGGGAACGGGGCGGACCCTGCGCGGCAGGGCCGTCGTGGAAGGCCTCGCGGAGGCTCTCGGCGAGCACGGCGATGACGGCCAGCGTGACGATGATGATGAGTGCGATGTCCATGGCAGATAGTCTGCTACCGACGACATCCCGCCACCAGTGGCAGAAATGACAGCCTCCATTGATTTTCTGCCAAGCATGCGTCAGGCTGGGTCCATGGAGAAGGTGGCGGTCGTGGTGCAGGACGGCGCCGAGCCGTTCGGGCTGGGTGCGATGTGCGAGGTGTGGGCCGAGCCCTACCACCCCGAGGACGACAACCCGGTCTTCGACTTCGTGGTCGCCACCCCTCGACCAGGGCGGGTCCGCGGCGCGAGCGGCTACGACCTCCACGTCGACCACGACCTCACGGCCGCCGCCGACGCCGACCTGGTGTGCGTCACCCCGAAGCGCGACTACCTCGCGCCCTCCCCGGAGGTCGTCGAGCTGGTCCGCGCCGCCCACGACCGTGGGGCCCACGTCTTCGCCCACTGCACCGCCGCCTTCGTGCTCGGCGAGGCCGGCCTGCTCGACGGCCGGCGCTGCACCACCCACTGGCGCCACGTCGAGGAGCTGCGCGAGCGCCACCCCGAGGCGCTGGTCGACCCCGACGTGCTCTACGTCCAGGACGGCTCGATCGTCACCGGGGCGGGGTCGGCGGCAGGCCTGGACGCCGCCCTGCACCTGATGCGCCAGCAGTTCGGCGCGCGTACGGCAGCCGCGGCTGCGCGACGGATGGTCGTACCGCCCCATCGCGACGGCGGTCAGGCCCAGTTCATCGCCCGGGCGGTGCCGGACTGCGACGCCGAGACGCTCGGCCCGCTGCTGACGTGGATGAACGAGAACCTCGCCGAGGACCTCAGCGTCGACACGCTGGCGCGTCGCTCCCACCTGTCCTCGCGCACCTTCGCCCGCCGGTTCCGCGAGGAGACCGGGACCACCCCGCACGCGTGGGTGACCCGGCAGCGGCTGCAGGGCGCCGAGGAGCTGCTCGAGCTCACCGACCACTCGGTCGACTGGATCGCCGCGGAGGTCGGCTTCGGCAACGCCGCCGCGCTGCGCCACCACTTCACCCGCGCCCGCGGCGTCTCCCCGCAGCAGTACCGCCGCACCTTCGCGGGCGTGCGGAGCGCCTGAGCGACGTGGGGACCTGGCTCGACTGGCTCTTCGGAGCCGTCGCCGGCCTCATCGCAGCCTGGCTGCTCCTGCTGGCAGCCCTGTGGCGGGCGAGACCCGACGAGCTCACGGCAGCGGAGGCGCTCCGACTCGTGCCCGACGTCGTGCGGCTGCTGGGTCGGCTGGCCCGCGATCCCGACCTCGGGTGGGGTCTGCGGCTGTGGCTGCTCGGCCTGCTGGCCTACCTCGCGATGCCGATCGACCTCGTCCCGGACGTGATCCCCGTGATCGGGTACGCCGACGACGCGGTCGTCGTCGTGCTCGCCCTGCGGGCGGTGGCGAGGCGAGCCGGACCGGAGGCGCTGCGACGCCACTGGCCCGGCTCGGCGGACGGACTCGCGGCCGTGGGTCAGCTGACGGGCGTCCGGGTCGGCTGAGTCGGCACGACCGCGCTCGCAGGTGCTGCGGCGGGGCCCGAGCGGCGGGCGGCCAGCATCCGGCGCAGCACCGTGGGTCGGAACAGCGCCGAGGGCGGGTCGAGGAACCCGATGACCCGGACGAACTGCCGCGCGACCACCGGGTCGTGCTCGGCGACCGCGAGCACCCGGTCCACCCAGGCGTTGACCGCGCGGACCTCCAACGAGCGTTCGCCCTCGACCTCGGGGAGCGCCAGGTCGGACCCCACCGAGAGCTTCCAGGCGACGTCCACCGGGGCGGCCGCCGCCTTGAAGAAGCGGCGCGCGAGTCGGTCGTCGCCCTCGGCGAGGGCGGCGTCCAGGGCGAGCACCTCCTCGGCGGCGACGGTCATGCCCTGGCCGTAGATCGGGTTGAAGCTGCACAGCGCGTCCCCCAGGACCAGCAGCCCCTCCGGGAACCGGCGCAGCTTCTCGTAACGGCGCCGACGGCTGGCCGGGAAGCGGTGGACGCTGACCTCGCCCAGCGGCTCGGCGTCGACCAGCGCGTCGATCACCTCCGGCGGCGCCACCTCGCGGGCGGCGGCGAGCATGCTGGCCGGGTCGGGTCGCGGGTGGTTGCCGGCGTACCCCATGACGGTGAAGATCCAGGTGTCGTCCTCGTAGGCGAACAGGCCCATGCCCGTCAGCCGGCCGGGCTCCGGTCCGACGAGCACCAGCTCGCGCTCGAGCGCGCCGGGACGCAGCCGTACCGGGCGGCTGGTGTAGGTCACGTCGACCGGCACCGTCTCCTCCTCGGGCCGTTCGTAGCCGAGCTTCTCCAACCAGACCGGGGTCCGGCCGGCGCGGCCCATCGCGTCGACGACCAGGTCGGCGCAGATCAGCTCCTGGACGGCGTCCACGGCGTCGCGCGGCATCGCCCGGACGCCGGTGACCCGGTCGCGCTCGGGGGTGCTGACGAGCGCCATCACGTCACGTCCCTCGCGGAGCGTCACGTTGGGCAGCGCCAGCACCCGCCGACGTACCCGCCCCTCGAGGTAGGGCCGGCTGACCTGGACGACCGGCTCCAGGGTGCTCGGCTGCTGCGAGAGCAGCCGGCCGAGCACCCTGAAGTGCAGCCGGTCCAGGTCGTCCAGCACCGGGACGCCCTCGTCCCTCAGCTCCTCGACCAGGCCGGGGAAGAGCTCCCCGACCACCCGGGCCCCCGCCGGGAGGAGGCCGTGGACGTGCCGCCCCTGCGGCACCCCCCGGCGGTTCTCCCCGGTCCCCGGCATCGTGTCCCGTTCCACGATGGTCACCCGGTCGAAGTGGTCGCTGAGCACGCGTGCCGCCAGCACTCCCCCGATGCTGCCCCCCAGCACCACTGCGTGCTCCCTGTTCCCCCGTGCGTCCTGCATGTGTGCTTCCCCCGCTCGTTCACAGACGACCCCCTCGACCGCCTGCTGCAGCGTCGCCCACGCCGTCGCGGCAGTGGTGGAGACGACGTGGAGACCACGCGGAGAGATGTGGAGCCCGATCCGTTGCTCCCGCTGCGACAGGGCGGGGATGATGGCGCCGGGAGAGGGGTCGGTCGAGCTGTACTCGTTCGAGGACTGCGTGCTCGACCCGCGACGGTTCGAGCTGACGCGGGGCGGGGAGGTCGTGCACGTCGAGCGCCAGGTGTTCGACGTGCTGGTCCACCTGCTCAGCCACCGCGACAGGGTGGTCCCCAAGGCCGAGCTGCTCGACGCGGTCTGGGGCGACCGGTTCGTCAGCAACTCCGCGCTCACGAGCCGGCTCAAGGCGGCACGCCGGGCCATCGGCGACGACGGGCACGCCCAGCGTCTCATCGCGACCGTCCACGGCGTCGGCTACCGGTTCGTCGGCGACGTGGTCGACCTGGCCGACGGGGCGGCGGGCGTCCAGGCTGGGTCGGCCCGCCAGCAGCAGGAGATCCGCTACTGCACCTCGCCCGACGGCGTCCGGATCGCCTACGCCGTGTCGGGCTCGGGACCGCCGCTGGTGAAGGCCGCCAACTGGTTGACCCACCTCGACCTGGAGTGGGAGAGCCCGATCTGGGCGCACTGGATCGACGGGCTGTCCGACTCGCACCGGCTGGTGCGCTACGACGAGCGCGGCTGCGGGCTGTCGGACTGGGAGGTCGACGACATCGGGATCGAGGCGTGGGTCGAGGACCTCGAGCTGGTCGTCGACTCGGTGGGCGTCGAACGGTTCCCGCTGATGGGGGTCTCCCAGGGTGGGGCGGTCGCCATCGACTACGCCGTACGCCATCCCGAGCGGGTGAGCCACCTGGTGCTCGTCGGCGCCTACTGCCGCGGGCGGCTGGCTCGCGCCGAGACCGCCGAGGAGCGTGAGGAGGCCGCCCTCGACCTCTCGCTCGGGAGGGTGGCGTGGCGGCGCGACGACGCGTCGTACCGGCAGGTCTTCGCCAGCCAGTTCCTGCCGGACGCCGACCGCTCCCACTGGGACGCCTTCAACGACCTGCAGCGGGCCACCACGTCGACCGAGAACGTGGTCCGGTTCCTCGACACCTTCGCCCACATCGACGTCTCGGAGGTGGCGCCCCTGGTGCAGTGCCCGACCCTGGTCGTCCACTCCCGGCGCGACCACCGGGTGCCGGCGAGCCAGGCGCAGGAGCTCGCGGCGCTGGTGCCCGACAGCCGGCTGGTGCTGCTCGACAGCGCCAACCACGTCCTCACCGCCGACGAGCCCTCCTGGCCGGTGCTGCTGGCCGAGGTCGAGCGCTTCGTGGGCTCCGGGCCCGGCTGAGCGCCGTCGGACGGCACAGGGCTACTGTCCCCGCATGCGCGTGGGACTGACCGGGGGAGTGGCGTCGGGGAAGAGCACCGTGTCAGCGGTGCTGGCGGAGCTCGGGGCGGTCGTCGTCGACGCCGACGTGCTCGCCCGCGAGGTCGTCGCGCCGGGCACCGACGGGCTGGCCGAGGTGGTCGCGGCCTTCGGCTCCTCCGTGCTGGCCGAGGACGGCTCGCTGGACCGACCGGCACTGGGGGCGGTCGTCTTCGGCGACGAGGCCCGTCGGCGGGTGCTCGAGGGGATCATCCACCCGCGGGTCCGCGCCCGGGCCGCCGAGATCGAGGCCGCCGCGCCGGCGGGTTCGGTGGTCGTCCACGACATCCCGCTGCTGACCGAGACCGGTCAGGCAGCCTCCTTCGACGCGGTCGTCGTGGTGGACGTCCCGGTCGAGACGCAGGTCGAGCGGATGGTCTCGCTGCGCGGCATGACCCGGGCCGACGCCGAGGCCCGCGTCGCCGCTCAGGCCACCCGTGAGGAGCGACTCGCGATCGCGACGTACGTCGTCGACAACACCGGTTCGCGCGAGCAGCTGCGGACCCGCGTGGAAGAGGTCTTCGCCGACCTCGCGGGTTAGCGTGGACGGGTGCGACTTCCCCGGACCGGACCTGCCCTGATGCTCGTCTGCGCCCTGGCCGCAGGGTGCTCCGAGCCCGCGTCCGAGACTGCTCCGGAGAGCGGCCCGGCCTCCGAGACGCCGACCGGGGCGACGTCCTCGACGTCCCCCTCCCCGTTGCGCACACCGGAGCCGGCCGACCCAGACCAGCCCACCTCGTGGGGACCCACCGTCGGCGAGCTCGAGCGCGCCGGGCGGCTGGTGGCGGAGATGAGCACGCGCGAGCTGGCGGGCCAGGTGATCGTGGGGCGCTACGACGGCACCGACCCGGCCGCGCCGGCCGCGATGGTCCGCGACCTCCACCTCGCCGGGGTCAGCGTGGCCTCCTCCAACGTCGCCGACGAGGCCCAGGTACGGGCCACCACCGCTGCGGTCTCGCAGGCCCACGCGGCCGACGGCCGCGACTGGCCGGCCGTGATCGGCGTGGACGAGGAGGGTGGCGTCGTCTCGCACCTCGGTGGCGTCGCCACCGAGTTCCCGCCGTTCGCGGCCGCGGGCGCTGCCGTCGCGGGCGGCCGTGCGGGGGAGCAGGTCGTCACCGAGGCCGCACGCGCCACCTCCCTGGAGCTGCGCGACCTGGGCTTCACCTGGGTCTTCGCACCGGTCGCGGACGTCACGATCGGCAGCGCCGACCCCACCATCGGCTCCCGCTCGCCCTCCGGGGACCCGGCCCTCGCGGCCCGCGCGGTCGGCGCGGCGGTCGAGGGCTACGAGCAGGGCGGCCTGGTGTCCACCACCAAGCACTTCCCGGGCCACGGCGGCGTGACCGCCGACAGCCACCTGCGGCTGCCGGTGCTCCGCTCGTCGCTGCCGCAGCTGCGTGGGCGCGACCTGCGGCCGTTCGAGGCGGCCGTCGAGGCGGGCGCCCCGGCAATCATGATGGCCCACCTCGACGTCCGCGCGATGCAGGCCGGGACGCCGTCGAGCCAGGCTCCGAAGGTCTACGACTACCTGCGAGACGAGCTCGGCTTCGAGGGCGTCACCATCACCGACTCGCTCGGGATGGGGGCCGCGCTCAGCGAGGACTTCCCGGCGATCCGGGCGCTCCGGGCCGGGGCCGACCTGTTGCTGATGCCCGTCGACACCGCCACGACCCACCAGCTCGTCGTGGACGCGGTCGAGTCCGGTGACGTTCCCCGGGCGCGGGTCGTGGAGGCGGCCACCCGCGTGGTGGCGCTCCAGCTGTGGCAGCAGCGCGTCGCGGCCGACGTACGCGTGCCGGCGGACGTGGTCGAGCGTGCCGAGCGGGCCGCGGCCGAGCTGGCCGCGGCCGGCTCCTGACCGCTCCTCGACTCCCTGGCGGCTCCAGCCCGCCGACGTTGGACTGCTGGCGCAGCTCCTGCGCTTCCCGGGCGCTGCAACCCCCGGGAAGCGCATGAATCCCCGGCCCCGGAGACGCACCACGGCCCGCGACACGAGGTCGCGGGCCGTGGCTTGGGGAGAGTCTCAGGCAGCCAGGTCGGGGTCGCCCAGGCGACGCAGCCGCTGCAGCGCCTCCCGCTCGAGCTGCCGCACCCGCTCGGCGGAGATGCCGTGCTTGACGCCGATGTCGGCCAGCTTGTGCTGCCGGCCGTCGACCAGCCCGTAGCGCGACCGGATGATGTCGGCGGAGCGGTCGTCGAGCTGTCCGACCAGCGAGTTGAGCCGGTCGCGGGCCTCTACGTCGAGGACCTCGAGGTCGGGGCCCGGGGAGGACTCCTGCGCCATCAGGTCACCCAGCGAGGTGTCGCCGTCCTCGTCGACCGGGGTGTCGAGGCTGACGTGCTCACGACCCCAGGCGAGCAGGTCGAGCACCCGCTCGACGGCCATGCCGAGCTCGCCGGCGATCTCCTCGGGCTCCGGCTCCCGGCCGAGCTGGCGCTCGAGCGTACGCCGGGCGCCGCCGATCTGGTTCAGCTCCTCGACCACGTGCACGGGCAGCCGGACCACCCGGGCCTGCTGGGCGATGCCGCGGGTGATGGCCTGGCGTACCCACCAGGTGGCGTAGGTCGAGAACTTGTAGCCCTTGGCGTAGTCGAACTTCTCGACCGCGCGGATCAGGCCGGTGTTGCCCTCCTGGATCAGGTCGAGCATGGGCATCTGCGCGCGACCGTACTTGCGCGCGATGGACACGACGAGACGCAGGTTGGCGGTGATGAAGGTGTCGATCGCCCGCTGGCCCTCCTCGGCCAGCCACTCGAGCTCCTCACGGCTGGCGCGCATCGGCGCACCGCCCTTGGCCCGGCCGACACGGCCGGTGGCGAGGAGGTGCTCGGCCATCAGGCCGGCCTCGATGGTCTTGGCCAGCTCGACCTCGGTGGCGGCGTCGAGGAGCGGGTTGCGGGCGATCTCGTCGAGGTAGAGGCCGACGCTGTCGCGACCTTCGATCTCGCGCGTGCCGGCGGTGGTGCGTGTCGCCATGGTGGAGCCGCCTTCCTGTCTGCGGGACGACGTCACCGACGCCGCCTCACCTGTGCCAACGAATCCCGTGCCGGGCTGATTCCCTGGACGTGATTCGGTGTCCTTGCCCCAAACGACGGGTGGGCACGCGCAGAAGTTGCGGATCAGGCGGAATCTCAGGGACTTCTCAGGGCCCCCTCGACGACCGGGGCCGATTCCGGGCTGGTCAGCGGGCCGCCCGCAGGCTCCGCGAGGCCCATCCGGTCGAGGATCCAGGCCAAGGTGAAGGCGCGGTCGTGCCAGGACTTGTAGCGCCCGGAGACCCCGCCGTGACCGGCCGACATCTCGGTCCGCAGGAGGAAGTCGCGCCTGCCGACGGCCGTGGCCCGCAGCCGTGCGATCCACTTCGCGGGCTCGACGTAGAGGACCCGGGTGTCGTGGAAGGACGTCTCGGCGAGGATCGGCGGGTAGTCGAGGGCCGCGACGTTGTCGTACGGCGCGTAGCCGGCGATGTAGTCGTAGGCCTCCGGATCGGCCTCCGGGTTGCCCCACTCGTCGTACTCGGTGACGGTGAGCGGCAGCGTCGAGTCGAGCATCGAGGTCAGGTTGTCAACGAACGGCACGCCCGCGACGATCCCCGCGAAGGTCTCGGGCGCCCGGTTGGCGATTGCGCCCATCAGCAGCCCGCCCGCGCTGCCACCCTCCGCGACCAGACGATCGGCCGTGGTCCAGCCGGTGTCGACGAGGTGGCGGGCACAGGCGACGAAGTCGTCGAAGGTGTTCTGCTTGCGGAGCAGCTTGCCGTCGTCGTACCAGCGGCGGCCCATCTCGCCTCCGCCCCGCACGTGGGCGATCGCGAACCCGGCGCCGCGGTCGAGCAGCGAGAGCCGTGCGATCGAGAAGTAGGGGTCCATCGAGGCCTCGTAGGAGCCGTAGCCGTAGAGCAGCACCGGGATCGGCCCGTCCGCCAGCGCGCCGCGACGGCAGACGAAGGAGATCGGGACCTGCTCGCCGTCGCCGGCGGTGGCCCAGAGCCGGTGCTCCTCGTAGTCGGCGGGGGAGTAGCCGCCCAGCACCGGGGTGCGGCGCAGCAGGGTGAGCGTCCGGGCCGCGACGTCGAAGTCGTAGACGGAGGCGGGGATCGTCATCGAGGTGTAGCCCAGCCGCACCACGGGAGCGTGGAAGTCGGGGTTGCCCGACGAGCCGACCGTGTAGATCTCCTCGTCGAACTCGACGAGGAAGTCCTCGCCGACGCCCGCGTCGTCCAGCGTCAGGATCCGCAGCTGGGTCAGCCCCTCGCTGCGCTGGTGGACGACCAGGTGGCCGGCGAAGGCGTCCACGTCCTCGAGGCGGCAGGCGGCGTCGTGGGCGATCAGCGGCCGCCACTGGTCGGGCTCGGTGGGCGCGACAGGTGCGATCCCGAGCGCGAAGTCGGGTCCGGTGTGGTTGTGGAGCACCAGCAGCACGTCCTCGCCGCCGATCCGGGCGTGCTCGACGCCGTACTCCAGGCCCTCGCGGCGCTCGGTGAAGACCCACAGGCCCTGCTCGGGCCGCTCCAGGTCGAGCAGCCGGACCTCGGTCGTGGTCTTGGAGCCGGAGACGACCTGCAGGAAGCGGTCGCTGCGGGTCCGACCGATGCCGACCCAGAACCGCCCGTCGGTCTCGTGGTGGACGAGCTCGTCGTCGGCCTGGGCCGTGCCGAGCCGGTGTCGCCAGATCTTGTCGGGCCGCCACGTCTCGTCGACGGTGGAGTAGAAGAACTCCTCACCGGAGGGGGACCAGGTGGCGCCGCCGAGCACACCGACGATCTCGTCGGGCAGCAGCTCGCCGCTGGCGAGGTCCTTGACCCGGACGGTGTAGCGCTCGTCGCCGGTCGTGTCGGTGCTGTAGGCGAGCAGCCGGCCGTCGGTGCTGACCGAGGAGCCGCCCAGGGAGAAGAACTCGTGGCCCTCGGCCAGTGCGTCGAGGTCGAGCATCACCTCCTCGCCGGGCAGGGCGGGCTGGTCGGGCGCGCAGTCCTCGGCGGGGCGTGGCGGGGTCCAGTCGGCCTCGTCGACCACCGGGACGCGGCAGCTGGCGCCGTACTCGCGACCCTCGAAGGAGCGGCCGTAGTACCAGTAGCCGCGGCGGCGGGTGGGCACCGAGAGGTCGGTCTCCAGGGTGCGCGCCTTCACCTCGTCGAAGATCGCCTGGCGGAGCCCGGCCAGGTGCGCGGTCGCCTCGCGGGTGTGGTCGTTCTCCGCGGTGAGGTACGCCGTCACGGCCGGGTCGTCCTTGGCCCGGAGCCAGTCGTACTCGTCGACGCGGGTCCGGCCGTGGTGGGTCGTCGTGAGCGGGCGGCGCTCGGCTACGGGTGCGTCCATGAGGGGAACGCTAGCGCGGGCCTCCCTCCACAGAAGACCCGCCGAACTGTGGACGAGGAGGCCCAGCCTGTGGACGTCGGGGCCGGGTCTGTGGAGGGCCCTGTGGGACCGCGGGAATGTGCTGCGAAACCCTTGCGCGGGCGCCTGGCAGCCCGTAGACATCTCCCTACCGGCCACCGCTTGCGGGGGTCGGGGATCGGATCGGAAGGACGACCTGCACGGCGACTTGTTCGCCGCGTCGGCCCGGTGACGGGGGCGGCGGGGTCGGAGGACCGGTTCGGTGGACCGGGCGTCACGACACCGGTCAAGCCGAGGGGCTCTTGATGCTCATACCACCAAGAGCCCCTCACCCTATTTCGCGACCATCCTGACCGGGCGACCCTGCGGCGGGCAAGCCCGCCGCCGAGGTCGTCACCCGTCGTTCACCTCCTCGTCGGGCAGCCAGGCGGCGAGGTCCGGATCGGTCACGTCGAAGGAGCGCACCGGTCCCGCGGGCGTCTCGGCGGTCTCGAAGCGCACCGTCACCACCCCGCGCCCGGAGCCCCAGACCCAGCCCCGTCCGAGGTCGGCGTGCACCACGTCCATGCCAGGCGCCCAGGCCGAGCGTCGGCTGCTCGGCACCTCGACCTCCGGCTCGGGGTCCTCGTCGTCCTCCTCGGTGCCGAACAGGTCCTCCTGCACCCAGTCGGCCAGCCCCGAGACGCCGACGCCGAGCAGGCGTACGCCGTCGGAGGTGTCGAGCTCGGCCAGCAGCGTGCGGGCGACGCGGCCGATGGTCGGGGCGTGGTCGGTGGGGGACCCGAGCGTGGCCGAGCGGTTGAGCGTCGTGAAGTCGTGGAGCCGCACCTTGATGGTGACCGTCCGTCCGGAGAGGCCGTGCTTGCGGAGCCGCTCGGCCACCTGGCCCGCCTGGCGCGTGAGCAGCCCCGCCAGCAGCCGGGGGTCGGTGAGGTCGGTGTCGTAGGTGCCCTCGACCGAGACCGACTTGGTCTCGCGCTCCGGCTCGACCGCGCGGTCGTCGCGGGCGCGGGCCAGGGCGTGCAGGCCGCCGCCGTGGGCGCGGCCCAGGAGCCGGACCAGCTCGTCGAGGGTCACCGACTCGAGGTCGGCGACGGTGTGGATCCCGGCGCGGCGCAGCCGCTCGGCCGTGGCGGGGCCGACGCCGGGGATGATCGTGACGTGCATCGGGCGCAGCAGCTGCTGTTCGCCCCCGGGCGGGACGACCACCAGTCCGTCGGGCTTGTCGAGGTCGCTGGCCACCTTGGCGATGAACTTGCTCGTGCCGATCCCCACCGAGGCGGTGAGGCCGCCGGTGACCTCGTGCACCCGGGCGCGCAGCCGCTCACCCACCGCACGCACGGTCTCGACCTCGAGGTCGGGCAGGTCCGCGGCGGCGAGGTCGACGAACGCCTCGTCCAGCGAGAGCGGCTCGACCAGGGGCGAGACCTCGCGCAGCGCGGCCATCACGGCACGGCTGGTCGCGTGGTAGGCGTGGAAGCGACCGGTCAGGAACGCCGCGTGGGGGCAGCGGGAGCGCGCCTCGCGGGTCGACATGGCCGAACGCACGCCGTAGGTCCGGGCCTCGTAGGAGGCCGTCGAGACGACGCCCCGGCCCCCGACGCCCCCGACGACGACCGGCTTGCCGCGCAGCGAGGGCTTGTCGCGCTGCTCGACGGCGGCGAAGAAGGCGTCGAGGTCGAGGTGGAGCACCGACGCGACCTGCCGCATGGGCGCAACCTACCCGTCACCGCCCCCACGTCCGCGCGGTCGGGGCGGGCCACGAAGTGTCCACAGCCCACCACCCGTGTCGGGTTGTCCACAGCCCGCCCGGCGATCCGGCCTCCGTGTCGTCCCGGGCCGGGACCGTGGCTCCATGACCACGACCCTCACCGCCCGCTCTCCCGAGGACCTCCTCGCCGTCGTCCCCTTCGTGCTCGGCTTCGAGCCGGCAGACTCGATCGTGATGCTGACCCTCGGGGCCGCCCACGCCTTCCATGCCCGCGTCGACCTGCCTGACGACCCGCGAGACGTCGCGGAGGTGCTGGCGGTGCTGCTCGAGCCGGCGGTGCGCCACGGGGCGGAGGCGGCGGTGTTCCTGCTCTACACCGGCGACGACGCCCTGGCGCGTGAGGTCGTCGCCCGGCTGGAGCAGCGCGGGAGGGCGGCGCCCCGGCTCGTCGAGGCGCTGCGCGTCGACGGGGGCCGCTGGTTCTCCCTGCGGGGTTGCCCTCCCGGTGCCGCCGGTGGGGTGCCCTACGACCTGTCCGGCCACGCGTTCGTCGCCGGCGCGGTCCTGGAGGGCCGGGTGCTCCACCGCTCACGGGCGGCGCTGGCGGCCACCCTCCGGCCGGACCCGGTCGCCGTCGCGGAGGTCGAGGCGGCACGCACCGGTCGTCCGGGGTCCGCGGCGTGGGTGGAGCAGCTGCTCGACCGCCGGGTGGGCCGGGACGACCCGCTCCCGGCGCGGGAGGCCGCCCGGCTGCTCGAGGCGATCGCGGACCCGTCGGTGCGCGACGTGGCATGGGGACGGGTGCGTCGAGGGTCGGCCCGCGACGACGTACGCCTGTGGGAGGCGCTGGTCCGCTGCGCGCCCGAGGAGCTGGTGCCCCACGCGGCGGCCGTGCTCGCGTTCGCGGCGTGGATCGCCGGTGACGGGGCCCTCGCGTGGTGCGCCGTCGACCGGGCCCGCGAGGCCGACCCGGGCCACTCGCTGGCGGCCCTGGTCGCCGACGTCCTGACCGCTGCCATCTCCCCGGCGCAGTGGGAGGACGCGTGCCGCCGCCAACGGTCCGTCCCCTGAGACTCTCGCCCCGGGCTGGATCCACCCCTAGGGTTCGAGCCATGGGTGAAGAGGTCGAGGCACAGGAGTTCTCGCGGGCCGACCGCACGCGGCACCGCGAGAAGGTACGCCGGTGCCTCGACGTGTTCGCACGGATGCTGCGCGACGCCCGCTTCGACACCGACGACCCGATGGTCGGCCTCGAGGTCGAGCTCAACCTGGTCGACGACCGCGGCGACCCCGCGCTCAAGAACACGGCCGCCCTCGAGGCGATCGCCGACCCCGACTTCGTCACCGAGCTCGGTCAGTTCAACCTCGAGATCAACGTGCCTCCCGCCAAGCTCCGCGAGGGCGGCCTCACGACCTTCGAGGACACGCTGCGCCGGAGTCTCAACGATGCAGAGCAGAAGTCCTCCGAGGTCGACGCCCACATGGTGATGATCGGCATCCTGCCGACCCTCGCCGAGGGCCACCTGGGGCTCGACAGCATCACGCCGAACCCGCGTTACCGACTGCTCAGCGAGCAGATCATGGACGCCCGCGGCGAGGACATCTCGATCAGCATCACCGGCCCGGAGCGGCTGGCCACCACGGCCGACTCGATCGTCCCCGAGGCCGCCTGCACCAGCATGCAGATCCACGTCCAGACCTCACCCGAGCAGTTCGCGGCCTACTGGAACGCCTCGCAGGCCTTCGCCGGCATCCAGGTGGCGCTCGGCGCCAACGCGCCGTACCTCCTCGGCAAGGAGCTGTGGCGCGAGACCCGGATCCCGCTCTTCGAGCAGGCCACCGACACCCGTAGCGAGGAGCTGAAGGCGCAGGGGGTCCGGCCTCGGGTGTGGTTCGGCGAGCGATGGATCAACTCCGTCTTCGACCTCTTCGAGGAGAACGTCCGCTACTACCCCGCGCTGCTGCCCATCACCGAGGACGAGGACCCGCTCGAGGTGCTCGAGACCGGGGGAGTCCCGCAGCTGCACGAGCTGCGTCTCCACAACGGCACGATCTACCGCTGGAACCGGCCGGTCTACGACATCGCCGACGGGGTGCCCCACCTGCGGGTCGAGAACCGCTGCCTGGGCTCCGGCCCCACGGTGGCCGACATGATGGCCAACGCGGCGTTCTACTTCGGCCTGGTGCGCGCCCTGGCCGAGGACGAGCGGCCGCTGTGGTCCCAGATGTCCTTCTCCGCGGCGGAGGAGAACTTCCACGCGGCGGCCGAGTTCGGCATCGAGACCCAGGTCTACTGGCCCGGGGTGGGGCAGGTGGCCGCGACCGAGCTGGTGCTGCGCAAGCTGCTCCCGATGGCCCGCGCCGGCCTCGCCGCCTGGGGCGTGCCCGAGGCGGAGATCGACCGCTACCTCGGGATCATCGAGGGGCGCTGCCTCAGCGGGGTCAACGGCGCCGAGTGGTTCGCCCGCCGGATGCAGGCACGCAGCGACCTCGACCGCTACGACGCGCTCCGCACGACGCTCGAGGACTACCGCGCCAACATGCACACCAACGAGCCGGTCCACACCTGGGAGTGACCCCGTCGGGCTCAGCGTCGGATCCGCTGCCAGACCCGGCGTACGTCGCTGCGCGGGTCCCACCAGCCGTGGCGGGTGACGACGACGAAGGTGAGGTCCCGACCCGCCTCCGCGTACGCCGCCAGCGCCGCCGACAACCAGGCCGCGTCGGTGTCGTGGAGCTCCAGCTCACCGGGCCGGGTCAGCCACAGCAGGTGCTCTCCGTCGTGGCGCGCCAGCATCGCCGCCACCAGGTCGCACCGCAGGGCGTGGTCGGTGGTCGCGGGATGGGCGGCCACGGACAGGGAGGCGGCTCCCGGGACACCGAGGTGGAGCAGCGGTGCGAACCTGCGGCGCCGCTCGGTCGTCGCGTGGGCACGCACCGCTGCGCGCGCCCTGCGCAGCGTCACGGCGTCGGCCGAGTCCAGGAGCTGGGGCACGACGCCAGCCTGCCCGAGACACTGCCGGGGCGTGTCGGGCGTCCACAGGTGCCGCTGCGCCGTGGTTTTCGGTAGCGTGCCGGAGGTGGGCAGAGTCGCCCATGCGTCGTCAGGAGGAGGAGTCGATGGGGACCGTGGTGGTGGGCTTCGTTCCGAAGCCGGAGGGCGAGGCGGCGCTCGACCGGGCGATCGAGGAGGCGAAGCTGCGCGGTGCCCGCGTCGTGGTGGTCAACTCCCATCGCGGTGGCGGTGAGCTCGACGACGTCGAGTCGGCCCGGGTCGACAAGGACATGGAGTCCGTCAAGGCCAAGCTCGACGCTGCCGGTGTGGAGCACGAGCTCCGCAAGCTGGTGCGCGGTTTCGAGCCGGCCGAGGACCTGATCAGCATCGCCGACGCCGCGGGCGCCGAGCTGATCGTGATCGGGCTGCGCCGCCGCTCGCCGGTCGGCAAGCTGATCCTCGGCAGCAACGCCCAGCGCATCCTGCTGGACGCCAAGTGCCCGGTGCTGGCGGTCAAGGCCGACTCCTGACCTGATCTCTGGCCAACGTCCTGCATGAATCCCCGGCCAGCCGGGGATTCATGCACGTCCCAGCCGTTGCAACGCGTGGGAGGCGTCGGGATCGCGTCGTCCCACGGCGCGACGGAGTCACCGGCAGGCCGATCGGCGCGGTGAGCAGCCCGGGCCTCGATAGCGTGGAGCCGTGCTGCACCTGCTGATCGTCGTGCTGCCACTGGGGCTCGCGGCGGCGGTGAGCCCGGTCATGGTGACCGAGCAGGCGGTGCTGCTCGCCGGTCCACGGGGCCGCCGTACGGCTGCCCTGTACGCGGCCGGCACCGGGACGGTGCTCGCGGGCCTCGTCGGGGCCGTCCTGCTGCTGGGGCGGAGCCTGTCCCTGCCTCGGGCCCCGCAGCTGGACGCCTCGCTCGACCTGCTCATCGGGGGACTCCTCCTGGCACTCGCCGCGGTGCTGGGCGTGTGGCATCCCGGGCGTCGCCGGACGAAGGAGCGCTCACACCGACCGTTGACCCCGGCCGGTGCCTTCGCGTTCGGGGCCTTCTCGATGGCCACCAACGTCACCACGCTGGCCCTGGTCGTCCCGGCGGCGAAGGAGATCGCAGCCAGCCCCCTCGCGGTCTGGGAGCACGTCACGGCAGCGTTGCTGCTCGTCGGCGTCGTCTGCCTGCCGGCCTGGGGCCCGGTGGCCCTCACGTCGGTGGCGCCCGGACCGGCGAGCAGGCTGCTCGCCCGGATGCAGCGCCTGATCGACCGGCACGGGCGCCTCCTCGTCACCTTGCTGATCGTGGCCGCCGGCGGGTTCTTCGTCGTGCGGGGCATCCTCCGCCTCGCCGGGCTGTGACGCGCGGGCGCCGGTCCTGCGGCCACCAGTGGTTGACTCACCGCGTGGACGACGTCCAGCTGCGCCCGGCGACCGGATCGGACGCCGGTGCGATCGCCGGCGTCCACCGGCTGTCACGGGCCTCCTACTACGGGACCGTCCCGAACCCCGACGACGGGCGTGAAGCGTTCTGGGCCCGGTTCCTGTGCGAGTCGGAGCGCTCGACGTACGTCGCGGAGTCCGCCGACGGCGTGGTCGGGTTCGTCACTACGACCCGGGTCAGCGACCCGGTCCCGACCCTGGAGCTGACGTCGCTGTACGTGCACCCGGATCGCGTCGGCCGGGGCATCGGCTCGCGCCTGTACGACGCGTTCGCGGACGACCGTCGTCCCGGTGAGAGGGGCGTCCTGGAGGTGTGGGCCGGCAACCCCCGCGCGATCGCGTTCTACGAGCGGCGTGGCTGGACGGCGACGACACGGACACGTCCGGGACCAGAGCAGCTGCACTACGTGACCCACGAGCTGCGTCCTTGAGAGGATGGCTCCCATGGCCATCCACATCACCGGCGACGACGCCGCCGACCAGGTCCTCACCGAGAGCCCCTTCGCGCTGCTGGTGGGCATGATGCTCGACCAGCAGTACCCGATGGAGCACGCGTTCCGCGGCCCGGCCAAGGTGCTGGACCGGTTCGGGTCCTTCGAGCCGGCGGCGATCGCCGCCGCCGAACCGGAGGCTTTCGCGTCACTGTGCGCGACCCCGCCGGCCATCCACCGCTTCCCGGGCTCCATGGCCGCCCGGATGCAGGAGGTCGCCCGGATCGTCGAGGACACCTACGGCGGCGACGCCGCCCGGATCTGGACCGAGGCGGCCGACGCGAAGGACCTGATGAAGCGGGTCCAGGCGCTGCCGGGGTTCGGGAAGCAGAAGGCGCAGATCTTCGTGACGCTGCTGGCCAAGCAGCTCGGCGTCCGGCCCGAGGGCTGGGAGCAGCAGGTCGGCGCGTACTCCGAGGAGGGCTACCGGTCGGTCGCCGACGTGGTCGACCCGGCCTCGTTGCAGAAGGTCCGCGACCACAAGAAACAGATGAAGGCGGCGGCCAAGGCCGCTCGCTGACCCGCCGGCTTCGAGACGTGACGGGGTGCGTGGCAGAATGAGCACGCGGCTCTTGACTACACCGGGCTTTGCCGCGCCCGTTGGCCCCTGACGAGAGGTGTTCGTGTCCTCGAACGCGCGCAAGTCCATCCCCGCCGAGGTGCTGGCCCACCCCGCCGTGCTGGCTCTCATCGAGCGAGGTCGACCTACCGGAAGCATCACGCCCGAGGACGTCCGGCAGGCCAGTGAGGAGGCGGCCGTCGAGCCGCGCCACCTCAAGGCGCTGCTGGCGCACCTCAGCGGCGAGGGCATCTCCGTGAGCATCCCCGTCGGCGGCCGTGCCGTCGCGGCGACCTCGACGCGCAAGACCACGAGTGCCAGCGCGGCCAAGAAGGCCGCCGCCAAGCCTGCGGCCAAGAAGGCTGCCACCAAGTCCGCCGAGCCCGTCGCCAAGAAGGCTGCGGCCAAGAAGGCTCCTGCCAAGAAGGCCGCCGGCAAGGCGACCGGCGCGGCGGCCGTCGAGACCGTGGTGGTCGGCCCCGACGGCAAGAAGGTGCTGCCCGACCTGCCGGACGAGCAGTTCGAGAAGGACGTCGTCGCGGACCCCACCATCAAGGAGGACGAGAAGGAGGCGTCGTTCGTCGTCTCCGACGCCGACGACTCCGGGGAGCCCGAGCAGCAGGTCACCGTCGCCGGTGCCACCGCCGACCCCGTCAAGGACTACCTCAAGCAGATCGGCAAGGTGCCGCTCCTCAACGCCGAGATGGAGGTCGAGCTCGCCAAGCGGATCGAGGCCGGCCTCTTCAGCGACGAGAAGCTCGCCAAGGGCGGCAAGATCACGCCCAAGGTCCTCGAGGAGCTCGAGTGGATCGCCGAGGACGGTCGCCGCGCCAAGAACCACCTGCTCGAGGCCAACCTCCGGCTCGTGGTCTCGCTGGCCAAGCGCTACACCGGCCGCGGCATGCTCTTCCTCGACCTGATCCAGGAGGGCAACCTCGGTCTGATCCGTGCGGTCGAGAAGTTCGACTACACCAAGGGCTACAAGTTCTCCACGTACGCCACCTGGTGGATCCGGCAGGCGATCACCCGCGCGATGGCCGACCAGGCCCGCACCATCCGGACCCCGGTCCACATGGTCGAGGTCATCAACAAGCTGGCCCGCGTGCAGCGGCAGATGCTGCAGGACCTCGGTCGTGAGCCCACGCCGGAGGAGCTGGCGCTGGAGCTCGACATGACCCCCGAGAAGGTCATCGAGGTCCAGAAGTACGGCCGTGAGCCGATCTCGCTCCACACCCCGCTGGGCGAGGACGGCGACTCCGAGTTCGGCGACCTGATCGAGGACTCCGAGGCGATCGTCCCTGCCGACGCGGTCTCGTTCACGCTGCTCCAGGAGCAGCTGCACGCCGTCCTCGACACGCTCTCCGAGCGCGAGGCAGGTGTGGTGTCGATGCGCTTCGGCCTCACCGACGGCCAGCCCAAGACCCTCGACGAGATCGGCAAGGTCTACGGCGTGACCCGCGAGCGGATCCGCCAGATCGAGTCGAAGACGATGTCGAAGCTGCGTCACCCGAGCCGCTCCCAGGTGCTGCGCGACTACCTCGACTGAGGGCAGGGGTTAGCCCGCGTCACCCCCGGGCTCGTCGCCGAAGACGACCGCTGTGCCCCGTCGGATGTGCTCGGCCATCTCGGCGAGCCAGGCGTCGTCGTCGATCTGGACGTCGCGGCGCGCCAGCTCGCGCTCGAGCGACTCCGCGATGTCGGTGACGCCGTGCTCGCGGTGACGGGTCAGGACGGCGTCCACGGCCGCCTGCACGGCGGCGGTGGGGTCGGAGGGCTGGGGCTGCTCGACGTCGGCCATGGTCCGGACCCTACTGGTGACGAGGCCGGGTCACACGCCCTCGAGGAGCGCGGCCGGCACCCACTCGACCACGACCGCCCAGCCGTCCGCGTCGGTCGCGACGGGGTGGACCACGCGCCCCCACCAGCCGTCCCCCCGCTGCTCCCACGCCAGGAGCAGCCCTGCGACGCGGCCGTGCGTCCCGTCCACCCAGCAGTGCTTGACCAGAGGGGTCGCGGGAGCGGGGGCGGACGGCGTCCCGGACCGGGCGACGCGGTCGGCCACCGAGCCGAGCGGCTCGCGTCGTCGCATCCCTCCCGCCATCCCCGGAGACTATCGAACACGTGTTCGCATTGGTGTGGCGGCGTAGCGTTCGCCGCATGCGGGGAGCAGCCGGGTACGCCCTGACGGCGGCGGTCGTGCTGCTGGCCGGCTGCGGGGGACCGGCCGCCGAAGCTCCCGCGGACCGGCCCCCGAGCCCGAGCTCGTCGCCGTCGACGCCGGCGACGCCGACCCCTGCCGACCCGACCTCCAGCCCGACGACCACCGAGGAGCCGCGGCCGGCACCGGTGGGCGCCGACGACTTCCGGGTGGGACGTGCCGAGGCCGTCGTACGCCACCTGGCGGGGACCATCGGGCCCCGGCACGGCACCAGCCCGGCGTTCGCCCGGGCCGTCCGGTGGGTCGACGCGGAGCTGGCGGGGCTCGGCTACCGCGTCGAGCAGCAGCGCTTCCGGGCCCCCGGGGGCGTCTCCTGGGGGGTGCCGGTGCCGGCGGGCACGTCGGTGAACGTCGTCGCCACCCCGCGCGGCTTCGACCCGGCACGCCCCCACCTGGTGGTGGGTGCCCACCTCGACACGGTCCCGCAGGCGCCGGGTGCCGAGGACAACGCCTCGGGGGTCGGCGTGCTCCTGGCCGCAGCCCACGCGGCGGCGCAGCGCCGCACCCGGCTGCCGGTCGTGTGGGTCGCCTTCGGGGCCGAGGAGCCGCGGGGACCGACCGACGACGACCACCACTACGGCTCGCGCGCGTACGTCGCCGCCATGACCGGGCGCGAGCGCACTGCCATGCAGGGCATGGTCTCGCTGGACCGGGTCGGGGTCGGCGCCACCGTGCCGGTCGGGTCCGCGGGGGCGAGCGACCCGGTCCAGCAGTCCCTGCTGGAGGCGGCGCGGCGGGCCCGCGTCGCCGCCCTCCCCGAGGCCGAGAGCCGCAGCAGCGACCACTGGTCCTTCGTCCGCGACGGGCTCCCCGCCGCCCGCCTCGGCAGCACCTCGTACGCCGCCTACCACTCGCCCGACGACGTCCCGGCCGTCGTCGACCGTGCCCAGCTCCAGCGGACCGGCCGGATCGTGCTCGCGTGGCTCTCCCCGTCAGGGTGAGCGCTGGCGCCCCCGCGGTACAGCGAGGAGAGGTCTGTTGGTTGCCGGTCACAACTGGATAACTCTCCGGCGACGGGGGTTCAGATCGGGTGCCGACTCTGAGCAGGATCGCCCGATGTTGAAGAGACTAGCGATCACCACGTTGTCCTCGCTCGTCGTCCTCGGGATGCTCATGGCGGTCCCGTCGTCGGCGGACGTCCCGGTCGGCCAGCAGGTGCGGGCCGAGCAATCCAAACCAGCCTCGGGCATGTTCAAGATCGCCTACAAGAACTATGCCCGGGACAACTGCGTCCACTACTGGACCGGGCCGTCGGGAGCCACGCACAAGCGTGAGAAGTGCAACCACGGCTACCGGAAGGTCGAGGGCACGCTGAAGGTCAAGCTCACGACGTACAAGGTGGTCGAGAACCTCAGGCACGACGTCTACATGATCTACGCCGACGTGCGGAACCCGAACGCCTCGGGTTCGTCGAACCTGGGGTGGTACGACATCAACCTGGTCACCGAGAAGCACCGGCTGGTCGACTCCGGTGAGAGCACGGCCTTCAGCAGGGACACCGACTGCGCTCCGGTCTCGGTGGGTCTGAGCGCGGGAGTGCCGGGGCTGAGCGCTTCGGCCTCCGGGGACGTCAACTTCTGCGGCGGGAACTTCGCCGAGCTCAAGCGCGACAAGATCGGCAAGGCCCGGACGAAGTACACGGCCAAGGGCATGCGTCAGGTGCGCCGCACGTCGATCACCCGGTGGGTGCGCGTGGAGAGCGGCAAGCGGCCGCACTTCAAGGTGAACATCAAGACGTCGCAGGACTCCTGCACGGCGAGCGACGACGGATGGTGCACCCGCTACGACGACGTCATCAAGACGCGTCGCTTCAAGATCGGGACCACCTGATCCGTGACGTGCGTTCCGGTCACCCTGGCCAGGCGGTCCCTGGCTTTCCCCGTCAGGGTGAGCGGAACCGCCCGCGGCTGTGCTCGCGCACGTCGGCGAGGATCGCCTCGGCCGCCTCGCCCCTGACCGGGCGCGGGGCGAAGTCCGCCCCCATCCGGTAGGGCCCGAGCGCCACGTCGACCAACCGGTCGCCGCGGAAGGTGGCCGTCAGCGTGACGCCCTCCATTGCCTGCTCGGAGAAGTCCATGTCGAAGACGAAGTTGCCCAGCGAGTGGGCGATCACGGCGTCGCCGACCGGCTCGAGGCCCTGGACCCAGTGGGGGTGGCCGCCGACGACGAGGTCGGCCCCGGCGCCGACCAGCGCGCGCCCGACCTGCGACTGCACCGGCTCGGCGACGTGGGTGTACTGGTTGCCCCAGTGGGGGAGCACCACCACGACGTCGACCCGGTCGGCCAGCCGACGTACGACGTCACGGACGTGGTCGAGGTCCGCCTGCTGGAGGGGGCCGGTCCGCGGTGGCATCCGCACGGACAGTGCGCCGGGGGAGCCCGGTGTCGCCCTCGGCGTCTCGCCGATCGCGTTGAACCCCACGAACCCGAAGCGGACCCCCTCGTGCGTCAGCACCGCAGGCCGGCTGGCCGCCGCCAGGTCGCGGCCCGCGCCGAAACCGACCACCCTCCCGGCCGCGAACCGGTCGACGACGTCGAGCAGCATCGCCTCGCCGAAGTCGCCGGTGTGGTTGTTGGCCAGGGACATCGCGTCGAAGCCCAGGTCCGCGAGCCCGCGCAGGGTGCCGGGAGGGGAGGCGAAGGAGTCCGTCACCGGGTCCTGCTGGGGCGGGCCGTCGTCGGCCAGCGTGCTCTCCAGGTTGCCGACGGCGAGGTCGGCGCTGCGGATCCGGTCGGCCATGAAGCGCAGGGGGTGCACCGGGTCGCCGGGCACCGCCACCCCTCTCCCGAGCATGATGTCGCCGACGAGCAGCACCCGGGTCAGTGGCGGTCGTGGCTCCGGCTCCGGAGGGGTGGGCGGGACGCTCGGGGAGGGGGCCTCCGTGGTCGGTGCGGGACTGCTGCTGACCCCGGGGTCGGCCTCGGGCGTGGCGGCCGGGCTGCACGCGGCGAGCAGCAGCCCGGCTGCCGCCAGCGCACCCGCCGCCCGGTGCACGTGGGTCAGCGCTTCTCGCGCTTCACCCGCCGACGCAGCTGCAGGATGCGCAACGAGCCGGCCACGGTGGCCAGGAACAGGCCGGCGACGGTGGCTGCCAGGAGCGCGACTGCCAGAGGCGTCTCGCCCTCCCAGCCGAGGAACCGGATGCTGACCGGGTCGGTGTTCTGGGCGATGAAGATGATGAGCAGCACCAGGATGAGGCCGCTGAGGACGACGGCCACCCACAGGCCGCTGGTGCGTGACCCGCGGAGCGGGTCCTGGGTCCGTCCGGACTCCTGGCTGGTGGCGGTGCCGCCGGTGGCGGAGGTGGCGGTGCCGTCGTCGGGCGTCCCGGGATCGGCCGGCGTCTGCTGGCTGTCGCTCATGCCGGGAACAGTACCTGTCAGCCCGCCGCGACCAGCGCCACGGCCACGCCGCAGAGCACGAGGCCGGCGGCCTGCGCACGATGGATGTGCTCGCGCAGGACGGTGGCAGCGAGCACGACCGTGACGGCGGGGTAGAGGGAGGCGAGGACGGCGGTGACGGTGAGGAAGCCCTGCTGGCTGGCGACGAGGAACGCCCCGGTCGCCAGCGCGCCCAGCACGCCGGTCAGCACCCCCGCGGCCGCGGCGGGCTCGCGGGGCAGCCAGGGGGCGCGCAGCAGGGACGCGACGACGACCACCACGACGGCGGCCACCAGCTGGTTGAGGGCCAGCGGGAGGAAGCCGGCGGAGTCGGGGACCTGGGCGAGGGTCGCGAAGAGGGCGCCGAAGCCGAGCCCGGCGAGCACCCCGTCGACCGCGCCGGAACCGCCCGACGCGGCACCGGTGACGTCGCCGGTGGCGGGCTCGCGGGCCACCAGCCAGATGCCGGGCAATGCCGCGAGGATGCCCACCCAGACCAGGGTCGGGGGTCGTTCGCCGGTCACCAGGCCCACCGCGACGGGCACCAGGACGGCCCCGACGCCCGACAGCGGCGCCACGACGCCCATCCGTCCCGAGGAGAGCCCTCGGTAGAGGAAGGCCGTGCCCAGGCCGTTGCCGACGCCGGCGACGACCGCCCAGCCCAGGGCGGTGCCCGTCGGCGTACCGTCGGTGAGCGCGGCGAGGCCGAGCACCACCGCCGCGCCCGCGAGCTGGCCGACGAGCGCGACACTCCACGGGCTGGCCCGCTTGGAGAACACGCCGCCGACGAAGTCCGAGAGGCCGTACGCCAGCGCGGACAGCAGCGCGAGGCCGACCGCGATCACGTGGCGGTCACGCCCACCACCCAGGCCGCCGCCGCCAGCACCCCCGACGTCAGCTCGATCAGGATGCTGAGGCCGACCGCGCGCAGCGCGGCGGTCGTCGAGGTCCGGGCGGCGTCGCCGACCCGGGCGCGCTCGGCGAGGTAGACGCCGAGCACGAAGCCGAGGAACAACCCGACCACGGGGATCACGAAGAACCCGATCACCCCGAGGCCGGCGCCGGTCCAGATGGTGACGGTCGGGACGCCGCTGTCCTGCAGCCGCCGTCCGGGGAGGACGTACTTCAGCACGGCGCCGATCAGGATCACGGCCAGCGCGACCCCGAGCACCACCCACGCTGTCCGGCCGCCGGTGTCGATCGCCCACACCAGGATCGCCGCCCCGACGAGCAGCACCCCGGGGAGCAGCGGGACCACGATGCCGACGAGTCCCAGCAGGATCGCGACGGCCACGACCACCTCGAGCGGTGTCACCGGCTCACCCTCCCACGCGCATGTACGACAGCGGCCCCGGACCTTCGAGGTCCGGGGCCGCTGTGCGAGTCGTGGTCGGGGGTCAGCGCTCGTCCTCGGGCGTGACGGCGGGGGTGTCGACGAGCTTGTGCGTCTCGTCCTGGACGGCGGCGGCGACCTCACGGAGCGCCTCGCCGTGCTCGCGGGCGTGGTGGGCGCAGAAGTGCAGCTCACCGCCCGACTGCAGCTCGACACGGAGGTAGGCCTGCGCTCCGCAGCGGTCGCAGCGGTCTGCAGCGCTCAGCGTCGGTGCACCAGGGGCAACGGCAGTGGTCACATCGGCCTCATTTCTCTTCTCGGCGGTGCCCGTCTCTACGTGAGTCCAAACTAGCGACGGGAGCCAAAGATTCCCGTCCCCACGTGTTGCCGGACACGTTCATCCAATCATGGAGATGTCTGCCCTCCGGCTGGACGTCCCGGGCCTCGGACGAGACCCCGCCGCTGCGGAGGATTCGACGCTGTGGAGCTGTGGTGGTGCTGAGTGTGACGCGGGTGGCAGCCGTTCCGTTGCAGAACCGGAGGACCGGTGGCCCTTCGTTTCCACTTCGTGACGTACGCCGGGTGGTGCGGTGTTGCTCGACTGCGTCCAACGGTAGTCCTGCCACCCCGGGGCCACCGGCAGGCGAGCCTGCGTCGGCGTCCGGCGTGTCGCAGGTAGATTCGGAGCAGCACGGGCCGCGGATTTCCGCCGGGGTCCGGGGACCACCGCCAGGACGCAACGGAGCAGCACCATCGCCGACAACACCTACAACGCCGCACACCTCCTCGTCCTCGAGGGGCTGGACGCGGTCCGCAAGCGCCCGGGCATGTACATCGGCTCGACCGACACCCGCGGCCTCATGCACTGCCTGTGGGAGATCATCGACAACGGCGTCGACGAGGCGCTGGCCGGCGAGGCCCACCGGGTCGAGGTGACGCTGCACGCGGACGACTCCGTCGAGGTCCACGACGACGGTCGTGGCATCCCAACCGACAAGGAGCCCAAGACCGGGCTCCCGGGCGTCGAGGTGGTGGCGACCAAGCTCCACGCGGGCGGGAAGTTCGGCGGCGGCTCCTACGTCGCCACCGGCGGTCTGCACGGCGTCGGCCTCTCGGTCGTCAACGCGCTGTCGGCGCGGATGGACATCGACGTCGACCGGTCGCCGTCGCAGCAGGGCCTCAGCTTCCAGCGCGGCGTCCCCGGCACCTTCGACGGCGACGGGCCCGGCACCCCGTTCACGGCGAGGTCGGGGCTCACGCGCAAGGGCAAGCGGGTCGCCAAGGGCAGCAGCGGCACCCGGATCCGTTTCTGGCCGGACCGCCAGATCTTCACCAAGGACGCGCGCTTCGAGTTCGAGGGGCTGCTCGGCCGGGCCCGGCAGACGTCGTTCATCGTCCCCGGCCTCGAGCTGGTCATCCGCGACCTGCGCGACACCGGCCCCGAGGGCAGTGGCCCGGTGGAGGAGAAGTTCCGCCACGACGGCGGGATCGGCGAGTTCGTGGAGTTCCTCGCCCACGACGAGCCCGTGACCGACGTGCTCCGCCTGCAGGGGCAGGACACCTTCACCGAGACCGTGCCGCTGCTCGACGACCAGGGCCACATGACGCCCCAGGAGGTCGAGCGGGAGCTGACCGTCGACGTCGCGGTCCGGTGGGGGACCGGCTACGACACCGAGGTGCGGTCCTTCGTCAACGTGATCGCGACCCCCAAGGGCGGCACCCACGTGAGCGGCTACGAGGCCGCCCTCACCAAGACCTTCAACGACGCCATGCGTGCGACCAAGGCGCTCAAGGTCAACGACGACGACGTCATCAAGGACGACGTCCTCGAGGGCATGACCGCGGTGGTGACCGTCCGGCTGGCCGAGCCGCAGTTCGAGGGCCAGACCAAGGAGATCCTCGGCACGCCGGCCGCGCGCTCGGTGGTCCGCAAGGTGGTCTCGGCGGAGCTGAAGAAGTTCCTGACGTCGACCAAGCGGGCCGAGAAGGCGCAGGCCAAGCTCCTGATGGAGAAGGTCGTCGGCGCCTCGAAGACCCGGATCGCGGCCCGTCAGCACAAGGAGACCCAGCGTCGCAAGAACGCCCTGGAGTCCTCGGCGCTGCCCTCGAAGCTGGCCGACTGCCGCGCCGCCGACAACGAGCGGACCGAGCTCTTCATCGTCGAGGGCGACTCGGCGCTCGGCACCGCCAAGCTGGCCCGCAACTCCGAGTTCCAGGCGTTGCTGCCGATCCGCGGCAAGATCCTCAACGTCCAGAAGGCCTCGGTCGGCGACATGCTCAAGAACGCCGAGTGCTCCTCGATCATCCAGGTCGTGGGAGCCGGGTCGGGTCGGACCTTCGACCTCGACGCCCGTCGTTACGGCCGGATCATCTTCATGGCCGACGCCGACTCCGACGGTGCCCACATCCGGACCCTGCTGGCCACGCTCTTCTTCACCTACATGCGCGAGCTGATCATCGACGGCCGGGTCTTCACCGCGGTCCCGCCGCTGCACCGCATCGAGCTGTCCAACCCCAAGAAGGGCATGGACAAGTACGTCTACACCTACTCCGACGACGAGCTGCAGCGGAAGCTGGCCGAGCTGGCCAAGAAGGGCGTGCGCTGGAAGGACCCGGTGCAGCGCTACAAGGGCCTCGGTGAGATGGACGCCGACCAGCTGGCCGAGACCACCATGGACCCGCGCCACCGGACGCTGCGCCGGATCACGGTCGACGACGCGGACGAGGCCGCCCGCGTCTTCGACCTGCTGATGGGCTCCGACGTCGCGCCGCGCAAGGAGTTCATCGTGCAGGGCGCCTACGAGGTCGACGTGGAGGCGCTCGACGCCTGAGCCGCCCACGCCGCCGCGAGCTCGGTCCGCGACCGGAAGCCGCGCTTGCGGAAGACGTTGCTCAGGTGGCGCTCCACGGTCTTGGGCGAGAGGAAGAGCGCGGCACCGATCTCACGGTTGGACAGCCCCTGCGCCGCGAGCAGCGACACCCGCGTCTCCTGGGAGGTCAGGGGCGCGTCCCCCGAACCGTCGCCGCGCCGGGCCGTGGCGCCGGTCCCCGCCAGCTCCTGGGAGGCCACGGTCGCCCAGTGGGTCAGGTCCATCGAGGTGAACGCCGAGCGGGCGAGCTCCAGCTGCTCGCGGGCGGCCACGCGCTGCCCCGACCGGCGCAGCCGACCACCGTGGAGCAGGCGGGTCCGGGCGGTCTCGAACGGGTCGAGCGCGGCCTCGTGGGCCGCCAGGGCGGCCTCGAACGCTGCCGTCGCCGCGGCCGGGTCCTCGAGGGTGAGGGCCCGGCACCGCTGCAGAAGCGCCGTGGAGAGGGGAGGCGCCACGGCCGGCGTCGCGGCGGCGTACCGGTCGGTCAGGGCGCGGGCGTCGGCGACCCGCCCCAGCCCGAGGTAGGCCTCGACGAGCAGCGGCGCCACCCCCAGCGGCTCGCCGGACGCGCCCACGCCACCGTCGAGCGCGAGCCTCGGCTCCAGCAGCGCCACCACCTCGGCCAGGTCGCCACGGCAGAGCGCGCAGAACGCGGCGGTGAGCGCCTGGTGTGCCGCGTGGGGAGTGGTGCCGGCGCGGTCCGTGAGCTCGCGCGCTCGGGCCAGGGACGTGCGCGCCTCCTCGTGCGAGCCGCGGGCAGCCTGCTGCCACGCCAGCATCTCGACGGCCACGGACGCGTCCGCGGCATAGCCGAGGTGGGCGGCCAGCTCGGCCGCCTCACCGGAGTCGGCGAAGGCGCCGGTGTGGTCGCCGACCCACGCCCTGCCGGCGGCGCTGATGGCCAGCAGCGGCACCAGAACGCCGATGGCGCCGCGGCGGCGCACGTCCTGCATCCGCGCCGTCCCCACGGTGACCGCGTCGCCCATCTCACCGGTGAACGCGACCGCCAGCGCCATCAGCAGCAGCGCGCCGGCGTCGTGGCGCAGCCGAGGCTCGTCCGCCAGCCGTCGGACCTCGGCCAGCCGGGGCAGCCCCTCCTCGGGGTGACCGGTGAGGACCGAGGCGACGCCTCCGACGAAGTGCGCCTGCAGCTGCTGCTCGGGGTCGCCGGGGTCCACGACCTCGTCGACCCGGGTGGCGCACGCGACGAGGCCGGCGACGTCGTTGAGCCGGAACCGTGCCATCGCGAGCTCCGTGAGCGACCGGACCAGCATCGCCCCGCGGAGCAACTGCGAGGCGTCCTCGAGGTGCTCGACGGCCAGGGGGACGGAGCCGGCGTACTGCTCGAGCGTGCCGAGGACGAGCAGCGCCTCGCCCCGTGCCTCCTCCGGGGTGGTCCCGGACAGCAGCCGGCCTGCCAGCACTCGGACCCGGGCGACGTCACCGGCCACGAACGCATCGTGGGTCGCCCCGGCCAGCCGGTGGGCGGCGAGGTCGCGGTCCGGGGTGAGCTCGCTCGCTCGCTCGAGCGCTGCCGATGCCGCGGCGTGACCCAGCCGGTCACGGTCGGCCTCGGCCACCGCGGCCAGCTCGGTGGCGAGGGAGGCGTCCGGGCCGGTCACGGCGTACGCCCGGTGCCACGTCCGTGACCGGTCGCCGGCAGGGAGCGCGCCGGCCAGCGCACGGTGGGCGGCGCGGATCCGCGACGGCGGGGCGAGGGAGAGGACGGCGCTGCGCAGCAGGGGGTGACGGAACTCGGGGCGGCCGGAGACCGCGGCCAGCACGCCCCGGTCGCGGGCCTCGTCGAGGGCGTCGGCCACGTCGACCCCGGAGGTGGTGAGGACCGTGGCGACCGCGGCCGCGGCGTCGCTGGTCCGGCCGGCCACGGCGAGCAGGAGCGCCGCCTCCGAGGCTGCCGGTGACAGCCCGGAGATCGTCGCCCGGTGCAGCTCCCCGACCCGGTCGCCGGCCGGCAGCGGGTCGGGCAGGGGTGCGGCCCCGACCCGCTGGGCGTCGTCGAGCCCCTCGGCGACGGCCAGCAGGGCCAAGGGGTTCCCGCCGGTGCGCTCTCGGAGGTCCTCCACGACCGCCGATGCCGTCCCCGGAGGCAGCAGGGAGGCCACGGCCGGGGTGGCCAGGCCGACCACCGGGAGGAGCGCCAGGCCGCGGGTGAGGTCCGGGTGTGAGCCGCCTGGACGCGTGGTGGCGACGAAGGCGACCGCGTCGGGTCCGAGCCGCCGGGCGGCGAAGGTGAGGGCTGCCGCCGACTCCCGGTCCAGCCACTGGAGGTCGTCGACGAGGACCAGCACCGGGCCGCGCTCCGCGGCGGCAGCCAGCAGCGACATGGTCGCGGCTGCGACGAGGAAGCGGTCCGCGACCGACGGGAGGTCCGACCAGCCGAGCGCCGCGGTCAGGGCCTCGGCCTGCACCGGCGCCAGGTCGGACAACAGGTCACGGACCGGGCTGCACAGCTCGAGCAGGCCGGCATGCGCGAGCGAGGAGTCGCTCTCCGCGCCGCGCGCGGTCAGGCACGTGAAGCCCGTCGCCATCGCGCGGGCGGCCTCGAGCAGGGTCGTCTTGCCGACCCCGGGATCACCCTCCAGCAGGAGGGTCGAGCAGCGCCCGGCGGCGGCGTCCGCGAGCACCTCGGCGATCCGTTGCAGCTCGCCGTCACGCCCCACCACACCCGCCGGACCGAGGGATCTGCCGGACGCGACCGGATCGCTCCCGGTGGGAGGTTCGCCGGGAGGCAGGTCGTGGAGAGGAGGCCCCGGTGCGGACATCACCTCGCATCCTAGGTGCGCTGGAGCGGTGGGCAGGCTCACCGGGATGGGCCTACTGCGCCCTCCTCCCGGCGCGACCGTTGCTCCGGCCCGTTCCGCGGGTCCGGAGCGGACCGCGACGCAGCACGTCCGGGGAGGAGGGGCCGTGATCACCTTCGCCGGCATCTCGCACCTCGCCCTGACCGTGACGGACCTCGACGTGAGCGAGCGGTTCTACACCGAGGTCCTCGACTTCGTCACCGTGCTCGACGTCGGTCACGGCCGGGTCCTGATGCACCCGGGGACCGGCTTCACACTGGGCCTGGCGCGGCACGAGGAGGCGTACGGCGGCCCCTTCACCGAGCTGCGCACCGGACTGGACCACCTCGGGTTGACCGCCTCGTCGCGGGAGGAGCTCGAGGAGTGGGTCCGACGCTTCGACGAGTGGGGTGTCACGTACACCCCGATCCGGGACATGGAGATGGGCTCGCACCTGAACTTCCGGGACCCGGACGGGATCGCCCTGGAGCTCGACTGCCCGAACGAGCTGGCGGAGACCGCCCGCGCGGCGCTGGCGTCGGGGGCCACCGCCGAGGACATCGCCGCGTTCGTCGCCGAGCACCTGGGACCGGAGCTCGCACCCCGGCCGCTCCCGGTGCGCTGACTCAGCCCTGGGCGCGGAGCGACACCGCGGTCGCGACGCCGCGGGTGGGGGCGCCGCGGAAGAGCACCAGCGCGAGGCCGGCGGCGATGACCGCGCACAGGGCGGCCCCGAGGAAGACCGTCTGCTCCTGGGCGATCCCCGCCTCCTTGAGCAGCAGGGTGAACTCGGCGCAGCGGCTGTCGCCGCCGCAGACGTCCCGCACGTCCGGCAGGTCGGCCTGCTCCGCGTAGTAGCGGCGCAGGCCGATCGTGGTGAGGGCGGAGATCCCGACCAGCATGCCGACCATCCGCGCCACCACGACGAAGGCGGAGGCCAGCCCGTGGACGTCGTCGTCGGTCGAGGCGAGCACCGCCGCGTTGACGGGGGCCAGCGCGAGGCCGAAGCCGAGGCCGCCGAGCACCAGCGGCACGGTGGACGTGGCCTGGTCGAGCGAGGTCAGCCCCCACCGGCTCATCAGGACGAACGCGACGGCTGCGCAGGCCATGCCGACCGCGGTCACCACGCCGGCCGGCAGGGTCCGGACCAGGTAGCCGCCCAGCACGGCTCCGACCGGGAGGGCCACGAGGAACCGGACCAGCACCAGCGCGGCCAGCAGCTGGGAGTCGCCGTGGACCGTGGTGCGCGCGAAGAGCGGGATGTCGATCAGGGCCGCGATGAGTGCCGCCCCGACGAAGAAGCTGACCAGCATCGAGCCCCAGGCCGGCGTACGAGCGAGGGCGCCGCGGGGCACCAGCGGCGCGTCGGCCCGGCGGAGGTGGAGCACGAACGCCGCGGTGGCGGCGGCGGCTCCGAGGAGGTACCAGAGCCCCTGGTCCGAGAACACCTGCAGCTTCGGGTCCGCGGTGGCGAACGCGAGGATCACGCCCCCCAGCGCGAGCGCGAGGTACGCCGACCCGAGCAGGTCGGCCTCGCGGGCCCCGGCTGCCCAGCCGCGGAGGTCGACCAGCGGCCGGGTCGCGGTCAGGCAGCGGACGACGAGCAGCACGAGGGCGAGGATCGCGGTCAGCCCGAGCGGCGTGAGCCACCGCCCGCTGCCCACCACGGGGATGAACAGCTGGCCCCACGTGAGGTCGCGCAGCAGCGGCGGGGGTTGCACGAAGACCAGGCCGCCCGCCACCAGGGTCACCAGCAGCAGCGCCGCCCCGACCAGGTCCGGGCGGCCGCGGGTCCGGGTGTCCGGTGCCGCCGCCCGGATCGCCGCGGCGAGGACCAGTCCGACCACGAGGTTGACCGCGAAGATGGCCCGCCAGTCGGCGACGGACAGCACCAGGGCCCCGAAGAGCGGCCCGACGACGCTGCCGAGCTCCTGGACGGCGGAGACCACGCCGAGCGGCACGCCGCGCCGCTCGGTGGGGTAGAGGTCGGCGACCAGGGCGAGCGTGGCCGGGACCAGGCCACCGCCGCCCACGCCCTGCAGGAACCTGCCGGTCACCATCGTCGGCATGTCGTAGGCGAGCGTCGTGACCAGGCTGCCGACGGCGAACAGGACCAGCGCTGCGGTGAGCACGGGCACCCGGCCGCGGAGGTCGGCGATCCGGCCGATGAGCGGCAGCATCGCGACGTACCCGAGGAGGAACCCGGACACGATCGGTGCCGCCCGCTGCAGCTGGTCGATGGGGATGCCGACGGCGTTCATCATCTCCGGCAGCGCCAGCACCACGACGTAGGTGTCGGCGGCGGCGAACGCCACCGCGACGGACGCCAGCGCCAGCAGCAGCCGGGCCCGACCGTCGACGGCCCCAGCCCGCGGCGCGCTCATGGGGCGGTGATGTCCTGCTCGGTGCCGTAGTCGTCGAAGTCGATGACGTAGGTCATCGGCTCGGTGTCGGGGTAGAAGACGCCGGTCAGCCGGGCGGAGCGCAGCTCCCCCTCGTCGGTGACGGTGTAGGTCGCGTCGAAGTCGCCGGACGCGCTGGGGATCACGTTCCCGACGACGTCGCCGGGGACGGTGCCGGTGTACTCCGTGAGGACTTCGCGGTTGTCCTCGCCGCCACGGACGCTCTCACCGGCCTCGAGGTCGGTCGTCGCCGGCAGCAGCGAGGACAGTCCCTCCTCGGTGCTCATCAGGCCGGCCGGGTCGGGGGCGCCGTACTCGGCCGGGTCGACGTCGGACCAGCCGGGCGTGAGCGGGATCTGGGCGTAGACGGTGCCGTCCACGGCCACGACGGGCACCTCGAAGTCGGTACCGGCCAGGACCACCGTGAGCGTGCCGTCGAAGGCCGGGGCGTGGGTGCCGACACCCTCGGCCGCCCGGATCGCCGTGACGCCCTCGGGGAGGTCCTCCCCGGTCATGGTGATCGCCACGCCGCTGGTCTCGTCGAGCGTCGTCTTCGCGAGCTCCATCACCTCGGCGGGCGTGCGCTCACCGGTCGCGGTGTCGGCGTCGCTGCAGGCCGTCAGGACCACCAGGCCGACGGCGAGGACCGGCACGAGTCGGCGCATGCCGTCAGCCTCCCACACCGGCGGTCGCCCCGAGGCGTACGGCGACGGGCCCGGCGCAGGCGGCGATGGGCTGGGTCCCGGGGACCCCGGAGCCGTCCCGGCGACCGGTGGCCGCGGGCAGCTCGACCGGCGCGCCGCTGTCGGCGGCCGCGCGGGCCGGTGCCGGACCTGCCCAGGCGAACACCAGGGTGTCCTCGCCCTTGAGGAACCGGTGGCAGCGCACGCCGCCGGTGGCCCGGCCCTTCGGGGGGTACTCGCCGAACGGCGTCACCTTGACCGCGCCCGGCTCGGTCCCGGGCAGGGCGGTCCCGGAGCCGGAGGCGGTCACCAGGACCGCGTCGGCCGGGTCGAACGCCGTGAAGGAGACGACGCGGTCGCCCGGACCGAGCTTGACCCCGGCCATGCCGCCCCCGGAGCGACCCTGCGGCCGCACGGACGACGCGCTGAACTGCAGCAGCTGCGCATGGGCGGTGACGAAGCACAGCGTCTCCTCGCCCGTCGCGAGCTCCACGGCCCCGACGACCTCGTCGCCGTCCTTGAGCGAGATCACGTCCCACTCGTCGCGGCCGAGCACCTCGGGGTTGACCCGCTTGACGACGCCCTGACGGGTGCCGAGGGCCAGCCCCGGCCCCTCGGTGGCGAGCGAGGTGAGCGCCAGCGCGGACTCGCCCTGGTCGAGCGGGAGCATCTCGGTGAGCGGCAGTCCGCCCTGCAGGTTGGGGTCGTTGGCCGATGCGGGCAGCTGGGGCAGGTCGAGCACGCTCAGTCGCAGGCAGCGGCCCCGTGAGGTCAGCACGCCGACCTCGCCGCGCGCGGTGGTCCGGACGGCCGAGACGACCACGTCGTGGTTGGCGCGCGCCTCGCCCTGGCCGGGCAGGTCGTCGCTGCCGGAGCGGGCGAGCAGCCCGCTCGCGGAGAGGTAGGCGAAGCAGGGGTCGTCGGCGACCTCGAGCGGGGTCGCGGCGGCGGTGACCGCGGCGCTGCCCGCCGACTGGAGCAGCACGGTCCGCCGCGGCGTGCCGTACGTCTTCGCGACCTCGGCGAGCTCCTCGGCCACCAGGGATCGCAGCAGCCCCTCGTCGGCGAGGATCGCGTCGAGCTCCTCGATCTCGCGCTTGAGCGTCTCCTGCTCCTTCTCGAGCTCGATCCTGCTGAAGCGGGTCAGGCGGCGCAGCTGCATCTCGAGGATGTAGTCGGCCTGCGCCTGGGAGAGGTCGAAGACGCTCATCAGCCGCTCGCGCGCGGCCCCGGTGTCGTCGGAGGTCCGGATCACCTGGATGACCTCGTCGATGTCGAGCAGCGCGATCAGCAGGCCGTCGACGAGGTGCAGCCGGTCGGCCTTCTTGTCGCGGCGGAACTGGGACCGGCGGCGGACCACGTCGTAGCGGTGGCCCAGGAACACCTCGAGCAGCTGCTTGAGACCGAGGGTGCGCGGCTGGCTGTCGACGAGCGCCACGCAGTTGATGCCGAAGGAGTCCTCCATCGGCGTCTGCTTGTAGAGCTGCTCGAGGAGGGCCTCGGGGACGAAGCCGTTCTTGACCTCGATGACGAGCCGCAGGCCCTTCTCGCGATCGGTGAGGTCCTTGATGTCGGCGATGCCCTGCAGCTTCTTGCCCTGCACGAGGGTCTTGATCCGCTCGACGACCTTCTCGGTGCCGACGCCGTAGGGGAGCTCGGTCACGACGATGCCCTTGCGGCGGCCGACGGTCTCCACGCGGGTGGTGGCCCGCATCCGGAAGCTGCCCCGGCCCGTCTCGTACGCGTCGCGGATGCCGTCGAGGCCGACGATCTTGCCGCCCGTGGGCAGGTCCGGGCCGGGCACGAAGCGCATCAGGTCGTCGAGGCTCGCCTCGGGGTGCTTGATGAGGTGCCGGAGCGCCTGCACCACCTCGACGAGGTTGTGCGGCGCGATGTTGGTGGCCATGCCGACCGCGATGCCGGTGGTGCCGTTGACGATCAGGTTCGGGATCGCCGCGGGGAGCACGACCGGCTCGGTCTCGCGGCTGTCGTAGTTGGGCTTGAAGTCGACGGTGTCCTCGTCGATCGAGTCGGTCATCGCCACCGCGGGTGGCGCCATCCGGCACTCGGTGTAGCGCATCGCGGCAGGGGAGTCGTCCGGGGAGCCGAAGTTGCCGTGCCCGTCGATCATCGGCAGCCGCATGGACCACGGCTGCGCCATCCGGACCAGGGCGTCGTAGATCGCACCGTCGCCGTGGGGGTGCAGCCGACCCATCACCTCGCCCACCACGCGGGCCGACTTCACGTGACCGCGGTCGGGCCGCAGGAACATGTCGTTCATCGTGTAGAGGATCCGGCGCTGCACCGGCTTGAGGCCGTCACGGGCGTCGGGGAGGGCGCGCGAGTAGATGACCGAGTAGGCGTACTCCAGGAACGACGACTGCATCTCGTCCCTGATGTCGGTGTCGAGGATGTGCTCCTCGAAGTCCTCCGGGGGAGGCTGCTTGGTCGTCCGGCGTGCCATGGGCGCCATTGTCCCCGGCGCCGCCCCCCGATCCGGCGGCGACCCACCGAGGAGGTCCCAGACCTCGCGGGAGGTGGCGCGTTCGGGAGGGGTCGTGTGCACGTGGGGGTGGTGGGGGACCGATAGATTCGGACCATGTCGCAGGCCGAGGAGACCGCCCTGCCCCCGAGGCACTGGGAGGCGGACGTGCTGCTGCGCGACGGCCGGACCGCCCAGATCCGCCCGATCCGGGGCGACGACGGCGAGCTCCTCGTCGACTTCTACGGACGCGTGTCCGACGAGTCGAAGTACTACCGGTTCTTCTCGCCGATGCCGACCCTGTCCGACAAGGACGTCCACCGCTTCGTCAACGTCGACCACGTCGAGCGGGTCGCCCTGGTGATGCTGCTCGGCGGCCAGATGATCGCGGTCGGGCGCTACGACGTGGTCCAGCCGGGCGAGGCCGAGGTCGCCTTCCTCGTCGAGGACCGCCACCAGGGCCGCGGCATCGCCCAGCTGCTCCTCGAGCACCTCGCCCAGGCCGGCCGGGAGCGCGGGATCGACCGCTTCGTCGCCGAGGTGCTCCCCGACAACCAGAAGATGATCCGGACCTTCCGGGACGCCGGCTACCACGTCGCCTCCGAGTACGAGGACGGCGTCATGATGCTGGAGTTCCCGATCGACCCGACCGACACCTCGGTCGGCGTGATGACCTCGCGCGAGCACCGCGCGGAGGCCGCCTCGATCGACCGCTTCTTCCACCCGCGCTCGGTGGCCGTGATCGGGGCCAGCCGACGTCGCGACACGATCGGGGCGGCGCTGGTCCGCAACCTGGTCACCGGCAACTTCACCGGCCGCGTCTACGCCGTCAACCAGAGCTCCGAGGCGGTCTCCGGGCTGCCGGCGTACGCCACCGTCAACGACATCCCCGACGAGGTCGACGTCGCCATCGTGGCGGTGCCGGCCGAGGCGGTGCAGGACGTCGTCCTCGACTGCGCGGCCAAGGGCGTGCACGGCCTGGTCGTGATCTCCTCGGGCTTCGCCGAGACCGGCGAGGAGGGCCGCCAGCGGCAGCGCCGGCTGCTCGGGCTCTCCCGCTCCTACGGCCTGCGCCTGATCGGCCCCAACTGCCTCGGCGTCATCAACACCGAGTCCGCGATCTCGCTCAACGCCTCGCTCTCCACCGTGATGCCCCCGCGGGGCCGGGCCGGCTTCTTCTGCCAGTCCGGCGCGCTGGGCTCGGCGATCCTGGAGAAGGTCAACAACCGCGGGCTGGGCCTCTCGACGTTCGTCAGCGCGGGCAACCGTGCCGACGTGTCGGGCAACGACCTCCTGCAGTACTGGGAGGAGGACGACACCACCGAGGTGGTGCTCCTCTACCTCGAGTCGATCGGCAACCCGCGCAAGTTCTCCCGCATCGCCCGCCGAGTCTCGCTGCGCAAGCCGATCATCGCTGTCCGGTCGGGCCGGACCACCCAGGGCGTGCCGATGGGGCAGATGGTGCGCCAGATCGCGGCGCCGGTGCAGGCCGTCGACGCCATGTTCCGCCAGGCCGGCGTGATCCAGGTCGACACCCTCGAGGAGATGTTCGACGTCGCCCAGCTGCTCGCCCACCAGCCGCTGCCGCGCGGCCGGCGGGTGGCGGTGGTCGGCAACTCCGACGCGCTCGGGCTGCTGGCGGCCGACGCGGCCGCCGAGGTGGGGCTCGTCGTCAACCGCTCGGTCGCACTGGGTGCCGAGGCGACGGCCGAGGACTTCGAGGACGCCCTCGACCAGGCGATCGACGACCCCGACGTCGACGCCGTCGTGGCCGTCTACATCCCGCCCCTCAACGTCTCCGGCGAGGACGTCGCCAACGTCCTGGCCGCCGTGGGGGAGCAGTCCGACAAGCCGTTGGTCTCCAGCTTCCTGGGCGCCGAGGGGGTGCCGGAGCTGCTCCGGGTCCCCGACGTCGCCGGGCAGTCGGCGGGCCGCGGGTCGGTGCCGTCCTACCCCGCGGTGGAGGCCGCGGTGCGCGCGCTCGCGCGCGTCGTCGGGTACGCCGTGTGGCTGCGCACCCCCGACGGTGCCGCGCTCGACACCTCCGACCTCGACACGGCCCGCGCCCGGGGACTGGTCAGCGCGGCCCTCCAGCGCCACCCCGAGGGCACCCAGCTCTCCGAGGAGGACGTGGTCGCGCTGCTGGCGGCGTACGGCATCACGCTCTGGACCGAACGGGCCGCGGACACCCTCGCCGCCGCGCAGGAAGCGGGCGAGCAGCTCGGCTGGGACGTCGTCCTCAAGGCGACGGCCGGCCACCTCCGGGAGCGCCCCGACCTGGCCCACGTGTGGCGCAACATCGACACCCCGGAGGAGATGGCCGACGCCTGGGCGTCGCTCAACGCGCTCATCACCAGCACCGACAAGGCCGGCTTCGTGGTCCAGAAGAACGCCCCGCCTGGCGTGCCCGTCGCGGTCGGCAGCCTGGAGGACCCGCTGTTCGGGCCGGTCGTCTCCTTCGGCATCGCCGGGCCGATGACCGAGCTGCTCGGCGACCGCGCCTACCGCATCCCGCCCATCGGGGAGCGCGACGCCGCGGCGATGGTCCGCGAGATCAAGGCCTCGCCGATGCTCTTCGGCTACCGCGGCTCCGAGATCGTCGACGTGGCGCAGGTCGAGCGGCTGATCCTGCAGATCGCGCAGCTCCAGCACGACCTGCCGCAGGTGAGCGCGCTGGACCTGCCCCTGGTGCTCGTGGGCGCCGACCGGGTCTCGGTGCTGCGGGCCTCGGTGCGGGTCGACCCGGTCGCCGACTCGCGCTCGGACTGGTTCGCGCGCCGGATGCCCACGGTGCCGGGGGACACGCTCCCCGGGTGAGCGTCCCGGTGCCGTGACAGACTGCGACCATGCGCTCCCGCACGTCCTCCGAACTCGACCGCGCCAGCGAGCTGCGCGAGGCCATCGACCGCACCGGCTACTACCCCGAGGTCGTCGCCGACGGCGTGCGGGCCGCGGTCGCGGGGGAGCCGGTGCTGGCGTTCTTCGTCCACCACGAGCCGACCTTCGACCGTGACGAGGTACGCCGCCACCTGACCGTGGTCGTGCTGACGCCGAGCCGGCTGGTGCTGGCCCACACCGACGAGCACGCCGGCGACGACCTGCTGCCCGAGCCCTACACGTCGACCTCGACCGAGGCGATCGCCCTGTCGGCGGTCAAGTCCGTCCTGGTCACACGGATGGTGACCAGCCCCGCCGAGGGGCCGAGCCTGCCCGCCGAGGCGATGCTGACGATCGGCTGGGGTGCGGTCGGCCGGCTGGAGCTGGAACCCGCAGGCTGCTCCGACCCCGAGTGCGACGCCGACCACGGCTACACCGGGTCGCTCACCTCCGACGACTTCTCGCTGCGGGTCTCGGCCGCGGCGGAGGGGGCCGACGGCGTCGACCGGCTGCTGGAGTTCGCCGAGTCGCTGTCGGCGAGGACCCACTCCGCGTGACGCAGCCGCCGGGCCCGGCCGGCTTCGTCGAACCCGCCTACGACTGCCGCTCGCTCGGGGACCTGGTCCCCGCCGTGGCCGAGGCGCTCGGCCACCCGCTGGGCGCGGCACCCTCCGGCCTCACGCTGCCCGCGGCGTCGTCGTACGTCGTGTTCCTGGTCGACGGGATGGGGACCGAGCTGCTGCGCCGCTACGCCCACTCCGCGCCCTTCCTCGCCTCGCTGCTCGACGAGCAGGAGCCGATGACCGCCGGCGTCCCGTCCACGACCGCGACCAGCCTGACCTCGCTCGGGACCGGCCTTCCGCCCGGCGCCCACGGGCTGGTCGGCTTCACCTCGCGGATCCCGGGCACCGACTCGCTGCTCAACGCGCTGGCGTGGGACAGGTCGGTCGACCCCGTCGCGTGGCAGCCGCACCCCACCGCGTTCGGCCGGTTGGCGGCGGCCGGCGTGACGGTCACCGCGGTCAACAAGCGTGAGTTCCGCGGCAGTGGACTCACGATCGCAGCCCACCGGGGCGCCGAGTTCGTCGGCGCCGACCGGGTGGGGGAGCGGATCGCCGGTGTCGTGGCCGCCTCGTCCCAGCGGCCGTCGCTGACCTACATGTACGACGGTGACCTCGACTGGACCGGCCACAAGTTCGGTGTCGCCTCCAGCCAGTGGCTGCAGCAGCTCGCCATGGTCGACGCCGAGGCCGAGCAGCTGCGCGAGACGCTCCCCCACGACGTCCGCCTGGTCGTGGTGGCCGACCACGGGATGATCGACTCGCCGCCGGAGAGCCGGGTCGACGTGGCCGACCACCCCGAGCTGCGCGACGGGCTGGTGCTGGTCGGTGGCGAGGCCCGCTTCCGGCACCTCTACGCCCGGGGAGGTGCCGTCGACGACGTCTTCGCGGCCTGGCGCGCCCACCTCGGCACCCGTGCCGAGGTGCTGACCCGGGACGAGGCGATCCTGCGCGGCTGGTTCGGCGCGGTCCAGCCCGGCGTCCGGCCCCGCCTCGGCGACGTGGTCGTGGCCTGCACCGGGGACACCGCGATCCTCTCGACCCGCGACTTCCCGTACGAGGCGACGCTGGTCGGCCTGCACGGCTCGCTGACCCCCGCCGAGATGCTGATCCCGCTGCTGGTGAGCTGAGCCCGGACCCAGCCCGAGCCGTCACTCCGGGTGGTTGCCGTGGTCGCCGCCGACCCGGAAGGACGAGCGCACGCCGGCGTACATCAGGTGGGCGACCAGGCCCTCGGTGGCGTGGGGCAGGTTGTGGCAGTGGTCCATCCACACGCCGGGGTTGTCGGCCAGGACGGCGACCTCGTAGGTCTCACCGACGCCCACCTCGAGCGAGTCGACCCACCAGGGGCTGCCGGTGGCCGGCTCCCCGTCGCGGGAGAGCACCAGGCCGTGGTGGCCGTGCAGGTGCATGGGATGGGCGTCGCTGCTGCGGTTGTCGATCTCGAAGACCACGACGTCGCCCTCCTCGACCATGTACATCGGCACGTCGGGGTAGAGCCCGCCGTTGACGGTCCACCACATCCCGGGCCGCCCGTCGAGGAAGCCGGGTCGACGGTCGATGACGTAGTCGAACCGCCGGTCGGGGTCGTCGACGGCGAAGGGCGGGTCGGCGGGCGCGCCGTAGTGCAGCAGGTCGACGACGGTCGACGGTGCAGGCGTACGCCGGCCGGTGGGGTCGGACCCGACCGTCAGTGACGTGCCGCCCGAGAAGTCGACGCGGACGCCCTCCTCGGGGACCGTGAAGCCGAGGTCGACCCGCCCGCCGGCCGGCACCGCCACCGCCTCACCGGTCACCTCGTCCGGGCCGTTGACCTCGGTGCCGTCGACGGCGAGCACCCGGAACGGCACCCCGGCCGGCCAGACCGTGGCGACGCCGTTGTCGGTGTTGACCACCCGCAGGCGTACGTCGTCGCCCGGCTCGGCCTCGATCGCCGTCGTGCCCTCGGCACCGTTGAGGGTGCCCGCGCCGCCGTAGCGGTGGACCAGCGCGACCTCGTCGACGTCGACCGGCTCGGGGTCGGCCGGATCGACCACCAGGCCGCCGAACAGGCCCTGCTGCACCTGCTCGTGGGAGACCTGGTGGGAGTGGTACCAGTAGGTCCCGACCTGCTCGGCCACGAAGCGGTAGACGAACTCCTCGCCAGGCATCACCGCGTCCTGGGTCACCCCGGCGACCCCGTCGGCCGCGTTGGGCACGTCGACACCGTGCCAGTGGAGGGTGGCCCCGTCGGCGACGTCCTCGTTGACGAGCGTCACCTCGACGAGGTCGCCCTCGGTCGCCCGCAGAAGCGGTCCGGGGGTGGACCCGTTGACGGTGACGCGGTCACCCTCGTCGCGCACCACGAGCTCGGCGGTCACGTCGGCCGTCAGGGCCGGGTCGGCGACCAGGTCGGCCACCGCGACCTCGCCAGGGCCCTCGCCCTCGCCCGAGCCGTGGTCGTGGCCCGACTCCGGGCGCGGTCCGCCGCCCCAGTCGGCGTACCCCATCGCCGCGAGGTCGTAGCTGTCCGGGAGCAGGCTGGACTGCCACATCCACCCCAGCGGCGCGACCACCGTGAGGGTGGCCACGGCCGCGAGGGTGACGCGGATCCGGCGGCGCAGCGCCATCCGCCGGTCAGCCGGCGGTGACGGCGGTGCGTTCGGGTGCGTCCCTCGGGACCGCCGACGCCTTGCGGCCGGCCATCACGGCCGCCACGAGCAGCACGATCGCGTTGACGCCGTGCAGCGCGCCGAAGGCCGGGTCGACCTCGCGCGACAGCATCGGCAGCAGGATCACCTGCAGCACGATGAGCAGCACGATCCCCAGCGCCCACAGGACGCCGCCCGGGACCTTCGCGAAGAACGACACGATCAGGAGCAGCAGCGAGATCAGCGGGATCAGCAGCAGCCCGTTGAAGAACATGTGGATCGCGAAGCCCCACTCGGCCGTGAACCGCTGCTCGCAGTCGGTGCACTCCAGCAGCGCCTTGTCGACCACGCCGTTCTCGTTGGAGATCCAGTCGGTCATCCCGAAGAAGGCCCAGGCGAGTGCCCCGGCCTGCACCACGACGAGTAGTGCGATGGCGTACGCGAGTACGCGGTAAGTAGCCCTCATCTCGAGTCCCCCCGGCTCGACGAATGATTCCGCCTAGCAATTTCCTCGCATCGAGCTTGCTTGGGAACCCGATTTCCGGCTGGTCTGGACCAGTGGGCCGGCTCAGCCGAATGGCAACGGCTCGGGTGCGAGGCTGACCGCCTTGGCCCGCGCGGCCGTCAGCCGCCTGCGGTGGTGCTGCCGGCAGAGCACCTCGTAGGCGACGTTCACCTCGTCGGACGGGGGGACGTGGTCGCCCTCGACGTCGCCGACCACGATCACCTCGCCCTCGGTCACCATCACGCCGTCCTCGGTCCGGGCGTTGTGGGTCGCCTTCTTGCCGCACCAGCACAGCGCCTCGACCTGGAGGGTCTGCATCCGGTCGGCGAGCTCGACGAGGCGGGCGCTGCCGACGAAGAGGCTGCCGCGGAAGTCGGTGAGGATGCCGAAGGTGAACACGTCGATCTGCAGCTCGTCGACGACCTTCGCGAGCTGGTCGATCTGGTCGCGGGTGTAGAACTGCGCCTCGTCACAGATGAGGTAGTCGATCCGGCCGCCCTGGGTGAGGGTGTCGACGACGTAGCGCCAGAAGTCGAAGTCGGCCGGCACCTCGGTCGCCTGGTGGGTGAGGCCCAGCCGGCTCGAGAGGGTCGCCTCGCCGGCCCGGTCGTGCGCCGTGAAGATCCGACCGACCCGTCCGCGCGCGGCGTGGTTGTGGTTGGTCTGCAGGGCCAGGGTGCTCTTGCCCGAGTCCATGGTTCCGGTGAAGAAGTGCAGTTCGGCCACGGGGGAGGATCCTGTCACAGGCCCCTCGGGCAGGATGAGCGGCATGACCGGACCGTTGATCTCGGTGGCCGAGCTGCGCGCGCAGCTCGGCGACGTGACCCTGCTGGACGTCCGCTACCGCACCGGCGGTCCGCCCGGCCGGGAGGACTTCGAGGCCGGGCACGTGCCCGGCGCGGCGTACGTCGACCTCGACGCCGACCTGGCTGCGCCCCCGGGCCGAGGTGGGCGCCACCCGCTGCCGCCGACGGACGTCTTCCACGCGGCGATGCGGCGCGCCGGGGTCTCGGCCGGCCACCCCGTCGTGGTCTACGACGACTGGCAGGGGCGGGCCGCGTCGCGCTGCTGGTGGCTGCTGCGCCACCACGGCCACGACGAGGTGCGGGTGCTGGACGGGGGCTGGGCGGCCTGGGTCGCGGCGGGCGGCGACGTCGAGACCGGCGGCTCGCGGGACCGGGAGGCCGGCGACCTGGCCGGCCCGCCCGGGCGGATGACGGTCGTCGACGCGCTCGACGCCCCCGGCGTGGCCGTGCTGGTCGACGCCAGGGCGCCCGAGCGCTACCGCGGCGAGACCGAGCCGATCGACCCCGTCGCCGGCCACGTGCCGGGCGCCGTGAACGTGCCCACCGAGGCCAACCTCGACGCGTCAGGACGCTTCCGGTCGCCCCGCGACCTGGCCGAGGCGTACGCCGCGGTCGGGGCCGGGCCGGACACCGACGTGGCGGCGTACTGCGGGAGCGGCGTCACCGCCTGCCACGGCGTGCTGGCGATGGAGGTGGCCGGCATCCGGGCCGCCCTCTACCCCGGGAGCTGGTCGGACTGGGTGGCGGATCCGGGGCGGCCGGTCGAGACGGGCTGAGGCGGCACGGGTCGGGGCGGCACGGTCGGGGCGGCGCCGGTCCGGGACGAGGTTGGTCCGCGAGTCGTGGGGTTCGTGCCCCTCGGTTGCGTGACGAACCCCGGGTTTCCCCGGCCGGCCGGGGAAAAGCACATCACCCCAGGTCCCGCCTACCAGTGCACCCCGCGGAACACCCGCGCCAGCATGATCTGCTCGGACTCCCGCGTCCCGGACGCGCCCTCCTGCCCGCGGGCGGCGGCGGAGTCGGGGAAGACGTGGTAGGCCATGTTGAGGATCCTGAAGGCGGTCTTGGGGGCCACCGTGTGCGCGACCGCGCCGGCGTTGCCGAGCAGCGTGTTGATCTCGTGCGGGCGCTCGACCAGCGCCTTCACCACCAGGTCGGCGGCCTGCGCGGGGCTGATCGTCGGGAACTTGTCGTAGAGCTTGGTCGGAGCGATCATCGGCGTCCGCACCAGCGGCATGTGGATGCTCGTGAAGGAGATCCCGTCGCCGACCAGCTCGGAGGCGACGACGTTGCTCCACGAGTCGAGCGCCGCCTTCGAGGCGACGTAGGCGGAGAACCGAGGCGGGTTGGTCTGGACGCCGATCGAGGAGACGTTGACGACGTGGCCGCGGTGCTGCTCGCGCATCGCGGGCACCAGCCCCATCACGAGCCGGATCGCGCCGAAGTAGTTGAGCTGCATCGTGCGCTCGAAGTCATGGAACCGGTCCTGCGAGAGCTTCAGCGAGCGCCGGATGGAGCGGCCGGCGTTGTTGACCACGAAGTCGACGGCCGGCAGCTCGGTGGTGATCTGCTCGCAGAGCCGGTCGATCGCCTCGAGGTCGGAGAGGTCGCACGCGAAGACGTACGCCGTCCCGCCCCGGTCCTCGATGGCTGCCCGGGTCGCCTCGAGCTTGTCCTTGCCACGCGCGACCAGCACCGGGATGCCGCCGGCCTGGGCGACCTTGAGGGCCGTCACCTGACCGATCCCCGACGAGGCGCCGGTGATCACGACGTACTTGCCCTGGAGCGCCGCCCGAGCCGCGGCGTCGCGGGCGGTCGAGGTGTCGAGGTGCTCCTCCCAGTACGACCACAGGGTCCGGGCGTACGACTCGAGGTCCGGCACGTCGATCCCCGAGCCCGCGAGGGCCTTCTCGGTCCGCCGCGAGTCGAAGGTCGCGGTGAACCGGGTGTGGGCGAGCACCTCGGCCGGCACGCCGAGCCGCCCCAGGGTCTGGTCGAGGACCAGCTGGCCCGGGGCGGAGCGGACCACCGAGCTCACCAGCTCGAGCGGCCGCAGCGCCCGCGGCAGCAGGGCGAGCGGTCCGGCGTGCGTGTGGGTCCGGTCGACCGGCGTCGCGAAGCGAGGGGCCCCGGCCGCGGCGCAGAAGAGGTTGATCATCTCGACGACGGGCTGCGGTTCCGGGTTGACGAGGTGGAAGGCCTCGCCGTCACGGTCGGGCAGGTGGGCGAGGTGGTCCATCGCCTTGGCGACGTAGTCGACCGGCACGACGTTGGTGTCGCCGAGGTCGGCGCCGAGCAGCGGCAGCCACGCAGGCAGGCGCTCGCGCAGCTGCTTCATGGCCGGGAAGAAGTAGTAGGGGCCGTCGATCTTGTCGATCGCGCCGGTCTGGCTGTCGCCGATCACGATCGACGGACGATAGACCCGCCACGGGACGGTTGCCTCCTCGCGCACGATCCGCTCGGACTCGTACTTCGTCCGGTGGTACGGCGAGGGCAGGTGCTGCCCCTCGGCGAACATGGTCTCGTCGAAGGCGCCGCGGTGGTCGCCGGCCGCGGCGACCGACGAGACCTGGTGGAAGCACCCGGCGTCGAGCTCCTCGGCGAGGGCCAGGGCGTGTCGGGTGCCGTCGACGTTCATCGCGTCGTTGGTGGCGTCGTCGGCGGTCATGTCGTAGATCGCCGCGAGGTGGAACACGTGGTCGACCGAGCCGCGGTGCGCGGCCACCCACTCGGGGTCGACCCCGAGCCGGTCCTGCGACAGGTCCCCGAGCACGGGGACGACCCGCGTGGTCTCCCACCGGTCGATCATGCGCTGCAGGCGGGGGAGGGACCCCTCACGGACCAGGACGTGGATGTCGCCCTCGCGGTGGTCGAGCAGCTCCTCGACGAGGAAGCGGCCGATGAAGCCGGTGGCGCCGGTGACGAAGTACGACATGGCCGGAGACTACTCGTGGGCCTTCCCCGACAACACTCGTCGAGTGAGGCGCGCGCAACCCTCGAGCTGGGCGTACGCAACCCGTCACGTGGTGCAGACGCCCAGCTCACACGTTGCGGGGGCCCATCTCGGCGGTCAGTCGGACTTGCCGCCGCCGAACATGATCTCGTCCCAGCTCGGCACCGAGGCGCGGCCACGCTTCTTGGCGGGCTTGCGCGGGGCCGGACCGCGGGAGGGGTCCTCGGAGTCGGTCTCGGCCTGCTCTGCCTCGTCGAGCTCGGCGACGGCGTCCGTGGCGGGCTCGTCGCGGACCGCGGGCGTCTCGGTGGTGGGTCGGTCGTCGTCGAGGTAGGCCTCGACCGGCTGCTCCGAGCCGATGGGCGCGTCCTCGTCGCTGACCAGCGAGATGGCGTCGTCGCCGAGGGGGAGCTCGGCCTCGCCGGCGACGGAGAGCCGCCGGGCGCGGGCCCGCGCGAGGTCGTTCCCGGCCGGTGCGGCCGCGGTCGGGGCAGGTGCGGCGCGGACCTCGCCGAGCAGCCAGCCGGCGTCGTCGTTGTCGGCCACGACGTAGTTGCCGGGGGCGTCGAAGGTGAACCGGGCGACGCCGCTGCGGGCGATCGTGGAGAACTCCGCGGTGAGGTTCCAGCGGCCGTCCTCGCGCCGGGCGGCGTCCCACTCCACGGAGTCGGGGTCGACGTTGGCGCCCCGGAGGTGAGCGGCGACCGCGTCGCCGAGGGTGCGGGCGCCGCCGGCCTGGCCGCTGCGGCGTACGGAGGAGCGCTGGGCGCGGTCGGCGACGTGCTGGCGCTCGGCCATCACGGGCGCGGCGAAGGGCATGATCTTGTCGACGGTCGTCTGCGCGGCCTCGGCCACCGCTTCGGGGGTCTCGCCGGACCGGATCCGAGCCTGGATGTCGCGGGGGCGGAGGGCGCTGTCCATCTTGATCTCCAACTGGCCGAGTCGTGCGTGGTCACCCCGGAGGGCGGCCCGGAGGCGGTCGTCGGCGTCGAGGGTGAACTCCACGCCCTTGTCGCTGACCAGGAGCAGGCGCTTCCCGTCATCGCTCAGTCCTGCGAGCGTGAGGTGGGCCATGGGTGGTGTCGCTCTTCCTGGTCGTCGTCCGGATGGAGCGAGCCTACGCCAGCGGTGGGGTACGCCGGGCTCACCGCACCGGCGCGCCCCGGTAACCTCCGGCCGTGTCCTCGCCCACCCTCGTCGTGCTCGACCTCGCCGGCATCTTCGTCTTCGCGATCTCCGGCGGGCTGGTCGCGGTGCGCAAGGAGCTCGACGTCTTCGGGGTGCTCGTGCTGGCGGGGGCGACGGGTCTCGGAGGGGGCTTCCTGCGCGACGTGCTGATCGACGCGACGCCCCCGGCGGCGCTCGCCGACTGGCGCTACCTGATGGTCCCGGTCGCGGCCGGGCTGCTCACCTTCTGGTTCCACCCGGCGGTCGGGAGGGTGGAGCGGCAGGTGTCGGTCTTCGACGCCTTCGGCCTGGCGCTGTTCTGCGTCACCGGTGCCCTCAAGGCGCTCGAGCTGGGGCTCGGCCCGGTCCCGTCGGCGCTGATGGGCATGGTCACCGGCATCGGCGGCGGGATGCTCCGCGACGTGCTCACCGGCCGGGTCCCGGTGGTGTTCCGCGGCGAGCTCTACGCCACACCCGCGCTGGCCGGCGCTGCGATCGCGGTCGCCGGGGCCGAGCTCGACCTCCCGGTCCTGGTCAGCACCCTGCTGGGAGGCGGGGTCTGCCTGGTCTGGCGGCTGCTCGCGATGTGGCGGCAGTGGCAGGCACCGCTGCCGTCGGGTCCGGCCAGCGTCTGAGCCTGCGTCGTTGCCGGCCCGCTCACTCCCCGAGCACGCGCCGCAGGTGCCCGTTCGCGAACACCCGGTCGGGGTCGAGCCGGTCGCGCAGCGCGAGGAAGTCGGCGTAGCGCGGGTGGAGCAGCGCGAGGTCCTCGCGCCCGAGGGTGTGCAGCTTGCCCCAGTGGGGGCGGCCGCCGTGGTCGCGCAGGATCTGCTCCACCCCGGTGAAGTAGGGCAGGTGGTCGGTACGGGCCGGGGTGTGGACGGCGAGGTAGACCGAGTCGCGTCCGTACGCCGGCGACAGCGGCACGTCGTCGGCGGGCACCACCCGGATCTCGACAGGGAAGCCGATGCGCCAGTCGGAGGCCTCCACCGCGCGCCGGACCTCCCGCAGCGCGGCCATGCCGGCCTCGCGGGGCACGGCGTACTCCATCTCACGGAAGCGGACCCGGCGCGGAGTCGTGAAGACCCGGTGGGACACGTCGATGTAGCTGCGCTCGCTGAGCGCCCGGGCGGCGAACCGGTTGATCGGCGCGATGGTGCGCGGCGCGGCGCGGCCCGTCCGCACCAGGCCCGCGAAGAGCGTGTTGGCGAGGAAGTCGTCGTCCAGCCACGCCCGCCAGCGGGGGAGCGGCTCGGCCTGCTCGACCGGCACGGCGAGCCGGTCGTTGGTCTTGACCTGCATCAGGTCGGTGTGGGGGAACCAGTACGCGTCGACGTGGTCGTGCGCGGCGGCCAGCTCCTCGAAGCCCGCCAGGCACTCCTCCCAGCCCAGCGGCCGCTCGTGGGCCCGCAGCAGGAAGGCGGGCTCGACGGCGAAGGTGACCGTGGTGAGGACCCCCAGCGCCCCGAGCCCGATCCTGCCGAGCTCCAGGACGTCGGCGTTCTCCGTCGCCGAGGCCCGGAGCAGCTCACCGGTCCCCGTCACCAGCTCGAGACCGCGCAGCTGGGCCGAGAGCGACGCGACCCGCCCGCCGGAGCCGTGGGTGCCGGTCGACACGGCTCCGGCGACCGTCTGCTCGGCGATGTCGCCCATGTTGTGCAGGGAGAGCCCGAGGCGGGCGAGCTCGTCGTTGAGGACGTGGAGCGGCGTGCCCGCACGGGCCGTCACCGTCATCGCCTCGCGGTCGACCCCGACGATGCCGGTGAGGGCGGTCGGCAGCAGCAGCACGTCCTCGGGCGCCGCGATCGCGGTGAAGCTGTGGCCGGTGCCGACCATCTTGACCGTGGACCCGGCCGCCCGGACGGCGGTGACGGCGGTACGGACGTCGTCGGTGGTGCGCGGCGCGTAGGCCTCGCGCGGGGTGGCGGACGCGAGTCCGGACCAGTTGCGCCACTCCACGGGCCCGAGGCTACTGGTCGAGGGCGGTGACGGGGGACCGTTCCTGCGCCCGGCGCGGGAGCAGCTGCGCCGCGACGGCGGCGACCGCCCCCGCGCCCAGCGGCACCAGGTACGCAGCGCTCGCGCCGGCGTGGTCCACCACGAAGCCGGCGGCGGTCGCACCCGGCGCCACGCCGGCGACGATGCCCGTGTGGAGCAGCGCCATCCCCTCGGTGAGCCGCCCCGGTGACACCACCTGCTCGGTGAGCGACGTCGACGCGATCAGGGTGGGGGCGATCGCGCAGCCGCCGACCAGGAGGGCCAGGCCCATGAGGGGGACGGAGCCGATGAACGCCAGCGGCGCCATGGCCACGAACATCCCGACGGCGCCGACCCGGACCCGCACGTCCGGTCCGCGTCGCCAGGTGATCGCCCCCGTGACCAGCCCGGCGAGCAGGCTGCCGAGCGCCCACACCGCGAGCAGCGGGCCGGCGTACGCCTGGCTGCCCTGCTCGTCGGCGAACGCGACGGTGACCACCTCGGCCGCCCCGAAGAGGGTGCCGAGCGCCAGCTGCACGACCAGCAGCGGCACCAGCGTCCGCCAGGGGAGCGGCTGGTGCGCCACGGCCGGGTCGCGGGGTGGGGCCGGGGGTGGCTCGGTGCCGCGCTGGACCGCGAGCGCCAGGGTGCCGAGCAGGCCGGTGCCGACGGCGGTGGCGAGGCCGGCGACGGGGTGCACCGCCGTGGCGAGGACGGTCACCAGGATCGGCCCGAGGATGAAGACGCTCTCGTCGACCACGGCCTCCAGCGCGAACGCGGTCTGGAGGTCACGCGGTCGCCCGCGGAGGGCGTAGGACCAGCGGGCCCGGACACAGGTACCGGCGGTCGGCAGCCCGGCGCCGGCGACCGCGGCCAGCAGCCACGACGTCCAGCGGGGCCAGCCGGCCTGGACCGAGACCACGAGCGCGATCGCGGCGGCGGCGAAGACCAGGACGACGGGGACCAGCACCCGCGCCTGGCCGAGCCGGTCGAGCAACCGGCCCTGCACGACCGCGAACACCGCGTTCGCCACGACGTAGGCCGCCGCCACCGATCCCGCCAGACCGTAGGAACCGGTGGCGGCCTGGACCAGCAGCACGATGCCCAGCCCCATCATCGAGATGGGCAGCCGGCCGACCATCCCGGCGGCCGAGAAGCGCAGGCCTCCGGGGACGCTGAGGATCCGGCGGTACGTCGAGAGCATGGCGCTCGTGAGCGTACGACCGAGGACGGCCGGCCTCCCACTCGGCGACGCTTCCTACGATGGGGTCCATGAGTCCCGACGTGAGCCCGTACGACGCGCTGCTGCTGGTGTCGTTCGGCGGACCCGAGCAGCCTGACGACGTCATCCCGTTCCTCGAGAACGTCACCCGGGGCAAGAACATCCCGCGCGAGCGGCTCGCCGAGGTCGGGGAGCACTACTTCCAGTTCGGCGGCCGGTCGCCGATCAACGACCAGAACCGCGCGCTGCTCGCGGCGATCCGTGAGGACCTCGCCGGCGCGGGGATCGACCTGCCGGTCTACTGGGGGAACCGCAACTGGGACCCCTACCTCGCCGACACGCTGCGCGAGATGGCGGCCGACGGGGTGACCCGGGCGGCCTGCTTCGTGACGAGCGCCTACTCGTCGTACTCCGGCTGCCGGCAGTACCGCGAGGACCTCGCCGAGGCGTCGGCGGGCGTCGAGGGCGCGCCGCAGCTGGACCGGCTGCGCCACTACTTCAACCACCCGGGCTTCGTGGAGCCGGTCGTCGACGCCACCCTGGCCGCGCTGGCCGAGCTGCCCGACCACGTCCGCGAGGCGGCCCGGCTGGTCTTCGTCACCCACTCGGTGCCCGACGCGATGAACGACGGGAGCGGGCCCGAGGGCGGTGCCTACGTCGCCCAGCACGAGGCCGCGATGGCCGAGGTCGTCGAGCGCGTCCGCCAGGAGACCGGCCACCGGCCCGCCCACGACCTCGTCTACTGCTCGCGGTCCGGACCGCCGTCGGTGCCGTGGCTGGAGCCGGACGTCAACGACCACCTCGAGCGGCTCTCCGGCCAGGGGGCCGCCGGCGTGGTGATCGTGCCGCTCGGGTTCGTCTCCGACCACATGGAGGTCATCTACGACCTCGACACCGAGGCGCTCGCGACCGCCGACAAGCTCGGCCTGGCCGCGGCCCGTGCGGCGACCCCCGGGGTGGACCCCCGCTTCGTCTCCCTGGTCCGGGACCTGCTGGTCGAGCGGGCCGCCGCCGAGCGGGGCGAGGCGCCGAGGCGGCGTACGGTCGGCCGGATGCCGGCGTCGCACGACCGGTGCCCGCGGACCTGCTGCCCCAACCCCCGCGCCGACCGGCCCACCGTCGGCGGGCTGTCCGTATGAGCGTCGCCGCCACGCCCGAGGCGCTGCGCGACCTGGCCCTCGACGTCGCCCGGCAGGCGGCCGCGCTGGTGCGCGAGCGCAGCCGTGGCGAGGTCCTCGTCGCCGACACCAAGTCCAGCACCGTCGACGTCGTCACCGACACCGACCGCGACAGCGAGGAGCTGGTCCGCCGGCTGCTCCTGGCGGCCCGGCCCGACGACTCGGTCCTGGGCGAGGAGGGCGACGACCTGGTCGGGACCAGCGACGTCAGGTGGGTCGTCGACCCCGTCGACGGCACCGTCAACTTCCTCTACGGCCTCCCGGAGTACGCCGTCTCGATCGCGGCCGAGGTCGCCGGGGAGGTGGTGGCCGGCGCCGTCGTCAACGCCGCCACGGGCGTCGAGTACGCGGCCGCCCGCGGCCTGGGCGCGACCCGCGACGGGGTGCCGCTGCGGGTGCGTCCGGCGCCCCCGGTGGCCGAGCGGCTGGTGCTGACGGGCTTCGGCTACCGCACCGACGTCCGGGCCGGACAGGCCGAGCGGGTCGCCCGGATGCTGCCGCGGGTGCGGGACATCCGGCGGATGGGGTCCTGCGCCCTCGACCTGTGCCACGTGGCCGAGGGGAGTGCCGACGGGTACGTCGAGGAGGGCCCCAACCCGTGGGACCACGCCGCCGGCTCGCTGGTCGCGACCGAGGCGGGTGCGCGCTTCGAGCTGCTCCCCGGGACCCTCGCGACCGAGCTCCTGGGCCACCCCGGACGCACCCTCGTGACGGCGGCCCCGGCGGACGGCTGGGACGACTTCGTGAGCCTGCTCACCGAGTGCGGATTCGTGGCCGACGAGCGGGAATAGCACCGACGTCACCCGGGTTCAGCCCACGCGTCGGAATCCGGTGTGCACCGGCTTGGACGGATGGTGCACAATCTGGCCCGCCGACGAGACACGTACGCATGCCGCGGACAGGGGCGCGGCGCGAGGGGAGTGGAGACACGAATATGGCGACTGACTATGACGCGCCTCGCAAGAACGAAGAGGACCAGTCCGAGGAGAGCATCGAAGAGCTCAAGGCGCGTCGCCACGACAAGAACTCCGGCAAGGTGGACGAGGACGAGGCCGAGGCCGCCGAGTCGTTCGAGCTGCCCGGAGCCGACCTCTCCCACGAGGAGCTGGCCGTCGAGGTGAAGCCCAAGCAGGAGGACGAGTTCACCTGCATGAGCTGCTTCCTGGTGCGCCACCGCAGCCAGCTCGAGGACGAGCGCCGCATGATCTGCACCGACTGCGCCTGAGCGCCGTCACGGAGCGCGCGTGATCGCGCGCTGACCGGCCGCGCCTGTCCGGGCGCGGCCGCCGGGGATCCCGCTCAGGTCGTGGGGGTCTCCGCGTCCGGGTCCTGCCGGTCCGCCTTCAGCTCGGGCGGCAGGTGGCCCGTCGACTTGGCGTAGTAGCCGGCCGCCCGCCGGGCGGCGTACATCCTGGCCAGCCCGATCAGGGCGCCGCTGACGACCGCCCACGCGACGGCCTCCTTCATGTCGACGTCGGGATCGGCAGGGTTGGCCGGCGGGGTCTTGCCCGTCGCCGCCTTCCACGAGGTGTTGAGGGCCTTCTTCGCGACGGCGGCGGCGCCGAGCACCGCGACCAGCGAGAACGCCGACCAGACCTTGGAGCTGTCAGAACCCTTTGCCATGTTCCCGACCCTAGGGCACGGTGGGGCGCCCGGGTTCACCCCGCCGGGGTGGACCTCGTCATCGCGGAGAGCGCGCCCGCGAGCTGCTCGGGGTGCCGGGTGCTGACCAGCCAGTACGGCGCCGGGTCGGCGTCGTCGGTGACGTCCACCCGGACCGAGCGCTTGAGGTAGGGCCGCAGCAGCAGGTAGGCGCGGGCGTCCGCGTCGACCCCGGCCTGCCGGCGGGTGGCATCGGCGTCGAGGGCGCTGGCCCCGCCGAGGTGCCGGGCCTCGATCCGGGCGCGACCCACGCGCAGCTCGCCGTCGCCGACGACGATGCGTGCGGAGCCGTACGCCAGCAGCAGCACCACCAGCAGCGCCATCGCGGCGCCGCTGATCGCCCAGGCGAGCGCCTCGGGCAGCGCGACGACGACGGCCAGCCACAGGCTCGCCACCAGCATCGTCCCTTGCACCCACCACCGCAGCGGCACGGCGAGCCGCTCGGAGTAGTGGGTGTCAGTGCCGTTCTCCACGGGGTGCATCGTAGGAGCCGGGCGGTGGCGCGCTGGAGGTAGGGTCACGCCCCGTGCCCCACGATCTCGACGTCCAGCTGCTCCGGCTCGATCCCGACCTGCCCGCCCCGGCGTACGCCCACCCCGGCGACGCGGGCGCCGACCTGGTGACGGCGGTCGACGTGACGTTGCAGCCGGGGGAGCGGGCGATGGTGCCGACCGGCGTGGCGCTCGCGCTGCCCGACGGGTACGTCGCCCTCGTCCACCCGCGCTCCGGGCTGGCGGCCCGTCACGGGCTCTCGATCGTCAACACGCCCGGCACGATCGATGCCGGCTACCGCGGCGAGGTCAAGGTGCTGCTCGTCAACCACGACCCGGTCGAGCCGGTCGAGCTCCGGCGCGGGGACCGTGTCGCCCAGCTGGTCGTCCAGCGGTTCGAGCGTGCCCGGTTCGTCGAGGTCGACCGACTCCCCGACTCCGTCCGAGGGGCCGGGGGCTACGGTTCTACCGGAGGGTTCTCATCCCAGCCAGACCCGTCGGAGGAGTCGTGAAGTTTCGTCGCAAGTCCCGGTCCGAGGCACCGGAGGAACCGGGTGCCACGACGGACGCGACGGCGGCGCCCGAGCCGGCGGCCCCGGGTCCGTACGACGCCGCGGACGTCGAGGGAGACGGCGTGGAGCGGGTCGACCTCGGCTCGCTGCTGATCCCGCCGACCCCGGGCCGCGAGCTGCGGATCCAGGTCGACGAGCGCACCCAGCAGGTGCAGGCCGTGGTGCTCGCCGGCCCCGAGGGGGCCCTGGAGCTGCGCGCCTTCTCCGCTCCCCGCAACGGTGACCTCTGGAGCCAGGTGCGCCCGCAGCTCGCCGCCGACATGGCTCGGCGGGGCGGCACCGCGACCGAGCAGGACGGCCCGTTCGGCACCGAGCTGGCCTGCCAGCTCTCGGTCAAGGCGCCCGACGGCCGGACCGGGCAGCAGCCCTCGCGGATCATCGGCATCAACGGCTCCCGCTGGATGCTGCGCGCCACCTTCCTCGGCAAGCCCGCGGTCGACCCCGAGAGCGCCGCCACGTGGGAGGAGGCGCTCACCGGCGTCGCCGTACGCCGGGGTGAGGGTGCGATGCCCGTCGGCGACCCGCTCCCGATCGTGCTGCCCGAGCAGGCGCGACGCGTGACCCCGCCGCCGGCCCAGCCCGGCTCCGGTGCCGCGGCCCCCGGCCCCGACGGTGGATCGACCTGACATGGACGCCGCAGGGCGGCTGCGGCGCAGCCTGAGCCGGTGGTCGGCGAGCAGCTCGGAGCTCCACGCCCGGGAGCTGCAGCGCGACCAGCGTGCCTCAGGCGAGCTCGCCATCGAGGAGGCCCCGGACCGCCAGCTCGTGACCGTCCGCGGCGTGCTGCGCACCGTCACGCTCCGTCCGCGCGGCGGCGTCCCCGCGCTCGAGGCGGAGCTGTTCGACGGCTCGGCCGTGCTGACCCTGATCTGGCTCGGCCGCCGGCGGATCGCCGGCATCGCGCCCGGCAGGTCGTTGCGCGTGCGCGGGCGGATCGGGGTCCACGACGGCGCACGGGTGATCTACAACCCGCGCTACGAGCTGCTGCCATGAGCGGCCAGCAGGGCGACCAGACGCGCCCCCACCCGGACGTGCAGACCGTCGAGCAGGTGGTCCGCGGCCAGCTGGCCAAGGCCCTGGGCGGTCGCCGCGGCATGGTCGAGGCCGCGGTCCCCACCATCGTCTTCACGGTGCTCTGGATCACGACCCGCGAGCTGCAGACGGCGCTCGTGGTGAGCGTGGCCGCGGCCCTGCTGATGCTCGTGGTCCGGCTCGTGCAGCGCTCCACCGTCCAGTTCGTCGTCAACGCGCTCGTCGGCATCGGCATCGGCTGGCTGTTCGTGTCGATGTCGGCGCGCGGCGGTGCCAGCGAGGACGAGCAGGCCCTCGCGTACTTCCTGCCCGGGATCCTCTACAACTCCGGCTACGCCGTCGTGCTCGCCCTCACCTGCCTGGTGGGCTGGCCGCTGGTCGGCTTCATGGTCGGCAGCGTCACCGGTGACCCCACCGCCTGGCACGACGACAAGCAGGTGGTCCGGCTGACCACGCGCCTGACCTGGCTGCTGGTGCTGCCGTGCATCGTGCGGGTCGCCGCCCAGGCGCCGGTCTACCTCGCCGGCCGCTCCGGCACGATGGAGGCCGACACCGCCGTCGCGGTGCTCGGCATCCTCAAGGTCGGGCTGGGTTGGCCGCTGCAGCTGGCCGCGCTCGCGGCCATGGTCTGGCTGCTCGCCCGCAACCACACGCCGATCGAGTCGCGCCCGGCCTCGACCTGATCGTGCGGCCTCAGCCTCCGTGGAGGGAGGGCGCGAGCAGCCGCTCGAGCTCCTCCTCCTTGTCGGCGCTCACCACGAAGAGCAGCTCGTCCCCGGACTCCAGCGGCTGGTCCTGGCTCGGCACGTAGACCTGGCCGTCGCGCAGGATCGTCACCAGCGCGCAGTTCTCGGGGAACGGGATCAGCCCGGCCGGCTTGCCGACGTACGGCGAGTCCTCGGGCAGCGTCAGCTCGACGAGGTTGGCGTTGCCCTGGCGGAAGGTGAACAGCCGCACCAGGTCGCCGATCGTGACCGCCTCCTCCACCAGCGCGGACATGATCCGCGGGGTCGAGACGTTGACGTCGACGCCCCAGGCCTCGCTGAAGAGCCACTCGTTGTTGGGGTGGTTGACCCGGCCGACGGTGCGAGGGACGCCGAACTCGGTCTTGGCGAGCAGCGAGGTGACCAGGTTGGCCTTGTCGTCGCCGGTGGCGGCGATGACCACGTCGCACCGGTCGAGCTGCGCCTCCTCGAGGGAGGAGAGTTCGCAGGAGTCGGCGAGCAGCCACTCCGCGTCGGGGACGCGCTCGGGCCGGATGGCCGAGGGCTTCTTGTCGATGAGGAGGACCTGGTGGCCGTTGGTGATCAGCTCCCGGGCGATGGAACGGCCGACGGCCCCGGCTCCGGCGATGGCGACGCGCATCTCACTGCTCCTCGGGGCCGTCGTCGAGGACGGAGTAGGCGTGGGCGGCGTTCTCCTCGCGGATCACCAGGTGGAGGAGGTCGCCCTCCTGGATGACCGAGTCGCGGGTGGGCAGCATGCCCTCCCCGAGGCGGTCGATCCACGCGATGCGGGACTTGGCCTGCTCCTGGAACTGCACGGTGCGGTGACCGATCCAGGCCTCGGGGGCCGGGACGTGGTCGACCCTGATCGTGCCGGAGGGGTCGCGGAAGTCGGGCTCGGCGCCGGCGGGCAGCATCCGGCGCAGCACCTGGTCGGCGGTCCACTTCACGGTCGCGACGGTGGTGATGCCGAGCCGCTGGTAGACCTCGGCGCGCCCGGGGTCGTAGATCCGGGCGACGACCTTCTCGATCCCGAAGGTCTCCCGGGCGACGCGCGCGGCGATGATGTTGGAGTTGTCGCCGCTGGAGACCGCGGCGAAGGCCTCGGCCCGCCGGATCCCCGCCTTCTGCAGGACCTCCTGGTCGAAGCCGTACCCGGTGACCTTGTCACCGTTGAAGGACGGGCCGAGCCGGCGGAAGGAGTCGGGCTCGCTGTCGATGATCGAGACGGTGTGGTTGCGGTCCTCGAGACTGCGGGCGAGCGTCGAGCCGACGCGGCCGCAGCCCATGATCACGACGTGCACGCTGCACACCGTATCCCAGCCGTTCGGGCGTCGATGGCCCGCCGCGGCCCGGCAGGGTCTAGCCTTTCCGCTCGTGGGTGTCGGCGACGTATCCAAGCGGATCCTGCTTGGGCAGAGGCTGCGCAGCTCGCAGCTGGGTGAGACGTTGCTGCCCAAGAAGGTGGCGTTCCCGGTCTTCGCCAGCGACGCGCTGTCGTCGGTGGCGTACGCCCCGGACGAGGTCTTCATCATGCTCTCGATCGCGGGCGCCTCGGCCTACACGTTCTCGTGGAAGATCGGCATCGCCGTCGCGCTGGTGATGGCGGCCGTGATCGCGTCGTACCGCCAGACGGTGCACGCCTACCCCAGCGGTGGTGGCGACTACGAGGTGGCGACCGAGAACCTCGGCCGGACCGCCGGCGTCACCGTCGCGAGCGCGCTGCTGGTCGACTACGTCCTGACGGTGGCGGTGTCGATCTCCTCCGGCGCCCAGTACGCCGCGGCGGCCATCCCCTTCCTGCACGACCACGAGGCCACCTTCGCCATCGGGCTGGTCGTCCTGCTGGCGGCGATGAACCTGCGGGGCATCCGCGAGTCGGGCACGTTCTTCGCGATCCCGACGTACCTCTTCATCGGGGCGATGCTCTCGATGTGCGGCTACGGCATGCTGCTGCTGCTGCTCGGGCAGCTGCCCGAGGTCGAGAGCGCCTCCCTGCAGATCGAGGCGGCGCCCGGCTACGAGGGCGAGCTGACGACACTGGCGCTGATGTTCATGCTCGCCCGCGCCTTCTCGTCCGGCTGTGCCGCGCTCACCGGTGTCGAGGCGATCTCCAACGGCGTGCCGGCGTTCCGCAAGCCCAAGAGCCGCAACGCCGCGACCACGCTGCTCCTGCTCGCGCTCGTCGCGATCGCGATGATGATGAGCGTCATCACGCTCGCCCGTCAGATGGGGCTGCGCTACGTCGACCCCCACGAGCTCGACCGCCTGCTGAACGCCGACGGCACGCCGGTGGCGGCGAGCTACAACCAGGACACCGTGATCGCCCAGATCGCGCAGGCGCTGTTCAGCGGCTTCCCCCCGGGCTACTACCTCGTGGTGGTCGTGACCGGCGTGATCCTCGTGCTCGCCGCCAACACCGCCTTCAACGGCTTCCCCGTCCTCGGCTCGATCCTCGCCGAGGACGGCCTCGCCCCGCGGGCGCTGGCCTCGCGCGGCGACCGGCTCGCCTACAGCAACGGCATCGTGTTCCTCGCGGTGATGGCGATCGCGCTGATCTGGGCCTTCGACGCGCAGGTGACCCGGCTGATCCAGCTCTACATCGTCGGCGTCTTCGTGTCCTTCAACCTCAGCCAGCTCGGCATGATCCGGCACTGGACGCGCCACCTGCGGACCGTGAAGGACGCCAACGCCCGGCGGCACATGCAGCGCTCCCGGCTGATCAACGCGATCGGGCTCTCGTTCACCAGCGTGGTCCTCGTCGTGGTGCTGGTGACGAAGTTCCTCGCCGGCGCCTGGATCGCGATCCTGGCCATGGGCATCTTCTTCGTGATCATGCAGGCGATCAGCAAGCACTACCGCAACGTCTCCCTCGAGCTCGCCGCCGACGAGGACGACAAGGTGCTGCCCACCCGGGTGCACGCGATCGTGCTCGTCGGCAAGCTGCACAAGCCGACGCTGCGGGCGCTCGCCTTCGCCAAGGCGTCCCGGCCCAACGTCCTCGAGGGCGTCTACGTCTCCGTTGACGGCGCGGCCACCAGCCGGATGCTCTCGGAGTGGGACGAGCGCAACCTCGGCGTACCCCTCAAGGTGCTGCACTCTCCCTACCGCGAGATCGTGCGCCCGATCGTCGACTACGCCCAGGAGATCCGCGCGGCCAACCCGCGGGGCGTGGTGGCCGTCTACATCCCCGAGTACGTCGTCGGCCGCTGGTGGGAGCAGCTGCTCCACAACCAGACGGCGCTCCGGCTCAAGGGCCGGCTGCTGTTCGCCCCGGGCGTGATGGTGATCTCGGTGCCCTACCAGCTGCGCTCCTCGGCCATCGCGCGCGAGCGTGCGGGCCGGGAGGACGCCCGCAGCCGTCCGGGCGACCTGCGGCGAGGCAACGTCGTGGACCGGACGGGCTCGGACCGCCAGGTGCACCGGTGAGCCGCCACCCCCGCGCCCGCCGCGCCCGCGGCCGGTCGCGGGTGGGGGAGCGCTTCACCGTCGAGGTGGGTGGCGTCGCGCACGGCGGCCACTGCGTCGCCCGGGTCGCCGACGGCGACTCCGGTGAGGACGGACGCGTCGTCTTCGTCCGGCACGCGCTGCCCGGCGAGTCCGTCGAGATCGTGGTCACCGAGGGCACCGAGGGTGATCGGTTCTGGCGCGCCGATGCGGTCGCGGTCCTGACCGCCTCGCCGGACCGGGTCGACGCCCCGTGCCCCTACGCCGGACCGGACGCGTGCGGTGGCTGCGACTTCCAGCACGTCGCGCTGCCGGCGCAGCGGGACCTGAAGGCCGCTGTCGTCCGGGAGCAGCTCGCCCGGCTCGCGCGGCTCGAGGTGGACGTCGACGTGGAGGCCGTCCCGGGCGACGACCAGGGCCTGCACTGGCGCACCCGCCAGCGCTACGTCGCGCTCCCCGACGGTCGGATCGGGATGCGCAAGCACCGGTCCCACGAGGTCGTGCCGGTCGACGAGTGCCTCCTGGAGTCGGCGGAGCCGCCGCGGCACGAGGTGCGCGGGCGGGCCTTCTCGGTCGCCGACGGCGGCTTCTGGCAGGTCCACCCGGGAGCGCCCGAGGTGCTGGTGGCGACGGTCCTCGACCTGCTGGCGCCGCAGCCGGGGGAGTCGGTGCTCGACCTCTACGCCGGCGTGGGCCTCTTCGCCGCATTCCTCGCCGAGGCCGCCGGCCCGGGACCGCGTGCGGTGGCCGTCGAGGCCGACCGCGAGGCCTGCCGGCATGCCCGGCTCAACCTCGGCGACCGCGTCGAGGTCGCGACCGGCCCCGTCGACCGGGTGCTGGCCACGGCGTACGACGAGCCGTTCGACCTGGTGGTGCTCGACCCACCCCGCGAGGGAGCTCGGCGCGCGGTGGTCGAGCAGGTCGTCGACCGGGCGCCCCGCGCCGTCGCGTACGTCGCCTGCGACCCAGCTGCGCTCGCCCGGGACGTCGCGATCTTCGCCGAGCACGGCTACGGGCTCAGGACGCTGCGGGCCTTCGACCTGTTCCCGATGACGCATCACGTCGAATGCGTCGCTTTGCTCACCAAAACCGGTCCTGACCTGCGGTGATGCGATTCCCGCGCAGCAGGTCGAAAGCCGAAGTCTGGCCTTGAGGCTCACTTTGAGGCCCTGATGGCTCGCTTCGAGGCCGCGGAGCGGGCGCTGCGCCGGGGGCCGCTATCCAGCCTCGTGGGGGAGTGCAGTCGCGGCGAAAGGGGCTGGGGCCGGACGACCCGTGTCACCGCCAAGAGGCGCGGGGAGGCTGTGGGCCGCCTGGCAATTGTTCGACTTCTTCCGGTGGCGGCCTTAGATCGCGGGCTCGGACTTCCTGGGCTGTCTGATCATGTGTGCGTAGCCGGAGCCGATGCCGCAGCTGCGGCGGAACATGAGGCTGCGGTCGCTTGCGACCGTCGGAGCCGGCTGCCACGAGGGCTCGGATTGGGCTCGCTTTGAATCGCAATGGCCCGCCGCGGTGTGCTGATGCCGCTACAGGCCTCATACGGCATCGCCGCAGGTCAGCGGCTAGTTTGGGCTCATGATCGCGGCCGATCGCAAAGGATCGAGGTCACGCTCAGGATCATTTGGGTCTTCACGCACCACGTCGAATGTGTGGGGCTGCTTGAGAAAAGCAGCTCTGACCTCCATGACGTGGTTCGCGATTACGCAATTTGCCTCCGACAATCCGACTGGTGGCGTCTTATGGCTCGCTTTGGGCTCGCCTTGCGCCGACCCGCCGCCTGATCGGAATTGTGGCAATCCGCACGTCAGGCGCACTCGAAGGCGTGAGTACGCGCAGAATCGCGGTCGCGCGGGCGGCGGGGGTCAGTTCGATGTCGGACCATCGCAGGGCCAGCAGCTCGCCGATGCGCATGCCTGTGGCGACGAGCATCTCGACGATGTCCGGGAGGTCGACGCTCTTGGGTCCCTTGCGCTTCTCCGCATTCACCGAGCTGATCACGTGGAACGAGGCGCAGGAGATCCCCTGGCGGCAGGCGCGCGACCGCGTGCGGCACGACTCGGAGAGCGGGACGCCTGCGAGCACGAACGGTCGCACGCGGAGCGCACGGTGAAACTGCTCAGGAAGACCCTGCGGCGGGTGCTTCTCAGGTGAGCGGGACGCGACGCCCCAGGGGCCACGTCGCGCGAGGGATTGGAGCCGAGCCTCACCTGCCCATCGCCTCGAGCGCGTTCGAGTCGTTCTGCGATCTCAGCCGCGGCACGCAACTAGGATCCCGCGCGTGCATCTGGTCCTGAGCGTCGTCGGCTTCCTCCTGCGGAAGCTCGGGTTCCTGGTGCTGATGCTGGTCGTCCTGTTCCTCGGCTACCTGGCCGTTCGGGCAGTGGTCCCGGCTTTCCAGGAGGCCGTGGCACAAAGGGAGCGGCTAGAGGTGGTGAGCGAGGAGCAACTCGCTCTCAAGGCCGAGTTGGAGGAGCTGAAGAAGGCCGAGATCAAGCGTCGCGATGAGATCTGCGGCTTCTGGGAGAACCTCCTGGCGAAGCCCATGCCCGGGAACGCCTGCAAGGCCGCAGAGGAGGCGGTCGAGGAGGTGGAGGACCAGCTGGCCGAGGTCGAGCAGAGGATCGATCAGGCGAAGGCCGAGGAGGGCGACCTGCGGGAGGCCCAGGAGTCCGGGCCGGGGTGGCTCGTCGACCAGTGGGACAAGGTCTGGAGATGGCTCCTCGGGATCGCCCTGCTCGCCATCTTCCTTCCTCCGGTCGTGCGCATCGTCAGCTACGTCCTGCTGATGCCGCTGGTCACGGCGACGCACAAGCGGATCCGCCTGACAGCTGCGTCCGAGCACGGCGCCGCCAGCCTCCACGCCGGTCCGGCCGAGCGGACCCTGACGCTCAGCCTGGCCCCGGGCCAGGTGCTCTCTGTGCGGTCGCAGCACCTCCGGCCGGTGCGCGGCACGGTTAAGGGCCGACTGCTCTATGACTGGACCGCACCGTTCATCAGCTTTGCGGCCGGACTCTACGGGCTGAGCCGGGTTATCGGCGACGAGGAAGGCACCGAGGCGACGCTGGCGACGCCTGACGACCCGGACTCTTACCTGATGCGCATCGACTTCGCCGACCACCCCGGTCTGGTGATGCATCCGAGGCACCTCGTCGGCGTCATAGGCACACCGGAACTGGAGACACGGTGGCGGTGGGGCGTCGCCGCCCTCGCGACGTGGCAGGTGCGCTACATCATGTTCGTCGGCACCGGCAGCCTCATCGTCCAGGGCAGCGGCAACGTCGAGGCGACCAGCCCCGGCGATCGGCCCATGAAGATGGAGCAGAACCTGGTGATGGGCTTCGACTCCCGCCTGTCGGTCGGCGTGAGCCGCACCGAGGTGTTCTGGCCGTACTTCTGGGGCAGCACGCCACTGGTCGACGACGAGTTCACCGGCCCGTACCCGTATTTCTGGCAGAAGTCGAGCGACCGCGGCCCCACCAACCCCATCGTCAAGGCGTTCAACGCACTCTTCTCGGCCCTCGGCAAGCTGCTCGGCTTCTGAGCACCCAACCGAGCGACGGAGACCTGAGCGATCATCGTGGTTCCGCAAGTGCCAACGGAGCAGGCTGCCCCGTGGCTGGGATTGCCCGACCTCCGCGAGCGTCGGGCGAAGGAGTGGACGGTGATCGACGGACAGGCCGAGGTCCTCCGGACGCACGGGATCGGCGTACAGGCCGTGGCTGCGGGTCGGTAGCCATGGCCGGGGACTTCGTGATCGCTCGCCATCCGACTGGAAGAACTGTCATCGAGCACGTCTTGAGTTCGTGTGATCGGACTGGTTCCCAGTCTACCCGCGCCGCGCGGCAGGGAGGGCCGTAGTTGTTTGCGAGCGTCGGTGACCGCTGACACGAGGGCTCGGATTGGACTCGCTTTGATTCGCAAAGGGCCGCAGCGGCGGGCCGTCGCTGGCACGCCCATATCTGTATCGTCGCAGGTCAGCGGTCACTTTCTCCCCGGCGGCCGCAATGGATCGCAATCAGTCGCGATCACGCTCAGCGCCATGTGTCTGTTCCCGATGACGCATCACGTCGAATGCGTCGCTTTGCTCACGAAGAGCTGCTCTGACCTGCGGTGATGCGATTCCCGCGCAGCAGGTCCAAAGCCGAAGTCTGGCCTTGAGGCTCACTTTGAGGCCCTGATGGCTCGCTTTGAGGCCGCGGAGCGGGCGCTGCACCGGGGGCCGCTATCCAGCCTCGTGGGGGAGTGCAGTCGCGGCGGATTGACGCGGATCACGGACGCTCAACCATTCTGTTCCGGCGGATCGCAGGACGACGTGCCCGCGGCCTTGGGTGGTCCCGACATTTCAGGCGGGGCCTGGTGGCTCGTGGGCCATCGAGGTTTGCGGCCGCTCGGTGGTCAAGAGAATGGCGAGGCGACGGCTCGAGCGCACTTCGTCGAGCACTCACGCCCGCTCGCTCGGCTCGGCGACCGCAACGGCCGCTGCTTGCATGCGCCACTCCAGGGCGGGACGCGCTGCGTCGAGCAGGCACCGGATCGCCGAGGAGGGGCCACCCCCGGACGTTGTCGGGGTCTCCCCCACGAGCACCTCACCCGTAGGGTGGCGACGCTCGTGGACGCCGACCGCGGCATGTCAGCTCGTCAGTGAAGGAAATGCATGTGCCGAGTACTCGCCTACATCGGACCCGAAGCCCCGCTCGAGAGCCTGCTGCTCACACCGTCGAACAGTCTGGTCAACCAGGCCCTCGACCCTGAGCACTACCCAGATCTCCAGCTGGCAGGCTGGGGATTCGGTGCCTGGAGCGAGCACCTGCTCGAGCCGGAGGCCCCATTCATCTACCGCCGGCCCATGGCGGCCTTCTACGACGACAACGCCGACGGCATCATCCCGAGCCTCCAGGCGAGCACGATGCTTGCCCATGTGCGGGCAGCCCTGTACAACTCGTCGACCGTCCTGGTCGACGAGAACTGCCACCCCTTCTCCTTCGACGAGACCCCCTGGATCATGGCCCAGAACGGCGACCTGCCGAACTGGATGCTCCTGCAAAGGGAGTTGCTGCGGCACTGCGAGGACAGATACCTGAAGCAGATGCGGGGCTCGACGGACACGGAATTCCTCTACGTGCTCCTGCTCTCCCTGCTCGACGGCGACAGCGACCAGGACGTCCAACGCGCGATCGAGGCGATGGTCGGACACATTGCCCAGGCAATGAAGGACCTCGACCTCCCTGCCCTGACCAAGCTGAAGCTGGCCCTGGTGTCGCCGAATCGGATCATCGGGGTCAACGTCGGTCTCGGGCACCAGGGCGAGACCAACCCGGTCGGCGACTGGAAGAAGCTGCGGGAGTCCGGCCCGGGCACGGACGACTTCGCCCTCTCGATGCTCCTGGAGCCGATGTACATGCTGATGGGTAGCCACGTCCCGAGCGACGACACCACCTACGACTTCGAGGCGTGCGACGAGGACGAGGCGACGGCCGCCATCTTCGCCTCCGAGGCCCTGACGGACGACGCCGAGGGCTGGTCGTACGTCGAGTTCGGCGAGATCGTGTTCCTCGAGAACACGGGCGGGCAGGTCACCAGGACCGTCAGCAGGTTATCGGTCTAGGCGCGCCCGACGTCAGCAGTCGGGCGTTGCCGCCCATGCCTACGCGCCCACAAGCGACGGTTGGACGCACGGCGGTGCCGGGTGATGCTTCTGCACACTCGGCAGCGCACGGCATGCTGGAGGCTGACCTGTTCGCTCACACGCGAGGGACGACATGCCCGTCTTCGATGCGCGAGTGGCCGCAGATGGACCTGGCCGGTTCTTCGCCGATCACCCTGTCGTCTACCGGCTCTCACTGGCCGGGTCCTGTGGCGCTTCCGCCTATGCACTCCGGCGCGTGGGAGGTCCAGGAAGCGATCGGCGGCGCCCGCTGTGGGCAGCGCTGGCCGTGTTGGAGGCGGGGATCACCGCGGGCATCATTCGGGCCAGGAACTCGGCCGTGCATGCGGCGAAAGGACGCGCTGACATCGCCCTGAGCGCACCCGCCATGACCGGAGTGCACATCCGACGACTTTGGCGTGACCTGGAATCCCGATCCCGCCCTCGGCCGCACTGTGCACCTTCGCGCGACGCCTCCACGTGGTGAGAACCTTCCGCACGGGGCGTGCTGACCTCGCCTGGATGTGATTGACGTCACAGTGCACGGGCGTCACGATGAGGCACCGGGACGCTGCGGCCGGCCCGGTGCCGAACTGGTCGCCGGGCCGCGGTTGGGGGAGAACATGAAGCGTCCACTTGTCGGGATCATCGGCGCCGGAGCGGTCGTCCTGGCCGCGAGCCTGCCAGCGGTCTCGCAGCCTCCGTCGAACAACAACAACTCCGCGAAGCTCACCCGGGCGGTGACGGTCGGCGGCATCCTCGAGCACGAGCAGGCGTTCCAGGCGATCGCCGACGGGTGGGGTGGCGGCAACCGGCTGTCGGGCAACGCGGGCTACGAGGACTCCGCGGAGTACGTCCATGACCGGCTCGCGGCGGCCGGGTACGACGTCGCATATCAGGACTTCGACTACCAGCTCGACTTCCTCGCCGACTGGCAGGCGCCGATCCTCGCGGTGGAGGGTGGTCCGGCACTGGTGCCCGGCATCGCCGGTGCGCAGCCCGGCGGCGACTTCGGCAGCATGTACAAGACCACACCTTACGGAACCGACATCACGGCGCCGGTGTGGGCGATCGACCTGGCGCTCGAGGACCCGACGACCACGACGTCCGGGTGTGAGGTGTCCGACTTCGACGGCGTGCCCGATGGCGCGATCGTGGTGGTGCAGCGTGGCAATTGCGGAGTCGCGACCAAGATCTTCAATGCGCAGGACTCGGGCGCGGGGGCGATGGCGTTCATCAGCGCCGTCCCGGGGGACAGCGGCACGGTCTGGTTCAACTTCGACGGCGTCGACATCCCCACCGCTGCGATCACCCTGGAGGCCGCCACCACGCTGGTAGATGGAGTCGCCGATGGTGACACGGGCAGGGAGGCCCGGTTCCGTATCGATTGGCGACCCGGCACGTACACCACGCGAAACGTGATCGCGGAGACGCCCACCGGCGACCCCGACAACGTGATCGCCGTCGGCGCGCACCTGGACAGCGTCGGGGTCGGCCCGGGCATCAACGACAACGGGTCGGGCTCCGCCTCGATCCTCGAGATCGCCGAGCAGATGCAGAAGGTCAAGCCTCGGAACAAGGTGCGCTTCCTGTGGTTCGCCGCCGAGGAGTCCGGGCTGCTCGGGTCCGAGGCGTACGTCGACAGCCTGAGCGAGGAGGAGCTCGACCGGATCGCCGCGATGCTGAACTTCGACATGGTCGGCTCGCCCAACTTCGTCCGGTTCGTCTACGACGGTGACCTGTCCGACTCCGTGCCGCCGCCCAGCGGCGCACCGGAGGGGTCGGCGGCGATCGAGGAGATCTTCGTCGACTGGTTCGACTCCCGGGGCCTGGCCTCCGAGCCGACCGAGTTCAGTGGCCGGTCCGACTACGGCCCGTTCATCGAGGCGGGGATCCCGGCCGGCGGCCTGTTCACCGGCGCCGAGGGAATCAAGACCGACGCGCAGGCGGAGATCTACGGCGGAACCGCGGGGGAGCAGTACGACCCGTGCTACCACCTCGGCTGCGACGACATCGACAACCTCAGCCTGGAGGCCCTCGACCAGATGAGCGACGCAGCGGCCCACGCGACGATCACGCTGGCCCAGAGCACCCAGGCCGTGAACGGCGAGCGCGGCAAGGGCAACTTCAACACTCCGCCGGGTCACGACGACGTGCCCGAGCCGGCGGCGCTGACCGGCCACTGAGCGACGCGGGCGGGGCGGCGCCCCGGCGCCCCCGCCCGTGGGCGGGGGCGCCCCCGGTGTGCGCTGCCGCCAGTGTTCCCGGCTCGGTTCGAACCAGCGGCCGGGACTGCTCTCACGGACTCCGTGCGAGCGGAACTGGCAGCAGGTGCTCGGCGTCGCCGTCGCCGGCCTCGCCCGAGGGCCCCGGGCGCCGATGCTGCTCGCGGTCCTTTGCGGCACCGCCGCCACGGCGCTGTTGCGACTGCTGCAGCTCGCAACGAAACGGGCGGCGCGTGCGGCAGGTCGGCGCGGCCGTGGGGTTCAGTCAGGCCGTCCTGAGCGGGAGAACGAGCTCGAGCAGCTGCTCCGAGGGCGGTAGCCCGAGCTCCTCGGCGAGCAGCCTCTCGTAGACGTGGAACTGGCGCAGGGCGGCCGGCCGGCTGCCTTCCAGCAGGTGCGCGGAAATCAGCGCCGCATGGGCGGGCTCGTAGAGCGGTTCGATCCGAATCGCCGCGCATGTCAGGTCGATGGCCCGGGCGTACATGCGTCGTCGCCGGTCTGGGTGCGGTCGTCGCGGTATCGGTGACCGTGTTCACCGTCATCCGGGCCATCGGGGTGCTCTACCTGGTGTGGCTCGGCGGTCGCGCCCTCTGGTCGGCCTGGCGGGGTGACGTCGGGGACCTCGAGGACGTGTCGCGGCCCGGTCGCGACTCGGGTATGCGTGCAGGTCAGGGGCAGTGTGATCCGGGAGTGCCACCACACCCATGCCACGCGATGCCCGACCCTGGCGGCGAAGGCGACCTGCACCGGAGCGCGCACCGGCCGGCCCGGGAGCTCGATCTCGGGCACCCGCTGGTGCGGTCACATCGTGATGGCGACCTTGCCGCGGATGGCCCCGTTCTCAAGGCGCTGCACCGCGTAGGCCGCACGCTCGAGCGGGTAGCAGCGGTCCAGGGCAGGCATGAGCTGGCCGGACTCGACGAGCCGGGCGAGCCGTTCGTAGTCGGTGCAGCGTTCACGAGCCAGCAGCAGGACGAGGCGTTGGCCGATGAAGGGGGAGAGCAGCGCTCCGCCGACCTGTCGACGCATACCCGTGATGACGCCGCTGCTCTCGCCGCCGACGAAGACAGCCGTCCCGCGCGGCGTCAGGGCACGACGCAGCCGACCCACGGGCGGGTTACCGGCAATGTCGAGGATCAGGTCGTAGCGGCGCGTGCCGTCGGCCCAGTCGTCGCGGCTGTAGTCGATGACGTGGTGGGCGCCGAGGGCGGCGACGTGGTCGAGCTTGGCGCTGCTGCACACGCCGGTCACGTCGGCGCCCAGGCTGGCGGCCAGCTGCACCGCGTAGCTGCCGACGCCGCCTGAGGCGCCGGTGATCAGCACGGACTGGCCGGGCTGGACCTTGCCTGCGTCGGTGAGTGCCTGAAGGGCGGTGCCCGCCGAGATCGGGATGACGGAGGCCTCCGCGAAGGACAGGCCGGCCGGCTTGTGCGCCAACCGGTTCTCGCCGGTGACGGCGAACTCCGCGAAGGATCCGGGCGCGACCCCGTAGACCTGGTCGCCGGGGGAGAAGCGTGTCACGTTCGCACCGACGTCCACGACGGTCCCGGCGACGTCGCGGCCGGGCACTGGGTTCTTCGGTCGGCGGATGCCAGAGGCGAGGCGCACGGCGTACGGCCTGCCGGTCAACAGGTGCTCGGTGCCGCGGTCGAGCCCGGCGGCGTGCACGCGGATCAGCACCTGGTCGTCCCGGACGACGGGGCGAGGCACCTGCGCGAGTCGCAGCACCTCGGAGTTGCCATAGCGGGTCTGGGTGACGGCCCGCATGGCGTCGGTCGACGTGGCGGTGGCTTCGTGATTCATGGAGCGTGTCCTTCTTGTCGGGTGTGCAGACGGGGGTGGGGGATCAGATCGGGGGCATGGGGTCGTACTGGATGTAGCGACGGACCTCGCGGGCACGCTCGACGTCGGTGAGCCGCGCCACGAGGTGCAGGGCCATGTCGATGCCGGCGCTGACGCCGGCGCTGGTGATGAGGTCGCCGTCGTCGACGAAGCGTGCTGCGACGTCAGTGATGATCGTGGGGTCGAGCTCGGACAGCAGGTTCAGGGACGCCCAGTGGGTGGTGGCCCGACGGCCCGTCAGCAGGCCGGCGGCCGCGTAGACGAGGCTTCCGGTGCAGACCGAGGACATCAGGGGCACCGAGTCCCGGAGGCTGCGGACCCATCCGAGGTGGTCGGGGTCCAGGAGCATCGGCCTGGTGCCGGGCCCGCCCGGGTGGATGAGTACGTCGAGTGGCGGAGCGTCGTCGAACGAGTGGTGCGCCCCCAGCACGAGGGACTTCGCACCGACGACGGGCGCCCCGTCGGCCGACAGGCAGAAGGCGTCCCAGCCGTCCTCGGGAAAGGTCTGGGTCCAATGGGAGAGGACCTCCCACGGGCCGACGGCGTCCAGCTCCTCCACCCCGTCGAAGACGAGGACGCCGATCTGCCGACGCGGCGCCAACCGCGTGGGTCGGTCGTGGGCGGGGTCAGTGGGGGACTGGGGGTGCATGGGGCCTCCTCGTGGGCGATCGTCAGGTGGGGCGCGATGACGCCCGACGTGACCGATCCTGCGGGCTGGACCGGTGGGGTCGCCCCGGTCAAAATGCCGGGTTGCACGGAATACTCGGGCTCGTGAGCGTGTACGTGCGGCACGTGCTGGTCGGCCGGGGCCCCGAGCGGGCGCTCCTGGCGGAGATCGTCGACGCTGCCCGCCACGGGACGGCCGGCAGCGTCGTCGTACGAGGCGAGCCGGGCGTCGGCAAGTCTGCGTTGCTCGACGCGATCGTCGCCGACGACGACGCAGCCACCGTGGTGCGCACCCAGGGCCTCGAGGTCGAGGCGCCGCTCGCCTTCGCCGCACTGCACCGACTGCTGCGTCCGCTCACCCGTCTGCGCGAGCAGCTTCCGCCTCCTCAGGCACGTGCCCTCGCGGTCGCGTTCGGGGAGGATGACGGCCCTTCGGTCGAGCCCTTCCTGGTCGGTGTGGCCACGTTGTCGCTGTTGACGGCGGCTGCCGAGGAGAGCCTCGTGCTGTGCGCCGTCGACGACGCACACTGGCTGGACCCGGCCAGCGCGGCAGCGCTGTTGTTCTGTGCCCGGCGACTCGGGGCGGACCGGGTGGCCATGGTGTTCGCGGCGCGCGACGCTGCGGGGGCGGTCTTCGAGGCACCCGGACTGGCTGAGCTGCTCCTCACTGGTCTCGACGCCGAGGATTCCCGCGCCCTCCTGGCCGCCAGGCTGGGCGCTGACCCGGCAGACGAGGTTGCCCGACGGCTCATCGCGGAGACAGGCGGCAACCCGCTGGCCCTCCTCGAGCTGCCCGGCGAGCTCACGGCGGCCCAGCTCGATGGATCGGCCGCTCTGCCGACGACGCTTCACCTCACCGCCCGGGTCGAGCAGGCCTTGCTGGACCGCAGTCGTCGACTGCCGGCCCCGGTGCAGCGCCTGCTGCTGCTCGCGGCCGCCGACGACACAGGCCAGCCCGATGTGCTGCGTCGTGCGGGTGTCCACTGGGGACTGGACGATGACGTGGTGGAGCGTGCGATCGACTCCGGGCTGCTGGTGGACTCGGGAGGCTCGGTGTCCCTGCAACACCCTCTGGTGCGCTCGGCGATCTACCAGGCTGCCACCGCGGCGGACCGCCGGGGAGCTCACCGGGCGCTCGCCGGGGCGTTGGCCGGGTCGGGGCACGAGGACCGCGAGGTCTGGCACCGTGCCTGCGCCGCCGAGGGACCGGACGCCGACCTGGTCGACGCCCTCGAGCGGGTGGGGGAGCGCTCGCAACGCCGCGGTGGGCACCGTTCGGCACTGGCGGCGTACGAGCGGGCGGCGGAGCTGTCCACCGACGCCGTTCGACGCGCCCACCTGGGCTTCGCCGCGGCACGCAGTGCCTGGGCATGCGGGCAGGCGGCCCGCGCGCAGTCCCTGCTCGGCGCTGCCAGGGAGGGCACGGAGGACGCACTCCTGCTGTGTGACGTGGCACGGTTGCGCGGGCACATCGAGGTCAACATCGGCTCGGCCCCGGAGGCGCACCGGATGTTCGTGGACGCTGCGCACGCGGTGCTGCCGACCGACCCGGTCCGAGCTCTGGACATCGGCGTCGCCGCGGCCGTGATGCGCACCTTCGGTGCCGACAGCGGTACGCCGATGCACACCGATGAGCTCCTGACGGCAACCACCGCGGACCGCTCTCCGCGGACACGGTGCCTGCGGCAGATGCTCGTGGCAATGACCCTGGTCGCGGACGCGGACTGGGGAGCCGCAGCGGATGCGCTCGACGTCGCCCTCGAGATCGGTGCCGCTGTCGACGATCGCGACGTGCTGTGGAACCTCGGCAACGCCGCCCTCCAGCTCGGGGACGACGACCGGCAGCAGCAGTTCTACTCCTTCGCCCTCTCACGCGCGCGGGAGGTGGGCGCCGCCACCGCGGTGACCTACTGCCTTCAGCGGCTCTGCTTCGGGCACTGGACAAGGGGAGATCACGTCGCCCTGCGCGTCAGTGCCGAGGAAGCCGTGGCCCTGGGCGCGAGCATCGGCCAACCCGCGGTGACCGCGCTCCCGATCGCCTGGCTGGTTCTCCTGGCGGCCCAGCAGGACCGGGACGACTACGACGACCTGCTGCTGCGGCTCGAGGAGCTGGTCGCGGCGCATCCGCTGGGCATCATGGCGGATCCGGTGCACGACCTGACGCGGTGGGCCATGGGCATACGCGCGGCGAGCTCGGGAGACGCCTCCGGCGCCTTCCACCAGCTCGGCCGCATGAGGATGCCGGTGCTCCAGCGCCTGTCGGCCACCGAGCGGATCGAGGCCGCCGTCCGCGCAGGTGAGGCCGCGACGGCACGGGCCTGGGCCGAGGACCTCGCGGCCTTCGCCGAGGCCACACGTCGCCCGTGGGCGCTCTCCGCCGTGGCGTTCGGCAAGGCGCTCACGGCCGACGTCGATGCCGAGCTGCTGTTCGAGCGAGCCTTGTCGGACGCTGCCACCGGAGGTCGACCTCTGGACGTGGCGCGCGTCGAGCTGGCGTACGGCGAGTGGCTGCGTCGCAGCCAGCGGCGCGTGGACGCCCGCATCCACCTGCGTCGCGCCCTCGAGACCTTCCACGACGTCCGGGCCCAGTGGCTGGCCTCACGGGCGGAGTCGGAGCTGCGGGCCTCGGGAGAGACGGCGCGCAAGCGCGACCCCTCGACCCTGCTGCAGCTCACGCCGACTGAGCTCAAGATCGCCCAGCTCGTCAGCTCGGGCATGTCCAACAAGGACGTGGCCGCGCAGTGCTGGATCTCTCCGCGCACGGTGGCCTTCCACCTTCGCAACGTCTTCGCCAAGGCAGGTGTCACCTCGCGCGGCGAGCTGGCCGGGCTCGACCTGGGCTGAGTCGCTCGCTGCCCTGTCCGAGACATCCCGGCCATCTGACCGGGGTGACCGTCCGCCCGACCGACCACTCTCGACCGCAGTGCCACCACCCACCACTGCGAGAGCGAGAAGTCCATGAGCATCGACGTCCACCGCCGCGTCCGATCGAACGCCACGAGCCCCGGGGGCCGACCGGGTAGCCGGGTCGTCCTCGGTTCGCTGGCCTGTGGACTGGCTGCCGCCCTCCTCCTGACGATGGTGGTCCTCCCGGGGGCGACAGAAGGCGTGACGGTGGGTGCGGCGCTGGTGGGGTTCGGCCTCGGCTGGGCGATGCTGCACGTCCTCGGCGGGCGAAAGGGTCACCCCCAGCCCTGGGCCGTCGTGCTCGCGGTCGCGATGACATCGACCGGTGCTGCGCTGATCTCGCTTGCGCCCTCGGACCACACGATGAGCCTGCTCACGTGGGTCTGGCCGCCGCTGGCCCTGGCGTTGTCCGGGTGGACGTACGTCCAGATGCGCCGGCACCTGTCAGGTCCGGGTCGGTGGCTGGTGACGATCGCGCTGGTCCTCCTCGCCGCCGCCTCCGCGGGCGCCGGCCTCAGGAACGTCGCCACCGACTCCTTCGCCAGCACCTTCCCGGCGCCGGGCACGATCCGCTCCGTCGGCGACCACGACCTCCACCTCGACTGCCGCGGCCACGGCCAACCGACCGTCGTGCTCGTCAGTGGCCTCGGCGAGTTCTCCGCGTCGTGGGCGCGCATCGTCGACGGCGTCGCCCCCACCACGCGAGTCTGTGCGTACGACCGCGCGGGTCAGGGCTGGAGCGACGACGTCGAGCACCCCCAGGACGGCATTGCTGCGGCCGAGGACCTCCACGCACTGCTCGCAGCTGCCGGCGAGACGGGCCCGTTCGTGCTGGTGGGCCACTCGATCGGTGGCCCCTACGCGATGACGTACGCCGCCAACCACGCCGACGAGGTTGCAGGCATGGTGCTGCTGGACAGCACCAGCCCCGAGCAGTTCACCGCCATCCCCAGCTACCCCACGCAGTACGCGATGATGCGGCGCGCGTACGGCGTCATGCCCACGCTGGCGCGGCTCGGGCTCGGAGTGGCGCTGGCCGGTTCGCACCTTCCCGCCGGGGACGCGGCACCCGTCGACGCCATGTCGGCGACACCCCGCGCCGGGCGCAACGCCCGCGACGAGCTCTCGATGCTGCCCGTGGTCTTCGAGCAGGCTCGGGCGCTCACCACTCTCGGAGACCGACCGCTCGTCGTGCTGGCCAGCGCGGAGAACGCCCGCGACACCGATGGCTGGACCCGGGCACAGGAGCACATGGCAGAGCTGTCCAGCGACGCCGTCACCCGCGAGGCCGCTACCAGCCACGCCGGCATCGTCGAGGACCCGGGCGGAGCCGCAGCGTCCGTGCAGGCCATCACCTCCGTGGTCCGGGCGGTCCGCACCGGAACGCCCCTCACGACTCGCTGAACCCGCGCCAACCCCGTGGAACCCGGCCATTCGACCGGTTCGACCGACGTGGTGCAACGGCACCGTGGAGACACCAGGCAACCACGACCCAGGCGGTGAGGACGATGGACAGGATCTCGACGATCTCGGACACGACGCAGGTGCGGCCCCCAGCGGGCGAAACCACCGACGTCTGCTGGTGCGGTCAGGACATGGATCTCGTGCGAGGCCGTCACTGCCCCCGATGCGGCACCGCCCGCGCAGCCCGGTTCGACGCCCCTCTGCCCCGACTGGCCGCGTGAGGACAGCTCCATGAACGCCACGGTGACCAGCCCCTCATCCGTGACAACAGCGAGGATGACGCGACGGGACCGGGTCGCGCTCGGCCTGCTGGTGTCCGCGCAGTTCCTCGTCATGCTCGACACCTCGATCGTGAACGTCGCGCTGTCCTCGATCCAGTCCGAGCTCGGCTTCGGTCCGGCGGCCGTGACCTGGGTCGTGAACGCCTACGTGCTCGCCTTTGCGGGGCTGCTGCTGCTGTCGGGCCGGGCCGCAGACCTGTTCGGCCGCCGCCGCATCTTCGTCGTCGGGGCGTCCCTCTTCACAGTCGGCACCCTCATCGCAGCAGCGGCGGTCAACAAGGAGCTGCTGATCATCGGCCGTGTCGTGCAGGGGGTCGGTGCCGCCGGCCTCAGCCCGGCGGCCATGTCCCTGCTGCTGGGCACGTTCCCCGCCGCGCAACGCGCCAGAGCGATGGGGGCGTGGGGTGCTGCGTCGACGCTGGGTGGAGCCACCGGCGTCGTGAGCGGGGGAGTGCTCGCCGGCACCGTGGGTTGGCGGGCCGTGTTCCTGGTGACCGTTCCGGTGTCCCTGGCAGCCATTGCCCTGGCCCGGCGAGTGCTGGTGGAGGACGCGTCCGGTGCCCGACGTACCGTCGACTGGGCGGGCGCCGTCGCTGTGACCGGGGCGGTGATCACGCTCGTGCACGGTGCTGTCGATGCCGTCGACCACGCGTGGACCTCCCCGCGGGTCGTAGGAGTGTTCGTCGTCTCGATGGTCCTGATGGCGGCGTTCGTCGTCATCGAGCGCCGGGCCACGGACCCGCTGCTCCCGCTCGAGCTCTTCCGGTCCCGGCTGCTGCGCAGGGGCACGGCTGTTGCGTTGCTCGGGGGAGCGACCCGGGGCTCGACCTTCGTCCTGGTCGCGCTGTACTTCCAGCAGGTCCTGGCCATGTCTCCCGAGCAGGCAGGCTTCGCCATGGTCCCCACGTCCCTGACGGGGTTCGCCGTCTCGTTGGCCGTGCTGCCGCGCGTGTTGGGCGCGATCGGACCTGTGCGCAGCATGGTCCTGGGGCTCGTCGTCCTCGCCGCAGGGCACCTCTGGCTGGCGAACGCGCCAACCGGATCCGCGTACGTCGTCGCCGTCCTCCCGGGCCTGCTCCTGGTCGCGACGGGCGTCGCCCTCAGCTTCACCACCACCACCATGGTCCTCGCCTCTGCGGTGCCCGCCACCCACACCGGTCTGGCGTCCGGGCTCGCCGGCGCCTCGATGCAGGTGGGTGGCGCACTCGGGACGGCCGCCTTCATCGTCATCGGCATCTCGTCCGGTCGTCCGGACGAGGGCGCCCTCGACGCCGCGGGCTTCTCCGCAGCATTCACCGCAGCCGCGGTCGTCGCGCTGCTCACCGCTGCGCTGGGAGCGACGCTCGCGCGGCCTCGCTCCTGAGCCGTCAACCCCGGCCATGTGACCGGGGCGACCAGGTCGCGTCTCTTGCAGTCTCGAACTCACCGAACCAGCACCACCCCATCCGCACCGCTCACCACTCACCACCGGAGGCACCCATGCACGGACACCACGGCCCCGCCGTCGAGGCGGACGCCCACAGCGACACACGACCCTGGGGCCCGATGCTCGTCGCGCTCGTCGCGCAGGTCCTCGTCGTCATCGACATCTCCGTCGTCAACACCGCGATGCCGACCATCGGCCACGAGCTCGGGCTGGGCAGCAGCGACCTGCAGTGGGTCGTCACCGCCTACCTCCTGCTGTCCGGCGGCTGCCTGCTCCTCGGAGGGAGGATCGCGGATCTGATCTCGCGTCGTACGGTGTTCCTCACCGGCCTGACGCTGTTCACCACGGCCTCGTTGTTCACCGGTTTCGCCAGCGGTGGGGCCGAGCTCATCGGCGGACGCGCGGCCCAGGGAGCCGCTGCAGCGCTCATGACCCCGGCGGCCCTCTCCATCATCAGCACCACCTACGCGGGCACGCAGAAGGCACGGGGCCTTGCGCTCTGGGGAGCCATCGGCGGCCTGGGCATCGCGGTCGGCGTCGCCGTGGGTGGCGTCCTCACCACATGGGCCAGCTGGGAGGCGATCTTCTGGATCAACGTGCCGATCGGCGTGCTCGCCATCGCCGCCACCTTCCACGTCATCGCCAAGGACCAGAAAGGTCCTGCCGGCCTGGCCGAGTTCGACGTCCCCGGGGCCCTCGTCGGCGTCGGTTCGCTGGCCACCTTGATGTTCACCCTGGCACGCGTGGAGTCCCAGGGCTGGGCCTCGGTCCAGACCGCTGTCGGCCTGGGCGTCGCCGGGATCCTGATGGTCGCGTTCATGCTCATCGAGGGCCGGTCCGCGCAGCCGCTGGTGCACCCGCACACCTGGAAGATCTCGAGCCTGGTGTCGAGCACGACCGTGATGCTCGGCATCACCGGCCTGCTCATGGCGGTGGTCTTCCTGACGTCGATCTTCGGGCAGACGGCCCTCGGCTACTCCGCCCTGGAGTCCGGCGTCGCGTTCCTCCCGCTCGCCATGACCCTCGTCGTCGGCACCCACCTCGCCACCCACGCCAGTGCGCACCTCCCGGTGCGGACCATCGCCGCCATCGGGCTGGCCATCGTCTCCGGCGGAGGTCTGCTCCTGTCCCGTGCCGACTCGACGTCCTCCTACGTCGGCGGACTCCTGCCCGGGCTGTGCCTGGTCGGTCTGGGTGCGGGCCTCGTGTTCGCCGCCGTCGCCGGCAGCGCGATGAACGACATTCCGGCCGAACACACCGGCATGGCGTCGGGGTTCCTGATGACCGGGCACGAGGTCGGAGCAGCACTCGGCGTGGCCGTCCTGTCCGCCGTCGCCGGGACGGCGGGCAACCTCACCGCGGCCTCCGGCGTGGCCGACGCGTACTCCCGCGGGTCGATGGCCATCACCGCGATCGCCGTCGTCTTCGCCGCGGTGGCCGCCGTCTGGATGCCTGCCGGGAAGGCCGACGCGGCCCACATGCACCTGCACTGAGTGGTCACGCAGACGAGGGACACGAGCGACGTCCCCGGACAGCCGCGGTTGTCTGGGGACGTCTCCTGGCCCGCGCCGAGCGTGGCTCAGTCGACGTAGGTCAGCTCGAAGTAGCTCCCTGCAGTCCGGGTAGCCCGGTGCCCTCGCTCTTGTCGGATGTGAACCTCGGAGCCGGGTTCCTCGATGGCGCACCCTGGGCGGCGCACTAGATTCGCGGAGGGGCGCAGAGAGGCGCAGACTCAGCGAGAGGTTCAGGCAGTTGGTGCGTAGGTCAGCGGCTGGAACCCCTCTGATGAACGCAGTTGTCGGCGAAGGATCGCGCTTCTGACGAAGACCGGCTCGGAGGGACAGCGTGAGTCCGTGTCAGGAGGTGATCGAGCTCCTGCCGAGGTAGAGCCCCAGACCGGTCACCGCCAGCCAGGCTGGGCCGAGCAGCGCCGGGACGCCGGGAACGCCGAGACCGGCGACCATGAGGGTCGTCTGGAGGACAGGCACGAGGGAGACGACACCGATCCAGCGTGGGACGGTGCGCTCCTTCAGGCTCATCACGGCGATGGCACCGGCGGCGATCACGACGCCGAGCCAGCCGATCCAGGCTCCGAAGTCGTTGAGCACGTAGTAGACGTAGAGACCGGTGTCGTCGAAGGCGTGGGGCTCGAACGAGTCGGGAAGGTAGTTGCCGAGCGCGCCCTTCCAGCCGTAGCCGTAGGTCAGGCCGGCCGCCGAGGACAGGAGGCCGAGCGGGACCACGTGGGCAGCGGTCGACCCCGCGAGTCGCGGCTCGACCAGTCGTCGCCACGTCGCCGCGAGGACGAGCAGCAGGACCACGGTGAGGTAGCCGAAGACCATGCTCAGCCGGAACGTCAGCGGGTCGAGGTCGACGAACAGCTGATGGTCGAGGGTCGCGCCCTCGTCCGACACCGTGCGGCCGTCGAGGACCATGGTGGCCACGAGACCCGTGAGTCCGGCAGCAGCGGCGAGCAGCGGCCATCGGGGGCGGGATGCCGCCTGGTGCGGCCCGGCAGGGGTCGGGGTGGGGTGGAGCTGGGTCATGGCACTCTCCTTGTCCGGTGCGGGGTGTGCTCCTGTGGGGTCAGGCATGACAGAAGACCTTCTGCTCCCGTCGCTCGAAGCGGCGCCGGAGGAGTCGGAGCACGAACCCGAGGCCGGGCTGGCCCCGCAGCACCGTGGCGACCACGGGAGCAGGGACCTCCGCCATCGCCCAGGGGAGGATGAACGGGAGGAGACGGGTGGGGTAGCCCTTGTCTGCCGCGGTCTCGGCGGCGGCGAAGTCCTCGGGCGTCATCACTCGCTGCAGGAGCGGGAGCGCCTCCGTCTCCTCGTGGGCCAGGTGCTCCAGCAGCACGCTGCGAACGGCGGTGACCCGGACGTCGAGGGCGTTGCGGTGATCGGTGCACGGATGCTCGGCCATCGCAGCGAACGCGGCGGCGCACCCGGCGAGCGCGGGGTCGACCTGCTCGTGCTCGGCCTCCATCGCCTCCAACAGGGCGCGCCCCGCAGCGTCGCCGGCCTCGTCGACGCGGCGCAGCATCAACGGCCAGATCGCAGCGTCCTCGACGGAGTGGTGGTGGTGCAGCACTTCCGCGAACCGGTCCCAGCGCTGAGACAGACCCCGCCACACCGACCGGTCGCCCACTGGAGTGTTCCGGACCGCGGACTCGAAGCGCGCCAGGTCGCGGCGCAGGGCGTGGTGCATCACGTACATGCCGGTCTGGTCGTACGGGCCGTAAGCCACGTGCGCCTGCCCCGGCAGCGAGACCTGCGGCAGCTGGTCGTCGGGCTTCATGGATCCTCCTCCGGTTCGTTCGGTACGTCGACAGCCTCGGCGGAGTCACTTGTGGGCGGCTTGCGAGCGGCTTGGGAGCCGACCTCCTAAGGTGAGCGGGTGCGAGTCCTGGTCCTCGGCAGCACGGCTGCCTTGCGCGGGGACGACGATGCGCTGGCGCTGGGGGCGCGGAAGCCGCGCTCCCTGGTCGCCGCGCTGGCCATGACTCCCGGTCGACCGGTGCCGGCCGACAAGCTCGCCGACCTGGTGTGGGCAGGGGCGCCGCCCCGGGCCGCCCACGGCGCGCTTCACGCCTACCTCTCCAACCTGCGTCGGGTCCTCGAGCCCGAGCGCACCGCCCGCGGTCACTCCTCCGTGATCGAGACGACCGACCACGGCTACGTGCTGCACGTCGCCCCGGCCGATGTCGACAGCCACCAGTTCGCCAGGGACGTGCGCGCCTGTGAGCAGACCCTGGCCCCCCTGACCTCGCAGGTGGAGGCGCGGGAGCCGCGCGGCTGGCCGGCACGCGGCGAGATCGCCGACGCGGTCGACCGGCTCGACGCGGTGCTGCGCACCTGGCGCGGGGAGCCGTACGCCGACCTGCCCGACCATCCCGACGTCCTCGCCGCCCGGTCGGCGCTCGAGCAGGTGCGCGAGAGCGCCGAGGAGGCTCGGCTGATGGGTCTGTTGGGCCTGGGAGAGCACTCCGCGGTGCTGGCCAGCACCGAGCAGTCCACGTCCCGCTTCCCGCTGCGAGAGAACCTGTGGGCCATCCACGCGCTGGCCCTGACCCGCGCCGGCCGGCAGGCCGACGCGCTCGACGCGCTGCGCACGGTGCGCGCTGTGCTCGCCGACGAGCTCGGCCTCGACCCCGGCCCACAGCTGCGGGAGCTCGAGGGCGCGATCCTGCGACAGGCGACGTCCTTGGACGTGCGAGCACCCGCGCAGGCCTCGCGCGCGCTCACCACCGGCCCGGGTGTCACAGCCCCCTCGGTCGCCATGGCCCGGGCGGCAGCACCGGTCTTCGGCCGGACGAGCGAGCAGGCCCGGCTGGCCGGGCTCGTGGACCGCGCCCGCGAGGGAAGATTCGCCCCCGGGCAGCTGCTCGGTGAGCCAGGCATCGGCAAGTCCCGCCTCGCCGAGGACCTGGTGGCGACCGCGCGCGACCACGGCGTCGCGGTCGCCTTCGGGCGGTGCTCGCAGGACGACGGGGTGCCTCCGTTGTGGCCGTGGCGCGCGGTGCTGTCCGCGCTGGGGCACAGCGACGGTCTGCAGCCCGACCCGGTCGCGGAGCCCGACCTCGGTCCTGAGCAGCTCGCCTTCCGGACCGCGCAACGGATCGTCACGGCCGTCCTGGACCGGGCTGCCGTCGGGCCGCTGCTGATCGTCCTGGAGGATCTGCACTGGGCCGACGAGGTCAGTCTGCGAGTCCTGACCCTCCTCGTCTCGGAGGCCCCCGACGAGTGCGGGCTCGCACTGCTGGGCACCCGTCGAGCGCACCCCGAGGCGACCGGACAGCTGGCGATGGCCTCGGAGGCCTTCGCGCGACGGCACGCCCTCCGGCTCGACCTGACCGGCCTGGACGCCGAGGGCGCGACCGACCTGCTGCGCGCGGTCGCGGGTCGGGAGCTCACCACCGAGCTGGCCTCCCGCTGGCACGACCGCTCCGCGGGCAACCCGTTCTTCCTGATGGAGCTCGCCAGCCTGGCGCCGGACGGGCACGACGAGGTGCCGGTGACGGTGCGCGAGGTCGTGGCCCGGCGGCTGGCCGGGTTGCCGGAGCGTTCCATCACGGTGCTGCAGACCGCCGCGGTCGTCGGCCGTCAGTTCCCGCTCGCCGCCGTCGCAGCGGCCGTCGACCGCGACCTCGACGCAACGGCCGACGACCTGGACACCGCGCGCGCCGCAGGGCTGCTGCTGGAGACCGACGCAGAGGAGTACTCCTTTGCCCACGCGCTGACCCGGGACGCCGTGCTGGCGTCCCTGTCGACCAGCCGTGCCGCCCGTCTGCACGCCAGGGTGGCCCACGTGCTGGAGCGCGACGACCGCGTCCGCGTCCTGGTGCCGCGGCCGCAGCTGGTCTCCGAGCTGGCCCGCCACTGGCTGGCGGCCGGGCCCAGTCACAGCGACCGGGCATGGCCCGCCGCGGGGGACGCGGCCGCGCAGGCGCGCTCCCTGACGGCGTACGAGGAGGCGGCACGGCTGCGGCGCGCCGCCGTCGAGGCCCACCGGCGCACCGTCGGCGCCTCTCTCGAGATCCGCTCCGAGCTGCTGCTCGAGCTGGCGGCGGACGCTGCCTTCGCTGCCGACTGGCCGCAGGTCGTGGACGCGGCCGTGGAGGGCATCGCGCTGGGACGTGAGCTGGGTTCGCCCGCGCGGGTCGCCTCGGCTGCATCCGCGCTGACGCAGTACTGCGTGTGGCTGCCCCACGACATGGACGTCGTGATGGAGGACGCCGTGGACGACCTGCGGTGGGCGCTCACCCACGTGCCGGACGACGACGCCGTCAGCCGGTGCCGACTGCACCTCGCGTTGGCCGTCGAGCTCGTCTACGCGCCCGACTCCGCAGCGGAGACGCGGGCGCTGCTCGACACCGGTCTGGAGCTCGCTCGCAGGATCGGCGACCCCCTGCTGACCTGGTGGGCGTGCCGTGCCGCCTGGATGTCGTCGTGGCACCCCGCGGCCACGGTGCAGCGCGTGGCGCTGGCCGCAGAGGGTCTCGCGGCGGCAGAGGCCGCGGATGACGCGGCTGCCCAGGCTGTCTCCCACATCACGGCCGCGATCGACCATCTCGAGCTGGGCCACCGGGCGGACTTCGACCGCCACGCCGCGGTGGCGGTGGACATCGCTCACCGGGAGCGCCTGCCCTACGTGCTGCTCACCTGGCACTGGCTGCAGATGACCCTGGCGACGATGCGGGGCGACCAGCCGGAGGCGCAGCGTCATCTCGATGGCATCGGCGAGACCGCTCCGCGCACGGCCGTACCCAGCCGCGACCTGCAGCCGGTCGCGGCCGCCGCGATGCACGTGCTGTGGGCTGGGCCGCTCGAGACCGTGGCGGAGCTGATGGCCCAGGCTGCCGACCACGATCCGTCCGCGGTCATGCCGGCGCACGGGCTGCTGGCGAGGGCCGGCCTCGACGACCGGCTGCACGCGATGCTCGTGACCCATCCGCCCTCGGACGAGGTGTCGACGGGGTGGTCGCTGCTGGTCGACTGGGCGTTCGAGGCCGAGGCAGCGGCAGTCGTGGGGGATGCCGCCCTGGCCCGCGAGGCCGCGCTGCGGCTGACGCCGTACACCGATCGGATCGCCCTCGCCGGGGCCGCCCTGGCGGTGGGACCGGTCGCTGGGTACGTCGCGCTGACCCACGCGGTGCTGGGAGACCTCCCGGCGGCGGCCGCCCAGGCCGACGCAGCGACGGCAACGGCCCGGGACTTCGGCCTCACCGCGTACGTCGCCTGGCTGGAGCGATGGCGAGACAAGCTCGGCTTCTGACCGGGCTCCCGTCGGCATCGTGCCTGTCATCACCTGCGCACGAGCTCGACAGGCTCGGCCGCCGGCTCGGGCTCCCCGGCCCGTTCCTGCGCGGCACGTCCGACCTCGACGTCGACGTCGATGCGGGGGAGCACTCGGTCGAGCCAGGCGGGTATCCACCAGTTGCGGTGACCGAGCAGCGCCATGGTCGCGGGCACCAGCACCATGCGGACGAGGGTGGCATCGAGGGCGATCGCCACGGCCATGCCGAGACCCATCATCTTGAAGAACACCCCGGACTCGGCCGCGAAGCCGACGAACACCATCACCATCACCGCGGCGGCAGTGGTGATGACCGAGCTGGTGCTGGCCAGGCCGCGGGCCACGCTGCCCACCGCGTCGCCGGTGCGGACGTAGTCCTCCCGGATCCGGCTCAGCAGGAACACCTCGTAGTCCATCGACAGCCCGAACAAGATGGTGAACATGAGGATCGGCAGCCAGCTGGACACCGGTAGCGTGTGGTCGACGCCGAGCAGTCCCGCGCCCCAGCCCCACTGGAAGACCGCCACCAGGATGCCGTAGGCGGCGCCGACGCTGAGCAGGTTCATCACCGCGGCCTTGAGCGCCACGACCGGGGCCCGGAACATCAACGTCAGCATCACCATCGAGATGCCGACGACGAAGCCGATCACCAGCCACAGCCGGACCGCGAGCAGGTCGACGATGTCGGAGTAGACCGCGAGACCACCCGTGACCTCGACCCCCTCGGGCAGGTCGCTGCGCAGCCGCTCGATCAACGCCCCGGTACGCTCGTCGTTCGCGACGTAGGACGACTCGACCTGCACGACGGCGAGCGCACCGTCGGGCGAGTCGACCGGCTCGACGACCGTGGTGATGCCCGGGTCGGTCCGCAGAGTCGCGAGGACGTCCGTGACGTCGGCCTGGCCGAGCCGCTGGGTGTCGATGACCACCAGCAGCGGGGACGCGGCACCTCTCCCGAATCCGTCGGTGACCAGGTCGTGCGACCGGCGCAGCTGGTTGGAGGTCGCTTCGTCGGCGCCGCTGCCCGGCCAGGTGCGCAGGTCGACCACAGGCGCGGCGAGCGCCAGCAGCACCGTGGCGGCGACCAGTCCCCACGTCAACGGACGGCGGGCGACCGCGTGTGCCCAGCGCTCGGCGCGATGACCGGTGCGGGCGGACGTCGTACGACCCGGGCGCGCCGTGCGTGGGCGCAACCGCCGGCGGCACAGGCTGCTGAGCGCCGGGACCAGCACGAGCACGCTGAACACCACCGAGATCACGGCGATCGCGGTGGCGAAACCGAAGGCGGCGAAGGTGTTGAGCCCTGAGAACCGCAGACCCATCAGCGACACCAGCACAGTGGTGCCGGCCAGGACGACCGAGCGACCGGCCGTGCGAGCGGCACCCGCGGCGGCGTCGACGAGCTCCTCGCCCGTCCCGAGGTTGTCCAGGATGCGCACGAGGAGCAACAGCGCGTAGTCGAGTCCGACGCCGAGCCCGACCATGGACGCGACGGTGGGGGCGGTGGGGCTCACCGACATCAGGCCGCAGAGGACCGTGACGCCCGTGAGACCGATCGCCAGCCCTCCGAGCGCCACCAGGATCGGCAGGCCGGCGGCGACGACGGAGCGGAACAGCAGGAGCAGGATGACCAGGGCGGCCACGACGCCCACCAGCTCGCCCTTGCCCTCGATGGTGCCGACGGCGGTGCTCGGCAGCTCGCCGCCCAGCTCGATCTGGAGACCGTCGTCCTCGTAGGGGGTGATGGTGTCCTCGAGCGGCCCGATGTCCTGGTAGACGTCGCTGTGGGTGACAGGCACGTCGTACTGGACGACGAGCAGGGCGGTGCGACCGTCCTCGGAGACCCGCGTCGGAAGCAGGCTGTCGACGTGCTCGAGGCCCGCCAGGTCGGCGCCGAGGCCGGCGAGCACGGACGGCGGGATCGGTACGTCGTCGTGCACCACGACCTGGGCCGACGCGTTCCCGTAGCCGGGCAGGTGCTCGCGCAGCTGGTCGATGCCGACCTGGGCGGGGGCATCCGGGATGTCCCAGTCCTCCTGCGCCGGGCCACCAAGGGTGGTGGCGAGCCCGATGACGGCGCCCAGCACCAGCGCCCACGCGGCGATGGTGCGCCACGGGTGCAGCACGGCGAATCGGGCGAGTCGTTCGAGGGTCGCATTCATGGCGGTGGTTCTCCTCATCGTGGTCGAGTTGGAGACACGCTCGCGTGGCCGACTTGGGTGTCACTTGGTGCCGACGCCAGCGCGCCCCAAGTGCCGCACAAGAGCTCACGGGGAGGTTGGGGTCACCTCACCGATCCCGAAGGACGCGCCATGCACCAGATCTCCCTGTTCACCCCCGACGCGCGCCGTACGCCGACCCTGTCGCTGCTGCTGGTCACTGCCATGGGCACCCTGCTCGTGGTGGACCTCGCCGGAGGCCTGTGGGCCGCGACGTCCGGGATCAACAGCTGGGGCGAGGCATGGGGCGGCCGCGCCTTGCTGGCGGCACCGCTGCCGATGATCGGCGGCCAGGCCCTGATGACGTGGTGGTCGGTCCGTGGTCGCGATCGGCGGGCGGTCGCAGCGGCGGTTCTGCTCGCCGCGGCGTGCCTGGTCAGCCTCGCGTCCGGGTTCTTCGACGGCGGTCTGGGTCACGCCGACCTGGAGCCGGGGATGACGGCGTACCAGGTCTTCCTTCTCCTCGTCACCGGCGTGGTCGGCCTGCTGGCGACGGCCCGAGCCGTGCAGACGGCCGTGCCGCCGGCACGATCCACGGCGACCATCGGTGGTCACGACCCGGTGTGGTTCACAGGTGGCGGCGACACGACATCGCGGGCGAGGAGCTCCGAGCGGCCGCTCCGGAACCCCTAGCATGAGTGGGACCGAGGGGCCTCGGTCGAAGGCGGGGGGTGCGGGATGCACGCTGTCATCCAGGACAGGTACGGCGGTCCGGACGTCCTCCGGCTGGGTGAGCTCCCGGACCCCGTCCCCGCTGCCGACGAGGTCCTGCTGCAGGTGCGTGCGGTGTCCCTGAACGGCTCGGACCGGGAGAACCTGGCGGGACGTCCGGCGTACGCCCGTTGGTCCAACGGCCTGCGACGACCGCGGCACCCGGTCCCCGGCTCCGACGTCGCGGGCGTCGTCGCCGCGGTCGGCAGCGCGGTCACGGAGTACGCCCCGGGAGACGAGCTGTTCGGCGAGCTGGCCGGATACCGTGGCGGGCTTGCCGAGCTCGTCTGCACCAGACCCACGCTCCTGGCCCGCAAGCCCGACTGGCTGTCGTTCGCGGAGGCTTCGACGATCCCGCAGGCAGGCGGCATCGCCCGCAGGGCGACCGCCGACGTCCGCCCGGGAACGAGGGTCCTGGTCAACGGCGCGGGTGGTGCCGGCGGCGTGTTCGTGGTCGCGTTGGCCACGCATGCCGGTGCCGAGGTGACGGCGGTCGACCGAGCCGACAAGGCCGACTTCCTGCGCGAGGTCGGGGCACACCGCACCATCGACTTCGCCACCGAGGACTGGGCCGACGACCGCGACAGCTTCGACCTGGTCGTGGATCTCGTGGCCGAGCGCTCGCCGTTCCGCGTGCACCGCGCGCTGCGGCGGGGAGGGCGCTACGCGATGGTGGGCGGCCTGGCCAGGATCCTGCTGGTCACCGCGATCGCCGGCCCGCTGGTGGGTCTGGCCACCCGGAAGAGGGTCGGGGTGCTGGTCGTCCCGCAGTCGCGAGCCGAGCTCGAGGCGGTGACGGCCCTCGTCGCCCGGGGCGCCGTCACGCCGAGGATCGACCACGTCTACCCGCTGCGAGATGCCCCCGCGGCGTTCGCCCGCCTCGCCGCCGGCGACAGCATGGGCAAGATCGTGCTCGACGTCAGGGAAGGGTGAGCTGCACCCAGCCGGTCCCGACGTCGTCGGACCAGATCTCGGTGGCGCCGTGCTCGGCGATCCAGCGGTCGGCCACCTCGCGCTCCTGCTGGCGGGCCCCGTCGTCGAGCAGCACGCCGGCACCCGGCAGGCAGTGCGGTGCGAGGACCGGGACCGCCGGGTAGCGGGCGTGAGGGCCGGTCCGTCCGGGGGGGCCGTCCACGAAGACCAGACCGACGTCGGCGAGGTCGGCGAAGGCCTCGGGGTCGTACCACTCGTAGGTCTCGCCGCCGAGCTCGACGGGGACCAGCGGTGCGACCCGGATCTCGACCAGGTCCTCGACGCCGTGGCGACGCAGGTGGCCGCGGGTGATCTCGGCGAACGCGGGGTCGTGCTCGAAGCTGACGACGCGGCCGTGGCCCTGGGCGCGCAGCAGCCGACCCAGCAGCACCGAGGACCCGCCGCCGCCGATCTCGACGACCAGCTCGGGCCGACGCTCGGTGACCTGCTCGGCGAGCTGGCGCAGCACCATCGGGGAGGCCGACCAGCCCTGGGTGCTGGGCGTCGTCGCGCCGTCGGGGCCGAGCCCGCCGAGCGAGAAGAGGGCGTCGGCCACGGCACGGGTCTCGCGGTGCTGGCGCAGGGTCTGCTGCTGGATCGACCCGACGGCGTCCCGGATGAGCTTCTCGACGCCCTGCGACCCGCCGCTGGACTCCTCCACCTTGGCCTTGAGGTGGTTGACCTCGCGTAGCAGCAACACGGAGACCGCGACGGCCGCGAGAGCGGCGACGAGCACCAGGACGAGCAGGGTGGTGGTCATCGTGCCTCCGTGGTGGGCAGGGTCACCGGACCGGTCAGGGTGACCGGGCCGTGGGGAGTGTCCAGGCGGTGGGTGAGCACCGGGGCCTCGAGCGAGCGGACCTTGAGCCGGAACGGCTCGCGGGCGCCCAGGCGGCGTACGGCGACGGTGCCGGTCAGCTCGTGGCCACGCCAGCCGCGGCGGACCTCCTCGGCGGTGGCGTCCCAGCCGATCTCGTCGTCACGGAGCCGGACGACGTCCTCGGGGACCGCGTCGGTGAACAGCGCGCTGGTGTCGAGCGCCAGACCCTGCTGGTCCGCCGTCGGCCGCACCGGGAGCGGACGGGTCGCGCTCGCGACGTGTCCCCACAGCGCGGTCGCGTCGGCTCGACGGTCCTGCTCCACCAGCCAGCCCATCAGGCGGTGGGAGGGGAGCAGCCGGGTCCGGGCGAGCGAGTGCTCCGGGCCCCACAGCTCGAGGAGCATCGAGCGGAACAGCTCCCAGTAGTCGTCGTCGCAGTCGGCGAGGGCAGCGAAGAACTGGTGGAGGTCGCCGGGGGCGACGCGGTCGCGGAAGGCCTCCTGCACCCGGGGAGAACCGAGCTCGCGGACCAGGTTCCAGGTGTCGCGCTTGGTCGTGACCCGGTCCTGGAGGTTGCCGAGCTCGGCGCGCCCCTGGGTCACCGAGGACCCGTCCTCGCGCACCCGCCACAGGTAGCCCACCTCGGGCGTGACGTCGAAGGCGGTGGATCGCAGGAAGGCCTCGGTGACGGCCGGCTGGTCCTGGTAGCGCGTGCCCTCCGGGAACGCCAGGCCGTGGTCCTGCCAGAAGTCGCGCCGGAACACCTTGTTCCAGCAGAAGACGTCACCGACGATCTCCGGGACGTCGTCGAGGCGTGCCCGCTCGCGTGGGGTGGCGTGAACCCGGTCCGCCCACCGGAGGGTGCTGCGGCCGCCATCGGCGTGGAGGCGCTCGAAGTGGCACACGGCGAAGTCGGAGCCGGTGCGGTCGAGGAGCTCCAGCATCCGGCCCCAGGTGCCGGGCAGCACCACGTCGTCAGGGTCGACGAAGGTGAGGTAGTCACCCTCGGCCTGACCGGCCGCGAGGTTGCGGGCGGCCCCGGAGCCGGCGTTGTCCGTGGTGATGACACGCAGCAGGTCGGGACGGCGCTCGGCGTACGACGCCAGGATCGCGGGACTCTCGTCGGTGGACCCGTCGTCGACGGCGATGACCTCGGCGAGGTGGTCGTCCTGCGCCAGGACGCTGTCGAGCGCCTCGGCGAGGTAGGGGGCGACGTTGTGCACGGGCACGACGACGCTCAAGGACATGGCCGAACCCTAGCCGTCCGCGACCCCCACCTGCCGCGCCTCCTGCCGCGACGGGGTCGACATCGCGGGCCGACCGCGCGAGGCTGCCGGGCATGGCGAAGTACGTCGTGAACCGGGCCGCCGTCGAGCGGGTGACGCAGCTGATCGACGCGCGGCAGTACGTCCTGGACAGCGACTGGGGCGAGGTGCAGCCCGACGCGGCCGCGCAGAACGCCTACCTCGAGCGCCACACGTGGGAGGAGTACGCCGCCTGGCACCTCGGCCTGACCGAGGGAGCCAGCGACGGCACCAAGGCGCGCTACGCGTTCGTCGTCGGGGACCTGCGCCGGGTGCACCGGACCGCCCTGATCGCCTGCGTCTACCGCGCCTCGGAGTGGCGGCACAAGGAGGTCGAGCTGGCGGCGCACGACCTGCTGCAGCACCTCGACCGGGTCAGCGGCTGACCGCTGTCGCCGACTTGGCCCCGGCACAAGGTGTTGAGATGCTGGGGGCAGAGCCGGAGACCCGGCTCCCGGACGAGGGGTGCCGTACCCGGACTGCGACAAGACGGCCCTGTGGGGGTTGTCCGCAATGTCATGGCTCGTCCTGGTCCTGTCCGGTGTCCTCGAGGCCGTCTGGGCGGTCGCCCTGGGCCGCTCCGAGGGCTTCACCCGCCTCGCGCCCTCGCTGACCTTCGCGGGCGCGCTCGTGCTCTCCATGGCGGGGCTCGCGTGGGCGATGCGCACGCTCCCCGTCGGCACGGCCTACGCCGTCTGGGTCGGGATCGGCGCCACCCTCGCCGTGGCCCACGGGATGGTGACCGGCGCGGAGGCGGTGTCGCTGCTCAAGATCCTGCTGCTCGCCGGCATCGTCGGCTGCGTGGTCGGCCTCAAGCTGGTCGGCTGACTCACCGCCGCACCTGCAGCACCGCGGAGTCGACCTTCGGCGGCGGGACGAACGCGTGCCGGGGGAGTCGCAGCCCGGCATCGAGGCGGTAGCGGCGGGCATGCCGGCCGCGGGGCGGCTGCCCGACCAGCCGACGTACGGCGGCCCGTTGCAGCACGAGGTCGGCCGAGCGCACCCGGTCGCTCGAGAGCAAGGTGCGCACGAGTGCCGTCGACAGCCCGTACGGCGGGCTCGCGACGACCCGGAAGGGTCGCGCGGGCAGCCGGAGGTCGCGCAGGTCCGCCTCGACCACGGTCACGTCGTCGTCCTCGAACCGTCGGCGCAGCGCAGTGGCCCGCCCGGGGTGCAGCTCGATCGCCAGCACCCGCGCCCCGGCGCGGACGAGTGGGGCGGTGAGCGCACCGTCACCGGCGCCGAGGTCGAGCACGAGGTCGCCGGGGCGCACCGGCGCCGCGGCCACGACCCGGCGAGCCCAGTCAGGCCGGAGCGGGTGCCATCCCCACGTCCGGCGTGACGTCCCGCCGGCGGACACGGCGCGCCATCACGTTGAACATGCGCGGCAGCCTAGGAAGGGGGCGAGCAGCTGTCACCCGGTTTTCGGGCACCCGGGGTCGAGGAGCTCCTCGAGGCGGCGCAGCGTCTCCGCCACCGGCTCGTCGCGCACGAGCAACCGGTGCGCCTGATCGCGCAGGGATGCGTAGGCCTGGAAGTGGGACTGGATCCTGCGCAGCAGCTGCTCCCCGCCGTGCTCCTCGATCACGGCGTCGAGGTCGTGACGGATGCCATGGGCGGTGTCCCCGGCTCGAGCGCTCCGCCGGGCGAGCAGCAGCTCGGGGTCGCAGGTCAGCAGCACCTCGACGACGTCGGCCCCATGGTCGCGGGCCGCGCGCTCGTAGGGCTCGATCTCCCCCGGTGCGGTGGCGAGCTGGCAGAGCACGACGTCGGAGCTGCCGGTGAGGTGGGTGCTGACGAGCGAGACCGCCAGCGCGCGGGCGGTCGGGATGAGGGCGAAGAACCGCTCGCGCCACCCGCCGATGCTGGTGAGCAGCAGGTCGGGGTCGACGAGCAGGCTGCCGTCGTGGGCCTCCACCCAGGCGCGGCCCAGCGTGGACTTCCCGCTCCCGGGCAGGCCGTTGAGGTGGATCAGTCGTGGCATCGCGTCCTCACGTCCGCCGGTGGGACGCCACCGTACGTCCGGCAGCGTCGTGCTCCTGCGCCCGACAGGGCGGCATCAGCAGGGCAGAGGATGCTGCTCAACCCTGCGGGGAGTGCTGACGCGTCAGCTTGTCGAGGTCGCGCTTGCAGAACCCGTGGTGCGCCCACTCCTCGTCGAGCACCGTGCCGAGGCACTTCCGCACCGTCCGCCCCGTCGCGTACGGGGGCCATCGGTCGTCGTCGGGAACCGGCGCGGTCTGCGTGAGCTGGTCGGCCGTGACCTCGGCCAGCCAGGCCTCGATCTCCGAAGCCTGCCGGCTCCGTACGGCGAGCACCTCGTCGAGGCTCGGTCGGGCGGACCGGTCGAGCCCGTCCTCCTTCCGGTCCATGACGTCCGGCGGCCCCAGTCCCATGGCAGTGAACGGCTCGGTGAGCCCGAGCACGCAGCGTCGGAACCAGGTGTCGTGCACGAAGACGAGGTGACGCAGGGTCTCGACCATCGACCACTCGCCGTCGACGCCGCGATGCTCGCTGTTCTCGGGCATGGAGCGGACTCGCTCGGTGGTCGTCGCCCAGTCGTCCCGCAGCTGGCGCCAGGCCTCTCGCAGGTCGGCCGGTCGATCGGAGCGGATCAGCAGCCGTACCGGGTGACGGCGGTCGAGCTCCGCCTCGACGTACGGCATCACCTCGACCCCGTTGACCACGAGACTGGTCACCAGGCCGTCGATCTCGGCGTCCTGCATGACCACGCCGACCATCCGCGCTCGGCTCAGGTCGCACTCGCGGAACTCTGCGCCGGTGAGGTCCTCGTCGTCGAAGCGTCGCATGCCGTCAGGCTAGGCCGCACCGCCGACACGGCAACCGTGGAGCGTTCGAGCACGTGGCTAACGCACGACGACCAGCGGGCCCTCGTCCGGCGTCGGCGGCTCGAAGTGGTCGAAGTGCCGGGCGACGAGCTCCTCGGGGAGCACGTAGTCGTCGGCGTGGCCGCCGCGCCTGGTCCGCATCCGAGCGAGGACCGTGGCGCGGTCGGTCGCGAGGTAGACGGTCTCGGGGACGACGCCCGTCGGGACGAGCAGGGCGCGGTAGTCCTCGCGCATCTGCCGCGACCAGAACGAGAAGTCGAGGACGACGTCGGTGCCGGCGGCGACGAGCTCCAGCAACCTGGCGCGCAGGTCGGCCTCGATCTCGGCGCGGGTCTCCGGCGGCAGCGTCGCCGTCGCGATGCCGCGACGCCACATCTCCAGGTCGAAGGAGAGCCGGACCATGCCTCCGGCCTCCAGCCGGCGGGCGTACGTCGACTTCCCCGACCCCGACGGACCGCACATGAACACGACACGACTCATCGGCGCCGCTCGTTCCCCCGCTTGTAGTTGCCGGTAGCCCGGGCGAGGAGCTGCTGGGCACGCGCGTCGTCGCACCCCGCGAGCTGGGCAGCCAGGCGCTCCCCGGCCCTCCCGCCCACGGTGACCACGGCCCGTCCGCCGCGCGAGACGAGCACCGTCCCGCCCTTCGTCACCTGCCAGTCGAACGGGTCGGCTGCCAGGGCGTCGTCCCCGGTGGGCCGGCCGCTCACGGCTGCGCCTGGCCGCGCGCGATGCCGAGGGTCGCGAGCAGGTCCTCGTGCAGCTGGAACCAGACGGTGTGGCACGAGTCGACCTCGAGCGCGTCGACCCAGCGCCGGTCGCCCCGCTCGACCTCGGCCAGGGCGGCGGCGAACCTCGTGCCGTAGCCGTCGAGGCGGTCGAGGGTGTCGGCGAGGACGGCGGCCAGGGGGCGCAGCCGGATCCCCAGCTCGTCGAGGGACCCGAGGGTGCGCCGGTCCCAGCGCAGGTCCTGGTGGTCGTTCGCCGCCAGCGGGTCCCCGGCCGCCGGCCGGGTCTGCCAGTCGGTCACGGCTCGCAGCAGGCAGCCGTTGAGCTCGAGGAAGTCGAGGTAGGTGCGGTGCACGAGGTCGCGACGACCGGTGGCGTCGAGCTCGGCCGCGAGCAGCCGCTCGCCCTCTGCTTTCCCGCGCGGGGTGAGCGACCAGCCGGCGGCGTCGCCGAACGAGCTCCACTCGACCCATCCCCGGGCCCGGGCGTCCTCCAGGGCCTCCGCGGTGTCGTGCGCGTCGAGCCCGAAGCGGGCGGCCACCCGTTCGGTGGGCGCGAAGCCGAGCAGCCGGACCGCGTGCAGGACCAGCAGCCCGGGGTCCGAGGCCGTCACGCGGGCGTCAGCGGCCGTGACCGTACGTCGGCGGCTGCCGTGCCGCCCCACACGGCCGTCCGCCGCCGACGGTAGGGCCCACCGAGCAGCCGCAGCATCACGAAGCGCGGGACTGCCGGCACCTGTGCCTTCACGACCGCTGCGTGCTCGTCGCCCAGGTTGTCGAGCATCCAGTGCCCCTGGAAGGCGAGCACGGGTGGCGCCTTGCCCTCGGTGTTGCTCTTCTCGAAGGCAGCCCACTCGGCCTCGCCCATGCTCTGCGGGACGAGCGGCGCGAGCTCCTGCTCCTCGTGCGCCAGGTGTGGGTCGAGCACGGTCCGCAGCGCCGGGAGGGCGGTCCGGATCGCGTCGACCGCGCCGGCGTCCCCCGAGGCGGCCCGGCGGCCGGCGTCGGTGAGGGCGCCCATCGCGTCGGCGATCGCCTGGTGCTCGGTGTCCATCTGGTCGAGCAGCTCCCGCGCGGCGGGGTTGTTGGCCCGCATCGCCGGGAACAGCCGGGTGTCCTCGGTCGTGTGGTGGTCGTGCAGCAGGTCCATCATCCAGACCAGGTGCGTGCCCAGCTGCGTGAGGCGCTCGGGCTCGAGCTCGCTCGGCCGGTCGACCAGCAGCGCGGTCCGGTCGAGGTCGCGGCACAGCGCCGCGTGGATGATGCTGTTCATCCGGGTGTCGACGGTCATGACGTCGAGGGTCGAGCCTGCGAGCCGCCCGAGGCAAGGGGTTTGCCCCGACCGAGCCACTCGTCGGCGAGGATCGCGTAGGTGAAGCCGTCGATCCAGCCGTGCTCGACGTGCCATGAGTCGCGCACCCCTTGCTGCTCGCGCCGCATGCCGAGCTTCTCCATCACGGCCCACGAGGCGACGTTGTCGGCGAAGCAGCCGGCGGTCACGCGCAGCAGCCCGAGGTCGCGGAACGCGAGGTCCAGCAGCGAGGCCGCGACCGCCGTGGCGATGCCGCGGCCGGCGTACGCCGGGTCGACGAGGTAGCCGAGCAGCCCCTCGCAGCCGTCGCCGGGGGAGCCGGGCTCGGTCTGCGCCATCCCGTCGTGGACCTCGAGCGACCCGGTCGCGACCGCCCGTCCGTCGAGCACGGCCACCACGGCGTGGTCCCGGGGATCGTCGACGGACGCCAGCCAGGCCGTGCGGAAGGCGGTCGGGTCGACGGTCGTCCGGATCAGCCAGCGGGTCACGGCGGGGTCGTTGCGCCACCGGAGGACCTCGTCGACGAGCTCAGGGGTCGGGAGCGTGAGGGTCAGCCCGCCGGCCGCTCGAGGCCAGGTCAGGTGGGGGAGGGTCACGGCCGGGAACGCTAGACGGGAGGGCTCGCCTGGCGCCACCGGATTCACGGAGGGTCGCGTTGCCAGACGCTCTCGACGTCATGTATCTTGACATCAAGACAAATCACGTGCGTGGGTGGGTAAGGCATGCCTCACTTCCACCCGCGACCGGCCCGGCGGCAAGATGGGCCACGGACGACGTGAGCACCCCGATCGAGGAGACGACGGATGGCCAGTCAGGACAGCTTCGGCGCCAAGAGCACGCTCAGCGTGGGCGACCAGGACTACGAGATCTTCCGGCTCGACGCCGTCGAGGGAGACGGGCTCGACGTGAAGAGCCTGCCCTTCAGCCTCAAGGTGCTCCTCGAGAACCTGCTGCGCACCGAGGACGGTGCCGACATCACGGCCGAGGACATCAAGGCGCTCGCCGGCTGGGACGCCGACGCCGACCCCGACAAGGAGATCCAGTTCACGCCGGCCCGCGTGATCATGCAGGACTTCACCGGCGTGCCCTGCGTGGTCGACCTGGCCACCATGCGCGAGGCGATGGCCGACCTCGGCGGCGACGCGTCGAAGATCAACCCGCTCGCCCCGGCCGAGATGGTCATCGACCACTCCGTCATCGCCGACGTCTTCGGCTCGGCCGACGCCTTCGAGCGCAACGTCGAGATCGAGTACGAGCGCAACCGTGAGCGCTACCAGTTCCTCCGCTGGGGCCAGGGCGCCTTCGACGACTTCAAGGTCGTCCCGCCCGGCACCGGCATCGTCCACCAGGTCAACATCGAGCACCTCGCCCGCACCGTGTTCACCCGTGAGGTGGACGGGGTGCTCCAGGCGTACCCCGACACCTGCGTCGGCACCGACTCCCACACCACGATGGTCAACGGCATCGGCGTCGTCGGCTGGGGCGTGGGCGGCATCGAGGCCGAGGCCGCGATGCTCGGCCAGCCGGTCAGCATGCTGATCCCGCGGGTCGTGGGCTTCAAGCTGTCCGGCGAGCTCCCGGAGGGCTCGACCGCGACCGACCTCGTGCTGACGATCACCGAGATGCTGCGCAAGCACGGCGTGGTCGGGAAGTTCGTCGAGTTCTACGGTGACGGCGTCGGCGCGCTCCCGCTCGCCAACCGCGCCACGATCGGCAACATGAGTCCCGAGTTCGGCTCCACCATCGCGGTCTTCCCGATCGACGAGGAGACCATCAAGTACCTCGAGCTCACCGGCCGGCCGCAGGAGCAGCTCGACCTGGTCGAGGCGTACGCCAGGGAGCAGGGCCTCTGGCACGACACCGACGCCGAGGGCTACGTCGAGCCCCGCTACTCCGAGCAGCTGGAGCTCGACCTGGCGACGGTCGTGCCGTCGCTGGCCGGCCCCAAGCGCCCGCAGGACCGGGTCGAGGTCACCAAGGCGGCGGCGGAGTTCGACAAGGCGCTCGCCGACTACACCGACGACAAGGCCGCGACCGCGACCCTGAGCCTGGACGGCCAGGAGCTCGAGATCGGCCACGGCGCGGTCACGATCGCGGCGATCACCTCCTGCACCAACACCTCCAACCCGAGCGTGATGATCGGGGCGGCGCTGCTCGCCAAGAACGCCGTCGACAAGGGCCTCACGCGCAAGCCGTGGGTGAAGACCACGCTCGCGCCGGGCTCGAAGGTGGTCAGCGACTACTACGAGCGCGCCGGCCTGACGCCGTACCTCGACAAGCTCGGCTTCAACCTCGTCGGCTACGGCTGCACCACCTGCATCGGCAACTCGGGCCCGCTCATCCCCGAGGTCAGCCAGGCCGTCAACGACGCCGACCTCGCGGTCACCAGCGTGCTCTCCGGCAACCGCAACTTCGAGGGCCGGATCAACCCGGACGTGAAGATGAACTACCTCGCGTCGCCGCCGCTCGTGGTCGCCTACGCGCTGGCGGGCTCGATGACGGTGGACCTGTTCAACGACCCGCTGGGCCAGGACCACGACGGCAACGACGTCTTCCTCAAGGACCTCTGGCCCTCGCCTGCCGAGATCGAGCGGGTCATCGGCGAGGCGATCAACTCCGACATGTTCGGGTCGTCCTACGAGGACGTCTTCGCCGGTGACGAGCGGTGGCGCTCGCTGTCCACCCCCGAGGGCGACACCTTCGCCTGGGACCCCGACTCGACGTACGTCCGCAAGGCGCCCTACTTCGACGGCATGCCCGACCAGCCCGAGCCGGTCGCCGACATCTCCGGTGCGCGGGTGCTGCTCAAGCTGGGCGACTCGGTCACCACCGACCACATCAGCCCGGCCGGCGCCATCAAGAAGGACAGCCCCGCGGGTCGCTACCTGCAGGAGCACGGGGTCGAGCAGCGGGACTTCAACTCCTACGGGTCGCGCCGCGGCAACCACGAGATCATGATCCGCGGCACCTTCGCCAACATCCGGCTGCGCAACCAGCTGGCCCCCGGCACCGAGGGCGGCGTCACGCGCGACTTCACGCGCGACGGTGAGGAGACGACGGTCTTCGAGGCCAGCGAGCGGTACATCGACGCCGGCATCCCGCTGGTCGTGCTCGCCGGCAAGGAGTACGGCTCGGGCTCCTCGCGCGACTGGGCCGCGAAGGGCACGGCGCTGCTCGGCGTCAAGGCGGTGATCGCTGAGTCCTACGAGCGCATCCACCGCTCGAACCTGATCGGGATGGGCGTGCTGCCGCTGCAGTTCCCGGAGGGCGAGACCGCGGAGAGCCTGGGCCTCACCGGCGAGGAGGAGTTCTCCTTCACCGGTGTCACCGAGCTCAACGAGGGCCGGACGCCGCGCACCGTGAAGGTGACCGCGGGTGACGTCGAGTTCGACGCCGTGGTCCGGATCGACACCCCCGGCGAGGCGAACTACTACCGCAACGGCGGCATCATGCCGTACGTCCTGCGCAACCTGCTGCGCGGCTGAGGCCGGGTGCTGCTCGGGGTCGAGGCCTGGGTCGTCGTGGTCCTGGCGGTGGCGCTGTTCGTCGGCGCCCTCGTCCAGGGCACCGTCGGTCTGGGCCTCGGCCTCGTGGCAGCACCGGTCGCGAGCCTGCTCGAGCCCCAGCTCGTCCCGGAGATGATGCTCTGGCTGGCGATGCTGATGGCCTCCCAGACCATGCTCACCGAGCACCGCGGGACCGACTGGCGTGGCCTCGGCTGGGCGCTGCCCTCCCGCGTGGTGGGGACCGTCGTCGGCGTCTGGGTGGTCGCGGTCGCCTCCGACCGGCTGATCGGGATCGCGGTCGGCGTGATGGTGCTCACGAGTGTCCTGCTCACGGTGCGGACCGTGACGCTGCCGGTCAACCGGCTGACGCTGCCCGTCGCCGGGCTGGTGTCCGGGGTGACCGGGACGGCCACCTCGATCGGCGGCCCACCGCTGGCGATCCTCTACCAGCACCACCGGCCGGTGGTGCTGCGGCCGACGCTGGCGGCGTACTTCGCGATCGGTGCGGCCCTCAGCCTGGTCGGGCTGGGCCTGGCGGGCCAGCTCCGGGTGGACGTCTTCCTGCTGGCCGCCCTGCTCTCGCCCGTGCTCCTGCTGGGCATCGTGGCGTCCGTGCCGGTCCGCCGCCTGCTGCCCCGTGAGCTGGTGCGGACCGGCGTCCTCACCGTGTGTGCGACCTCGGCCCTCGTGCTGCTCGCCGTCTCGGTCTTCTGAGGGCTGCGCGGAATATCCGCGGAGCCTCCGATACCCCTACCGTGGACCTCATGTCCGACGAGGTGCGCGAGCAAGAGCAGGGGGTCACCTTCGGTGACCTCGGGCTGGATCCCCGAGTCCTCGAGGCGGTGCGCGAGGTCGGCTACGAGACCCCGTCGCCGATCCAGGCGGCGACCATCCCGACGCTCCTCGAGGGGCGCGACCTCGTCGGCCTGGCCCAGACCGGCACCGGCAAGACCGCCGCGTTCGCGCTGCCGATCCTCTCGCGCCTCGACCTCAAGCAGAAGACGCCCCAGGCGCTCGTGCTGGCGCCCACCCGTGAGCTCGCGCTCCAGGTCTGCGAAGCCTTCGAGCGGTACGCCGCCCACGTCCCCGGCATCCACGTGCTGCCGGTCTACGGCGGCCAGGGCTACGGCGTCCAGCTCAGCGCGCTGCGCCGCGGCGTCCACGTCGTCGTGGGCACCCCCGGGCGGATCATGGACCACCTCGACAAGGGCACGCTCGACCTGAGCGAGCTGCGGTTCCTGGTGCTCGACGAGGCCGACGAGATGCTCAACATGGGCTTCGCCGAGGACGTCGAGACGATCCTCGCCGACACGCCGACCGACAAGAACGTCGCGCTGTTCTCGGCCACGATGCCGGCGCAGATCAGGCGGATCTCGAAGAAGTACCTGAACGACCCGGCCGAGATCACGGTCAAGAACAAGACCGCGACCGCCACCAACATCACCCAGCGCTACCTCACGGTGTCCTACCCCCAGAAGGTCGACGCCCTCACCCGGATCCTCGAGGTCGAGAACTTCGAGGGGATGATCGTCTTCGTCCGGACCAAGAACGAGACCGAGACGCTCGCGGAGAAGCTCCGCGCCCGCGGCTTCTCGGCCGCCGCCATCAACGGCGACGTCGTGCAGGCCCAGCGCGAACGGACCATCGGCCAGCTCAAGGACGCCAAGCTCGACATCCTGGTCGCCACCGACGTGGCCGCGCGCGGGCTCGACGTCGAGCGGATCAGCCACGTCGTCAACTACGACATCCCGACCGACCCCGAGTCCTACGTGCACCGGATCGGCCGGACCGGCCGCGCCGGGCGCAGCGGCGACGCGATCTCCTTCGTCACGCCCCGCGAGCGCTACCTGCTGAAGTCGATCGAGAAGACCACCCGTCAGCCGCTGACCCAGATGCAGCTGCCGACCGTCGACGACGTCAACGTCACCAGGCTGGCCCGCTTCGACGACGCCATCACCGAGGCGCTCTCCGCCACCGAGCGGGTCTCGTTCTTCCGCGACGTCGTGTCGCACTACATCCGTGAGCACGACGTCCCCGAGGTCGACGTGGCCGCGGCGCTCGCGGTCGTGCTCCAGGGCGACACGCCCCTGCTGCTGGACCCCGAGCCCGTACGCCCGCCCCGGCGCGAGCGCGCCGACCAGCCGGGCCGTGGCGACCGCCCCGAGCGGGGTGGGAAGCGCCCGCCGAGGCACGGGGACGGACCGCCGATGGCGACCTACCGGATCGCGGTCGGCAAGCGCCACAAGGTGGAGCCGCGCCAGATCGTCGGCGCGCTCGCCAACGAGGGCGGCCTGAGCCGACGCGACTTCGGCAACATCTCGATCCGCCCCGACTTCTCGCTCGTCGAGCTCCCCGCCGAGCTGCCCCCGGGCACCGAGGAGGCGCTCGCGTCGACGCGGATCTCCGGCAAGCTCATCGGCCTGCGCAAGGACGCCGGGCCGCGGCAGAGCCGCCCCAAGCAGGGCAAGCCGCCCCGCGACTAGCCCGGCAGGCAAGACGTCCGGGGTGCGTCCGGTCTGCCATCGGCCAGCACCGTAGTCCGAAGGCGGGGGCATCGGAGGCGAGGAGTTGATTCTGGCGCCTGAGGTCACGTCTCGGGGTCGCCCAACACTTCGTTCGCCCTGACGGTGCGGGAAGTCCGGGAGTATCCTTCGGGAAGTGGCGGACCGGGTTGAAGGGGGGTCCGTGTGCTGAGTCCTCGCATCGGTATCTTCGTCTGCCATCGCCGCAACGATTCGCGGGCGGAGGCGAGGGCCTTGGTCGCGGACCTGCGGCCAGTAGTCGGCAGTGTCTTCCTCGACGTGGACGACATCGGTTACGGAGCCAGCATTCCTCAGGCCATTGCCCACGCAATGAGTCAGAGTGCCCTTCTGGTTGCGCTCATCGGGCGAAACTGGCTGGAAGTCGATGAGTACGGGCAGAGCCGCCTGAACGATCCCGACGACTTCATCAACCTGGAGATCCGGACTGCGCTCTTTTCGGGTGTTCGCGTGCTGCCGGTCCTAGTGGATGGTGCGTCAATGCCACCGAGGCACGCTGTCCCGCAGACTCTGTGGCCCGTGCTGGAGTTGAGGGCGATGCCTCTTCGGCATGACGACCACGCCCACGACACGCGGCAGATCACAGCCTTCGCAAGCTGGGCCTTCAACGACGCGGGGCTTGGATTTCTGAACGCCAATGTTGGGTCCAAGAACTTCGCCCGCGGTCAACGGGTGCGACTGAGGGCTACGGACGCAAGGCTCTCTGCGGATATCACGGGTTCGACAGGGGTTGTGGTGGGGAAGCAGGTCGGCACGGTCGTTGGCGTGACCCCGCCGCGTGTCCTAGTCAGGTTCGACGGCCAGAAGTGGACGCGCGCGTTTGCGGGCAAGTCCACTTTGGTGGTGAAGGTAGACCTAGCGCCGTTCGATGCCTGGGTGCCGGCCAGTTGGCTGGCCTGACTACTGCCACAGACGACTCTTCGAGAGGGCAATCGAAATGCCACGCTTGCGGGAATTCGCCGTCGAGCTTCAACTTCCGTTCCTCGGCAAGGTCGCGGGTGTGTGGGCACCGGACGACCGGGAGAGGCAAGCGGCTTGGGAGTTGTATGTGGAAATGGTGACGCGCGTCGCGGTAGTCCCGCTGGTTGAGGGTGGTGGTTCGCTGAGGGAGGCGCTCTCTAGTCACTACACACTGTTCGCGACCACCAGAGAGATCCTCAAGAAGCACGGTCCCGAATTGGCGCGACCCCACGACGGGGGGCAACTCTCGTTCGGCTATATCGCCATTGCCGTCCTGAACGGCGCTGTAAGGCCGCTGCTGACCGAGTGGCACCCACGACTGGAGACCTACGAGGGCTCCCGTCCAGCGGGTCGATCACCCGTGGAGTGGGAAAGGGCCTGGGCCGATGCCTCGACCATGCGTGCCCAAGTCGAGGCATGTCGCACGGCTCTCCTCGATTATGCCGAGCTACTGGCGGAGGTCGCCGACATCCAGCTCCTGCACGGTCATGAGGTCGGTGGATCTCCATCTAGTAGCTAGCCCAGCAGCCGCTTCGCCAGCGCCAGGTGGAACCGGGCCGAGAAGTGCAGGTCGTCGACGTGCACCCGCTCGTCGGCGTTGTGGTAGCCCGCGGCCAGCACCTCGGCGGGCGTCGCCCGGAACGGGCTGAAGCCGTACGCCGCCGTGCCGGCCGCCGCTCGCAGGTGGACCGAGTCGGTGAAGCCGGTGCACAGCATCGGCATCACCATCGCCTCGTCCCCCTCCTCGGCCAGACACGCGGCGACCGCGTCCGGCAGCAACCCGGTCGCGGGGGAGGCGCTGCCGGGGACCGCGTCCTCGCAGAGCTCCAGCTCGTAGCCGGTGGCGTCGCCGAGCCGCTGCCGGACGGCGGCCAACACCTCCTCGACGGTGGTGCCGGGCAGGGTGCGGCAGTCGAGCTCGACCGAGGCGCGGGCGGGCATCACGTTGCGGGCGGTCGAGGCGGCGAGCACGGTCGGCGCCATCGTCGTCCCGGGCAGCGAGGGCAGCAGGTGGCCGAGCGCTGGGTGGAGCGATGCCGCCTCGGCCAGGTCGGCGCCCAGGTCGCCGACCGGACGACCGAGCAGGACCTCCAGCGTCGACACGACCTCGGGGGAGTGGACCGGCACCGGCATGCCCGTCCCGATCCGCCCCAGCAGCGCGGCCAGGTGGGGCACCGCGTTGTCCCCGACCTCCGGCATCGAGGCGTGGCCGGCCTCGCCGACCGCGACCAGCCGTACCGGGCAGGTGCCCTTCTCGCCCACCGACAACGACAGCACCGTCCGCCCGTCCGCGAGCGGCAGCCGCTCGCCGCCGCCCTCGTTGATCGCCAGGTCGGGCCGGATGTCGGGCCGCTGCTCCAGCAGCCAGCGCATGCCGACGTCGGCGCGGCCGTCCTCCTCGTCGGCGACCGCGACGAACCAGAGGTCGCCGCGGGGACGGAAGCCCTCGCGTGCGAGCCGGGCCATCGCCACGGCGCGGACGGCCACCTCGTTCTTCATGTCGATCGCACCGCGTCCGTAGAGCCAGCCGTCGTCGACGACGGCCTCGAACGGCGGGTGGGTCCAGGTCTGGCCGTCGACCGGCACCACGTCGGTGTGGCCGACGAAGGCCAGCGACGGCGCGGCGGGGTCGCTGCCGGGGATCCGGGCGACCACGTTGGCGCGGGACGGCTCCCGGGCGACGAGCTCCACCTCGACACCGGCGTCGGAGAGGTAGCCCCCCAGCCACTCCGCGGCCAGCGTCTCGGTGCCCTCGTAGCCGCGGTTGGTCGTGTCGAGGCGGATCAGGGCGCGCGCCGCGTCCAGCACCTCGTCGTGCAGGTCGGTCATGATGACGCCTCCTCGGTCAGACCCAGCCGGTCGAGCAGCCAGGCATACACCTCCGCCTCGTAGGCGAGGTGGCCGAACCTCCCGGACGGCCCGACGTGGGCGCCGGCGCCGACCTCGCAGCGGAACAGGCAGCGCGGCGACCACTCCGGGTCGGAGTCGCGCAGCGCGGCGACCCACTTGGCCGGCTCCCGCACCATGACGCGGGGGTCGTGGACCGCCCCGGTCACGAGCAGGTCCGGACGCCCGCCGGCCGGCGGCAGGTTGTCGTACGGCGACCACGCGAGCATCGCGTCGAACTCCGCCCGGACCCGTGGGTCGCCCCACTCCTCCCACTCCGTGATCGTCAGCGGGGTGGCCTCGTCGAACATGGTCGTCACCACGTCGACGAAGGGGACCTCCGCCACGACGGCCCGCCACCGGTCCGGCCGCTGGCTGAACACCGCGCCCTGGAGCAGGCCGCCCGCGCTGAGCCCGCGGCTGGCGATGCGGGCGGGGTCGACCAGGCCGCGGTCCGCCAGGCCGTCGGCCACCGCCACCAGGTCGTCGAAGGTGTGCTGCTTGCGGTCCAGCTTGCCGTCGAGGTACCAGGCGCGGCCGCCCTCGCTGCCACCGCGGACGTGCGCGTGCACCCACACGACGCCGCGGTCGAGGATCGAGGGGAGGGCCGGGTCCCACTCCGGCTCGAATGTGTAGCCGTAGGCGCCGTAGCCGTAGAGGACGGCCGGTGCCGAGCCGTCGAGGGGCGTGTCGCGGTGGCGCATCACCGACGCGGGGACGGCCGTCCCGTCGGGTGCCGGCAGCTCGACCCGCTCGGTGAGGTAGTCCCCGGGGTCGAAGCCCGGCGCCTCGTGCCGCAGCACCTCGGTGCGCTCGCCCGTCGCGAGCGACACCTCGCTCCACACGGGGGGCGCGAGCCACGACTCGTCCCTGACGAGCACCCGGTCGACGTCGTACTCGGTCGTCCTCGCCAGGTGGACGCCCCCGGCTGCGACGGCGCTCGTGACGTCGCGCCCGGGTGCGGCGAGGTCGTCGTGGGGGACCACCCGGAGCAGGTGGGCACCGCCGGTCCGGAGTGCGAGCACGACCCCGCCGCCGAACGCGTCGGCCCGCTCGAGGTGCTCGGCAGGGTTCTCGGGCCGCGCCTCGCGCCACGCCGTCCAGTCGTGGCCCTCGGGGCCGGGGACGGGCGCGAGGAGGAGGCGACCCTCGACCCGGTCGTCGACCACGACCAGCAGGTCGTCGCCACCCTCGTGGCGACGGTGGTCGACCCGGTAGCGCACACCGTCGCGCCGACCGCCGGCACGCCGCGGGGGAGCCGTCGGGTCGTGGGCGTCGACCAGCCAGGTCTCGGCGGTGGTGTTGCTCTCCGCCCACACGACGACCCAGTCCCCCGAGCGGGTGCCGCGGACCCGCAGCTCGAACCGCTCGTCGAGCTCCTCGGCGACGAGGACGTCGTCCGCGACCGGGCTGCCGATGCGGTGCCGCCACACCTGGAAGGGGCGGTAGGCCGCGTCGTGGACCGTGTAGAAGAACCACTGCGAGTCGGCGCTCCAGGCGCCGCCGTAGTAGGTGCGGGGGACCTCCTCGGCGAGGTCCTCGCCCGTGGTGAGGTCGCGGAAACGGAGCCGGTAGACCTCGTCGCCGGTGGCGTCGGCCGAGTAGGCCAGGTGGCCCTCGTCGGGACTGACCACGGTCACCCCCAGCTCGAGGTAGTCCTTGCCCTCGGCGAGCTCGGCGACATCGAGCAGCACCTCGGGAGCGTCCGAGGGTGTGGTGCGAATATCGTCGCCAGACTGAGTGCCGCCAGAAGATTCCGTCGAAAATGACATCGGATCGTGACGAATCATCCGGCAGATCCGTGGATACTCTCTTCCAGCCGGCGTGAGCGTGTAGTACGAGAAGCGCCGACGGTTCCACGCGGGGGAACGGTCGGTCGCGGGCACGCGGGCGACCATCTCGGACTTCAGATCGGTCACCAGGGAGCGTAGATGAGCAACCGAAGCGTCGTACCAGGCCCGCTCGGCGGCGAGGTGCCCGAGCACCTCCGCGGAGCCCGCGTCGTGCATCCAGTGGTAGGGGTCGGGTCGCGCCACTCCGTGCTGGGTGTGCTGGAAGGGCTCCTGGCGGGCCACCGGCGGCGTGCCGCCGGTCTGCTGGGTCGTCACGGCGGTCAACGTACCGCTCGCTGGCTGGCCGTGGTGGCCCTCGCGCTCGCGTCGCTGGCTCCGGGCCTGGCGCTCGCTCCCGCCACGGCGAGCGAGGACGAGCCGGTGACCTTCACCGTCGCGTACCTCAACGAGGTCGACTCTTTCAACCCGTTCCTCGGCATCGAGGCCTCGTCCTTCGAGATGTGGTCGCTGATGTACGACTCGCTCACCGGCTACGCCATGGAGGACATGCAGCCGACCCCCGCGCTGGCCAGCGAGTGGGAGACGTCCGAGGACGGCCTGACCTGGACCTTCACCATCCGCGACGACGCCACCTGGTCCGACGGCGAGCCGCTCACCGCCCAGGACGTCCTCTACACCTACGAGCGGATCCGTGACGGCGGGCCGGAGCGGGCGACCTGGGGCGTCTACCTCAAGGGCGTCGAGTCGGTGACCGCGCCCGACGACACCACCGTCGTCCTCCAGCTCGAGGAGCCGAGCGCGCTGCTGCCGCTGCTCCCCATCCCGATCGTGCCGGAGCACGTGTGGAGCGACGTCTCCGACGACGACATGCGCAGCTACGGCAACGAGCCCACGGGTGGCGAGCCGGTGGTCGGGTCCGGGCCGTTCCGGCTGGTCGAGGGAACGGCCGGCGGCTCGACGTACCGCCTCGAGGTCAACCCGGACTACTGGGGTGGCGCCCCGCACATCGACGAGGTCGTCGTCCGCGTCTTCAAGTCCGAGGACCCGGCCATCCAGGCGCTGGTCACCGGCGAGGTGGACTTCGTCGAGGGGATCAACGCGCTGCAGGTCCAGTCGCTCGAGGGACGCGACGGGATCAGCGCCCAGATGGGTGACTCCCCGGGCTTCGACGAGATCGCGTTCAACACGGGCTCGATCGACACCGACACAGGGGAGCCGCTCGGCGACCCCAACCCCGCGGTGCTCGACCCTGCCTTCCGGTGGGCGCTGAACTTCGCGATCGACCGGGACCAGATCATCGAGACCGCCTACCAGGGTGCCGGGCAGGCGGGCGACACGATCATCCCGCCCGCGTACGCCGGCTTCCGCTGGGAGCCGCCCGAGGAGGACGCGGCGACCTACGACCCGGAGCGGGCGGCCCAGCTGCTCGACGAGGCGGGCTACACGGTGGGCGACGACGGCTTCCGGACGCTCCCCAACGGCGACCCGATCGGCAAGCTGCGGCTCTACGCCCGCAGCGACTCCCAGACCTCGGTGGACGTCATCGAGCTCTTCTCCGAGTGGCTCGCCGACCTCGACATCGACTCCGAGGTGCGTGCGTTCGAGAGCAGCAAGCTGACCGACATCATCTACGAGGGGACCTTCGACGCCTTCGAGTGGGGCTGGTACGTCGAACCCGACCCGTCCTCGATGCTGTCCTACATGACCTGCGACGAGCGCGGGAACTGGTCGGACTCGTGGTACTGCAACGAGGAGTACGACACCCTCTTCGAGCAGCAGCGGATCGAGCAGGACGACGCCGCCCGCGAGGAGCAGGTCCAGCAGATGCAGGAGATCCTCTACTACGACGCGCCCTACCTCGTCACGGCCTACAGCACCGTGGGCGAGGCCTGGCGCAGCGACCGGTTCGCCTGCCTGCGCCAGCAGCCCGATCCCGGCGGCGTCTACCTGATCCAGTACGGCGTCCACAACTACGTCAACATGCGACCCGCCGCCGAGGCGGACGAGTGCGCCGGTGAGGAGGGCACGACCCAGCTGAGCCAGGAGGCCGGCGGTGAAGGCGGTGTCAGCACCGCGTTCCTCGTCGGCGGTGGCGTCGTCCTGGTCGGCCTGCTGGCCGTCGGCGGCGTGGTCGCGATGCGTCGGCGCGGGACGGTGGGTGACCGCGAGTGACGATCGGGGCGGTGACGGAGCTCCCCGCGCCGACCCGGGTCCGACGCCGCTCGTACCGCAGGTACGCCGCGGGCAAGGCGCTCGGGGCGCTGGGGAGCCTCGGCTTCATGCTGGTCGTCAACTTCTTCCTGTTCCGGGTGCTGCCGGGAGACCCGGCCCGGACCCTGGGGCGCGGTCGGTTCACGACCCAGGAGCAGCTGGAGGAGTTCAACGCGACGTACGGCCTCGACCAGTCGCTCCCGCAGCAGTTCGTGACGTACGTCCAGAACACGCTCACCGGTGACCTGGGGATCTCGCTGCGCTACCGGGTGCCGGTCTCCGACCTGATCATCGACCGGATGTGGCCGACGCTGCTGCTGGTCGGCACCTCGACGCTGCTGGCCGCGGTGATCGGGATCTGGATGGGCGTCAACAGCGGGTGGCGGCGGGGCAGCCGGTTCGACCGCGGGGCGACCGGCAGCTCGCTGACCCTCTACTCGATGCCGGAGTGGTGGCTCGGCCTGCTGCTCATCTACCTGCTGGCGGTCGGTCCGGGCCCGCTCCCCGGGCTCTTCCCCACCGGTGGGCTCCACTCCCCGGACGTCGACCCGTCGTCGCCGGCAGGCGTGCTGGACGTGGCGTGGCACCTGACGCTCCCGGTGCTGACCCTCACGCTGGCCTACCTGGCCGACTACGCACTGATCATGCGCAGCTCGTTGCTCGACGAGATCGGTGAGGACTACGTGACGACGGCCCGGGCCAAGGGCCTGCGCGACGTCCAGGTCCGCAACCGGCACGCGGTGCGCAACGCGCTGCTGCCCACGACGACCGTGGTCGCGCTCAGCATCGGCTTCGTCGTGACGGGCGCGATCACGGTCGAGACCGTGTTCTCCATCCCGGGGCTGGGGCTGCTCGCGACCGAGGCCCTGACCGTTCCCGACTACTGGGTGCTGCAGGGAACGCTCCTGGTGTCGACCGCCGCCGTGATCTTCGCCAACCTCGCGGCGAACCTGGTCTACGGCCTGCTGGACCCGAGGGTGCGGACATGAGCGCGGTCGACGACGGCGTCCCGGTGCGGCTGACGGCGCGGCAGGTCACGCGGCAGCGTCGGCGCGCGGCGCGGCGCCGTACGTGGGCGGACTTCCGGACGCACCGGTCGGGGATGGCCGGGCTGGCCATCCTCGGGTTCTTCGTCTTCCTGGCCGTGGCCGCCCCGCTGATCGCCGACCCGGAGGGACTGAAGCTGAGCGGCGCCACCGGTGGTGTGCTGGAGCCTCCGTCCAGCGAGTTCTGGCTGGGGACCGACGACAAGGGCCGGTCCGTCCTGACCCTGCTGATCTGGGGGGCGCGGGTGTCACTGCTGGTCGGACTGCTCGCCACCGTGATCTCGATGGTGATCGGCACCCTCGTGGGGCTGCTCTCCGGCTACTTCGGGGGCCGCATCGGCGCCGTGCTCTTCCGGCTGACGGAGTGGTTCCTCGTGATCCCGTTCCTCCCGCTCGCCATCGTCATGGCGACCGTGCTCGGGGCGTCGTTGCTGACCATCGTGATCGTGATCGGGGTGACCTCGTGGCCGGGGACGGCCCTGCTGATCCGGAGCCAGACGCTGTCGATCCGGGAGCGGGCCTACCTCGAGCGGGCCAGGGTCCTGGGTGCCGGCCGCTGGCACCAGATCCGCCGCCACATCCTGCCCAACGTGATGCCGATGGTCTTCGCCAACACCACGCTCACCGTCTCGATCGCGATCCTCACCGAGACGACCCTGAGCTTCCTCGGGCTCGGGGACCCGACCCGGACCTCCTGGGGGTCGATGCTCGACGACGCGTACTCCGTCGGCGCGATCACCACCGGTTCCTGGTGGTACATCATCCCGCCGGGGGTCTGCGTCGTGCTGGTCGTGCTGAGCTTCACGCTGGTCGGCCAGGCGCTCGAGGACGTCCTGGACCCACGGCTGAAGGAGCGTCGATGAGCCGGCAGCTGCTGAGCATCGAGGGGCTGTCGGTGACCTACCGCACCGCCGAGGGCGACGTGCCTGCCGTCCGGGGAGTCGACCTCGCGCTCGACCACGGCGAGATCCTCGGGGTGGCGGGGGAGTCGGGGTGCGGGAAGTCGACGCTGGCCTCCACGATCCTGCGGCTGCAGCCGCCGTCGGCGAAGGTGGAGGGCCGCGTGCTGGTCCGTGGCGAGGACGCACTGACCATGCGGTGGGGCGACCTCCGCGCCCTGCGGTGGGCCGGCGCGTCGATCGTCTTCCAGGGGGCGCTCCACTCGCTCAACCCGGTGCAGCGGATCGGCGCCCAGATCGCCGAGCCGATCGAGCTCCACGAGCCGTCGCTCTCCGAGGCCGACACCGGGCGCCGGATCGGCGACCTCCTCGAGCAGGTCGGGTTGCCGGCGGAGCGTGCGAGGGCCTATCCCCACCAGCTCAGCGGCGGCCAGCGGCAGCGCGTGATGATCGCGATGGCCCTCGCCTGCAAGCCCGACCTGGTGATCGCCGACGAGCCCACCACGGCGCTCGACGTGATGGTGCAGAGCCAGGTGCTGAACCTCCTGTCGGGGCTCGTCAACGACCTGGGGGTCGGCCTGATGATCATCAGCCACGACCTGTCGGTCCTCGCGGACCTGTGCGACAGGATCGCGGTCATGTACGCCGGGCGCGTGGTCGAGCTCGGGAGCGCCGACGACGTCTTCGGGGCACCGCTGCACCCCTACGCGCGCGCCCTGTCCGCGGCGTTCCCGCGGATCGGTGACCCGGCCGCCCGCTACGCGCCGGCGGGGCTGGGCGGGGACCCGCCGGACCTGCGGCTGCTGCCACCGGGCTGCTCGTTCGAGCCCCGCTGCCCGCGTGCCGCCGAGACCTGCCGCGGCGCCGAGCCGCGGCTCGAGGGACACGGATCGGGTCGGCTCGCCGCCTGCTTCCGGGTGGAGGAGTCATGAGCGAGCCGCTGCTGACGGGTCACGGGCTGTGCGTCGAGTTCACGGGCCGCGGCGGCGCGGTCGCGCACGCCCTCGACGGCGCCGACGTCCAGCTCGCGCCGGGTGAGGTGGTGGCCCTGGTCGGCGAGTCCGGGTCCGGCAAGACGACCCTCGCCCGCACCCTGGTCGGGCTGGAGAGACCTGCCGCGGGAGAGGTCCGCTTCGACGGCGCGCCGCTCGACTACTCCATCCGCGGGCTGCGGGCCGTACGCCGTCGGGCCCAGCTGGTGCTGCAGGACCCGGCCGGCGCCCTCAACCCGCGCCACACCGTCTACGAGTCGGTGGCCGAGGGGCTGCGGATCCACGACCTGGTCGGCCAGGACCCCGAGGGCCGCTCGGAGGCCGAGCTGGTCGCCGCTGCCCTGGCGTCGGCCGGCCTGCGCCCGCCGGAGTCGCTGTTCCTGCGCTACCCCTACGAGCTCTCCGGCGGCCAGCGGCAGCGCGTCCTGATCGCGGGGGCGCTGGCCATGGGGCCGGACCTGCTCGTCGCCGACGAGCCGGTCTCGTCGCTCGACGCGTCGATCCGCGGTGAGATCCTGGCGCTCCTGCTCAAGCTGCGCGAGGAGCTCGGGCTGGGGGTGCTCGTGGTCACCCACGACCTGGGCCTGGCGTGGAACATCGCCGACCGGATCGCGGTGATGTACCTCGGCCGCATCGTCGAGACGGGCCCGACCGAGGAGGTGCTGGCGCAGCCGCAGCACCCCTACACGAAGGCGCTGCTCTCGGTGGTGCCGGAGATGGACCGGGTCGAGCCGGTCGTGCTGAAGGGGGAGATCCCCGATCCCACGCGGATCCCCGGTGGCTGCCGGTTCCACCCGCGGTGTCCCGCCGTGGCCGACGGGAGCGCGGAGGCCGCCGGGGTGGCCGACGCCTGCCGCGGCCGGACGCTGCCGGTGCTCCCGGCCGACCCGACCGGGCACCACGTGGCGTGCCACCTCACGGCTGTCACAGCACCGGTGGCGGGCGCCGACCGAGTCGGGGACGTCGGTCTCAGCGGATCCTGATGCGCACCGGCTGGGCGTCCTCGGCGACCAACCGGGCGGCGCCGGGCCGGACGCCGGCGGGCAGCTCGAAGACCCACGTCACCCAGCCGAGCCGGTCGTTCGCGGCCGTGTCGGCATCGGCGACGGCGAGCTCCCACGACCGGTCCCCCTGGACGAGCCGGAGCACAACGTCCTCCAACGGCCTGACCGGCAGGTCGTCGTACGAGCAGGAGCCGCAGCCGGGCCCGGTCGAGCAGGTCATGGTGTCCCGGCAGCCGTCGACGAAGGAGCGGCCCCCGACCGTGACCGCGGCGCCGCGCTCCAGCACCTGCCGCCCGACAGCCTCGAGGTAGGGAGCCGCGCACGAGGCCGACGCGGTCTGCTGCGGGAACGGTGCCAGGGCGACACCGAGCAGGGCGGTGAGCAGCATGGACGACCGACGCACGGGGGATGGACGGCCGGGGAGCGTCAGCGGTTCCCGTCGAAGGTGTAGCGGGGGAGCTCGACCGTCGTGCTCCAGCGGTGGACCTCCTCCCCGTCGCGGGTCGCGCGGGTCTCGATGGCCACGTCGTAGCCGGTCGGCCCGACCCGGACGTCGAGGTCGGCGCTGACCTCGATCGCCGCCTCCGGCCAGGTGAGACCGAAGACGGTCGTGGCCAGCGCGCGCTGCTCGAACGTCCGTCGGTCGACCCGCACCTCGCCCTCGTAGTGCTCGCGCACCCGGCCGGCGTACGGGCCGTCGTACTCGGACTCCGACAGCGTGTGCGCCACGGTGGTGCGGTGGAGCACGTCGTCGGTGACCGACCACACGATGCCCTCCTCCGACTCCGACGTCGTGCCGGCCCCGGGGGTGAAGGTCGGCTCGGGCCAGGTCCCGTCCAGCAGCGGCAGCACCAGCTCGCCGTGGTGGACCGTGATCGTCAGGGGTGCCGGCGGCGACACCGTGTTGGGCCAGTCGGCGCCGGCGACGCTCAGCCGCAGCCGCTGGCCGTGCGACCACTCGTAGGCGCAGGCGTCGAGGACGACCTCCACGTCGTACTCCTCACCCGGGACGAGCGGGACGTCGCCCCCGTGCACACCGTCGCGGAAGGCGAGGTCGAGGGTGCCGCGCGAGACGAGTGCGGAGGTGCCGTCGGGGAAGACGTCGCACAGCTTCACCGACAGCGACGCGGCGGGGGCGTCGGCGCTGATCCGGAGCCGGGCGACCGGGTGGCCGACCAGCGGGCGGTCCGGCGGCGCGTCGTCCCAGGTGAGCGAGCGGGCGTCGTCGGTGCGCTGGTCCAGCGACAGCCCCCACGGCAGGTGGCCGGCGCAGTCGATCCACGCGGTGGTGCCGACGGACGGGTCGACGGCGAGCGAGCGGGGGCCGGAGAGCGGCAGCGTCGACCGGGTGGTCGGCGGGACGCTGGGGAGGCTGAGCCAGAAGCCCTCGTGGAGGTCCAGGTCGGGCTCCGGGCGGGTGCTGCCGCGTACGAAGACGTCGCACCGGTCCTCGTGGGCGCCCTGGCCCCGCAGGTGGGTGTCGAACCAGCCGGCGAGCTCGGTCTCGAGGTCGATCCGGGGTCCGGGCATGGCGTTCGTCGCGTCGGCGTGCGCCCACGGCCCGGCCAGCAGCCGGTGCGGCACGCCGGCCTCGGCGAGCGCGGCCACGGTGCGGAAGGTGTTGTTGCGGTAGCCGTCGGCCCACCCCGCCACGAGCATCACGGGACAGGCGATCCGGTCGTAGCCGTCGCCCTCGGGCCCCAGCCGGACCGAGCCGTGGGCCCAGTACGGTCCGTGGGTGCGCTGCTCCAGCCAGGTCAGCAGCCACGGCTGCGGGTCGGCCAGCCGCCGCTGCCACTCCTGCTCCCAGCCCTCGCCCCAGACCGCGGGCACCGGCGGCAGCAGGTTCATGGGCGTCATGTAGTGGCAGTAGTCGACCAGGTCGATCAGCCGCAGCGCCCCGCCGCGCCAGTGGACGTCGTCGGTCCACCGGTCGTCGGTCGCATAGATCGCGCAGATGGCGCCGAGGGCCGGCGGGCGCTCGCACGCGAGCTGCAGCGAGTTGAAGCCGCTGTAGGAGGTGCCGAACATCCCGACCTTTCCGTCGCACCACTCCTGGTCGGCCAGCCACGCGATCACCGCCCGCAGGTCGCGCTGCTCGGCGGCGGGGTACTCGTCGGTGGCGTCGCCGGGGGAGGACCCGGTGCCGCGCAGGTCGAGCCGGCACACGGCGTACGCGTGGCGGTCGCGCAGGCCCTCGTAGCTCTCGGCGTACGACGAGGTCAGGTCGTCCTTGCGGTAGGGGAGCGCCTCGAGCAGGCACGGCTGCGGGCCGGCCGCGGGGTCGGGGAGATAGAGGGTGGCGGCGAGGTCGACCCCGTCGCCGGGGATCACGACCTCGCGCTGCGTTCCGGTCGTCATCGGACCTCCAGGAGGGCGAGCACCTCGGGCGCGTGGAGCGACTCGCTGGTGTGGCCGTCGCGCCCGACGGTGGTGGGTGCGGTGAACATCGAGTTGAGGACCGACTCCTCGGCGGCCTCGACGGTGGCGGCGAACAGCGGGTCGAGGGCGCGGCCGGCGACCAGGTCGGTCCGGTCGGGACGGCCGTCACGGTCCAGGCGCATCCCGGTCCCGACCCCGAGGAAGATCTCGCCGCTGCCGTGGTGGGCGACAGAGCCGGTCCGGGCCAGGCCGAGGCCGATCCGGCGGGCGAGCCGGGCGCAGGCGGCCCCGTCGACCGGTGCGTCGGTGACGACGATCCCGATGCACGACCCTGCGGGGGCCCTCGGGCCGGTGGCGGCGGGGCCGAGGCGCCGGCCGACCGGCACGCCCGCGACGACGCACTCCTCGCGGACGCCGAAGTTGGTGAGGAGCAGCACCGCGACCGTGTGGCCCTCCGGGGTGACCCGGGACGCGGTCCCGATGCCGCCCTTGAAGTCGAAGCACGACATCCCGGTCCCGGCCCCGACCGCGCCCTCCTCCGGGGGGCCGCTGCCGGCCCGTGAGGCCAGCGCGGCGGCGTGGGCGGCCCGTACGTCGTCGGCCGTCACCTGCATCCGGCGGCAGTCGTTGAGGAAGGAGTCGTCGCACTCCGCGACGACCGGGATCACGACGTCGTCGGCCACCTCGCGGTGGCGCTCGAGCTCGATCTCGCAGGCGGTGTCGTAGACCCGCCCGAGCTGCATCGTCGAGGTGAGGTGGACCGGCGTCTCGGTGGCGCCCCACTCGGCAGCCGTCAGGAAGCCCGTGCACTCGCCGGCCCCGTTGAGGACGGCGCCGCCCGCAGGGAGCGGCCGGTGGTAGGCGTCCTCGGCCAGCAGCAAGGTGGTCACGCCGGTGCGGGCCGTGCCACGCCCGTCCGGCGGTGCGGGCTCGTCGCGGTGGACCGTGGCGTGCCCGAGGCCGACGCCGGCGACGTCGAGCACCGAGTTGGTGGGACCGGTCGGCAGGGTGCCGATGACGACACCGAGGTCGCGTGCACGTGGCATGCCAGCATCCTGCCGGAACACCGGGGTGGGATGCTGGCCGCGTGTCCCGCTCGATGCCGGTCGTCTGGTCCCCGGAGACCCGACGCCACGACCCGCGCCACGAGGTCTGGGTGGGCGTCGCGACGCCCGCCACCGAGGTCGCCGAGCGGGTCGACGCGATCCTTTCGGCCGTCGGCGGACGCGAGCTCGTCGAGGCCGAGCCGCACGGCGTCGAGGCGTTGCGGTCGGTCCACGACCCGGCGTTGCTCGACTTCCTCGCGACCGCGCACGAGCGCTGGCGCGCGGGGGAGTACGCCGAGCTGGTCGGCCAGGACCGGGTGACGCCGTACGTCTTCCCGACGCCGGCGATGACCGCCGGGATGCCGACCCGGCTGCCGGCCGCGCTCCACGGGCTGGCCGGGGTGTTCGGCTACGACACCATGACCCTGGTCGGCCCCGGGACGTGGCAGGCCGCGGTCGCGGCGGCCGACTGCGCGCTGACCGCGGTCTCGCTCGTGAAGGCGGGCGTCCCCGCGGCGTACGCCCTGAGCCGACCGCCCGGCCACCACGCGACGCCCGCCGGGTACGGCGGCTCGTGCTACCTCAACAACGCCGCGCTCGCCGCCCAGGCGCTCCGCGACGCGGGCCACGACCGGGTGGCCGTGCTCGACCTCGACGCCCACCACGGCAACGGCACCCAGGCGATCTTCTGGCAGCGGCCAGACGTGCTCTACGGCTCGCTCCACGTCGACCCGGCGGCCGGCTGGTTCCCGCACGTCGTCGGCCACCCCGAGGAGACCGGCGGTGCCGCCGGCGCGGGTGCCACCCGCAACCGGCCGCTGCCCGAGGGCACCGGCGACGACGACTGGCTCGCGGAGGTGACCGACCTCGTCGACTGGGTGGACGCGGCCGGCTGCGACGCGCTGGTGGTCTCGCTCGGGGTCGACGCCGCCGCCGAGGACCCGGAGAGCCCGCTGCAGGTGACCGCCGGCGGCTACGCCGACGCGGGCCGGCTGGTCGGCGGGCTGCGGCTGCCCTCGGTGGTCGTCCAGGAGGGCGGCTACCACCTGCCCAGCCTCGGTGGCCTGGTGGCGGCGTACCTCGACGCCCACGACGCCGCGGCCGCCGTACGGTGATCCCATGATCGCCGCCTTCAGCATCAGCCCCACCGCCGCCGACGAGACCGGCTCGGTCAGCGAGGCCGTCGCCGCCGCCGTCCGGGTGGTCCGCGAGTCCGGCCTTCCCTGCGAGACCAACGCGATGTTCACCAACGTCGAGGGGGAGTGGGACGAGGTGATGGCCGTCGTCAAGCAGGCCGTCGACGTGGTGGCCGCCGCGTCCCCGCGCGTCGGGCTCGTGCTCAAGGCCGACATCCGCCCCGGCTACGACGGCCAGCTCACCGCCAAGGTGGAGCGGGTCGAGGCCGCGCTGCTCGACTGACCACTTCCCCCACCCGGCAGACCGGTCGTCCCGGAGCCGTTACGTCGACCGGTGCGCCGGCTGCGTCGCCCCGGTCCCGGGCCGGTCAGTCGCGCGCCGGCAGCAGGGTCGCCTCCGCGTGGAGGCCGCCCTCGGTGAACCCGACCGCGCGATAGATCCGGATCGCCTCGTCCTCGGGGTTGGCGGCCATCACCAGGGTGTCGGCGCCCAGCCCCTCGAGCGCGTCGCGGGCGGCGGCGCGGACCAGGGCGCCGGCGAGGCCGCGTCGCCGGAATCCGGGGTGGGTCTTGACGTTCTGGTAGCGGGCGAGGCCCTCGCCGGCACGGAAGATGCCCAGCGAGGAGACCAGCTGGTCGGCCACGAAGGCGCCCCACCAGTGGCCCAGGCCGGCGGCGACGAGGGCACGGTTGGCCGCGGCCCGCCCCTGCAGGAACTCGCGCGTCAGGTGCGGGTCGTCCGGTTCGGACGCGAGGTTGAGGTCGACCTCCTGGTCCCAGTCGGCGTCGGTGACCAGCGTCCGTACCTCGGTGCCGTCCGCGAGGGGAGGGCCGGCGTCGACCGCGCCGGTGGTCATCGCGGCCACCGTGTCGACCCGGAAGCCGGCCTCGCGCAGGGGCTGCAGGGTCGCACCGTCCTCGCACCGGTCCATGCCGATCGAGACGTGCTCGGCGCCGGGGAACTCGCGGCGGGCCTCGCGGACCCAGTGGTCGACCTGCCCGGGAGCCGGAGGCGCCGGCAGCAGCAGGAAGTTGCCCCAGTAGAACGAGGGCTCGAGCGGCGTCCGGACGACCAGGTGGGTCCCGCGGTCCTCCGCGACGGACCCGGTCTGCTCCAGCAGCGCGATGTCGGTCCGGAAGGCCAGCGACTCCACGTCCATCCCGGCAACCTATCCACCCGTGGCACGATCGGCGACGTGGATTCCGAGACCCGTCACTACCGGACCGGCGACACCGACCGCGTGCTCGACCTGACCCGCGACTGCGCGGCGTACGTCGAGGGGCGCGGCGACGGCCTGCTCCACCTCTTCGTGCCGCACGCGACCGCCGGGCTGGCCGTCCTCGAGACCGGCGCCGGCAGCGACGAGGACCTGCTGGCCGCGCTGGCCGACCTGCTCCCCGGCGACGACCGCTGGCGGCACCGCCACGGCACCCCCGGGCACGGTCGCAGCCACGTGATGCCGGCGCTGGTGCCTCCCTACGCCACGGTGCCGGTGCTGGGTGGACGGCTGGCCCTCGGCACGTGGCAGAGCATCTGCCTGGTCGACCTCAACGTCGACAACCCCGAGCGCGAGGTCCGCTACTCGTTCCTGGCCTCCGCGTGATCCGGGAGGCGCGCCGGCCGGGTGGTGGTCGAACACCTGTTCGACTACGCTCAGGTCATGGCCGTCCCTGACCCGCACCGCAACGTCGCACCGCCCGGCTGGCCGCGTGAGGTCCGGCCGCCCGACACCCCTGACTGGGAGCGCACGGCGGCCAGCTGGCTGCTCGACCTGTGCCCGCCCGACTACCGCCGCTACGCCGGCTTGCGCAAGCACGTCGTGGTGCTGGCCCGCTTCGCGGTGCTCCACGTGGAGGCGGGGCAGGCGGCCTGCCGCCGCGGGCTCAGCGAGGCGCGTGCCGACCTCGGACAGGTGGCGGGAGCGGAGGTCGTCGACGCCGCGATCGCGACCTTCCAGCTCGAGGAGGCCCGCCTGCTCGCCGTACGACGGGGGGTCGGCCTGGTCGAGGAGGCGTTGCGGGGCCGCCGCTACGTCGCCCGGCTCTGACCCGGCCAACGGGTAGCGTCGGGGCATGAGCAGACCAGTGATCCTCGTCGTCGGCGCCGGGCCCGGTGTCAGTGGCTCGGTCGCCCGCCGGTTCGCCCGCGACGGCCACGACGTCGGGCTGCTCGGCATCGGCGAGGAGCAGCTCCGCACCCTCGCAGGCGAGGTCGAGGACCTCGGCGCCACGACTGCGTGGCGGGTCGCCGACCTCACCGACGAGGCCGCCACCACGCGTGCGGTGCACGAGCTCGCGGGCGAGCTCGGCCGCGTCGACGTCCTCCACTTCAACCCCAGCGCCTTCCGGGAGCAGGACCCGCTCGAGCTGAGCGTCCCCGACCTGCTCGCCGACCTGACGCTCGGCGTCGGGGCGATGCTGACCGCGCTCCAGGCGGCGCGGCCGAGCATGTCCGCCGGGGCCCGCGTCACCGCGACCGGCAGCATGGCGGCCGACCAGCCGTGGCACCGTGCGGCCTCGCTCGGCGTCCAGAAGGCCGGGCTGCGCAACCTGGTCCACAGCATCGACGCGGCCCTGGAGCCCGACGGCATCCGGGCGGTGTCGGTCACGGTCCGCGGCACCCTCTCCGACGAGGGCGCCTTCACCCCCGACCGGGTCGCCGAGGCGATCCACGCCGCCGCCCGGCAGCCGGAGTCGGGCTGGCGCAGCGAGATCCCGTACGAGGGCTGAGACCGTGCACACCTTCGCCAGCGTCGCCGTGGTCGACCGCCGCGGGTGGCTGCTGATGCAGGAACGCGACGAGCACGCGCCCGTCCACCCCGACACCTGGGGGCTCCCCGGCGGCGGGCTCGAGCCGGGGGAGGACCACGCGGAGGCAGCGATCCGCGAGCTCGCCGAGGAGACCGGCCTCGAGGTGACGGCCGACGCCCTCACCAGCCTCGGCCGCACCCGCTTCCACTCCCCGCCGTGCGGGACCGAGGACGACTACGAGCTGTTCGTGGTCCACGCCGACGTCGGTGACACGGACGTGTCCTGCGGCGAGGGGCGGCAGATGGTCTTCGTCGACCCGGCGAGCCTCTTCGACCGGCCGCTGCTGACGGCGGCGCGGATGCAGCTGCCCGACGTCCTCGACTCCGCGGGCTACCGACAGCGCTTCGGAGGTGAGCCCGCCCGCCGGTTCGCCGGCGTCGGGCTGGTCGACCGCCAGGGGGCGCTGCTGCTCCAGGAGCGCGACGAGCACCCGCTGCTCGACCCCGAGCGGTGGGGCTTCCCGGGCGGGCACCTCGAGCCTGGCGAGACCTTCGCGCAGGGCGCCGCGCGGGAGCTGGCCGAGGAGACCGGCGTGCTGCTCGCGCCCGACGACCTGGTGCTCGTCGACGAGGTCAGGGTCGACCACCGCGCCGAGTACGGCACCGTCGACCGGATGCGGTTCTTCGTCGCGCCGACCGCGCTGGAGGACGACGAGGTCGAGTGCCGCGAGGGACGCCAGATGGTCTTCGTGGACCCCGAGACGGTCCGCGGGCTGCCGCTGACGCGTTCGGCGGCGCTCGTCGTGGCCCCCTTCCTGATGTCGGACCTCTACGCAACACTCGCGACATGAGCGATCCGAAGCAGACACTGACCGGGCAGCAGGTGGCCGACGAGGGGCTCGACGACTGGAGGCTGGTGCTGGGCCGGCTGCGGGCGCGGTTCCGCACCTCCGACTTCGTCACCGCGGCGAGGCTGACCCAGCGCGCCGGCGAGGCGGCGGAGGCGGCGAACCACCACCCCGACCTCGACCTGCGCTGGGGGCGGCTCGACGTGTCCCTGGCGAGCCACGACGTGGGCGGCATCACCTCGCGCGACCTCGACCTCGCCCGGACGATCAGCGCCCTGGCCGCCGAGGAGGGGGCCGAGGCCGACACCGCCAGCCTCCAGGTGCTCGAGATCGCCATCGACACCCCTGACGAGGCAGGCCTGACCCCCTTCTGGGTCGCGGTCCTCGGCGGCGAGGCCGACGACAGCGGGGTGAGCAGCCCCACGGGTGACGTGCCGGGGCTGTGGTTCCAGCAGACCGAGGTCCACGACGAGCCGCGGCAGCGCTTCCACCTCGACGTCTGGGTGCCTCCCGAGCAGGTCCAGCCCCGTATCCACGCCGCGCTCGCGGCCGGCGGGACCCTCGTCAGCGACGCCGAGGCCCCGTCGTTCTGGGTGCTGGCCGACCCCGAGGGCAACAAGGCGTGCCTGTGCACGTGGCAGGACCGCGGCTGACCGCTCACGGCGATCCGCCGCTCCCGTGGACCCAGCGATAGACTCGCCGGTCATGGGTTATCTGGAGTCGATCGCGTCGCCGCGGGACCTGCGTGAGCTCACGCCGGAGCAGCTCGCGGCCCTCGCGAGTGAGATCCGGGACTTCCTGGTCCGGACCTGCTCGCGCACCGGCGGGCACCTCGGCCCCAACCTCGGGGTCGTCGAGCTGACGATGGCGATCCACCGCGTCTTCGACTCCCCGACCGACCGCGTCGTCTTCGACACCGGCCACCAGGCCTACGTCCACAAGCTGCTGACCGGTCGGATGGCCGGCTTCGAGAAGCTGCGCCAGGAGGGGGGCGTCAGCGGCTACCCCAGCCAGGCCGAGTCGCCCCACGACGTGGTGGAGAACTCCCACGCCTCCACGGCGCTGTCCTACGCCGACGGTCTCGCCAAGGCCTACACCGTGCGTGGAGAGGGTCGCCACGTCGTGGCCGTGATCGGCGACGGCGCGTTGACCGGCGGCATGGCGTGGGAGGCCCTCAACAACATCGCCATCGCGAAGAACAGTCGGCTGGTCATCGTCGTCAACGACAACGGTCGCTCCTACACCCCGACCATCGGCGGCCTGGCGACCGCGCTGACCAGCCTGCGGACGAGCCCGCGCTACGAGGCGGTCCTCGAGCTGATCAAGAAGCGGCTCAACGCGGTGCGGGGGATCGGCCCCGCGACGTACGACGTGCTCCACGCGGTCAAGAAGGGCATGAAGGACGCGATCGCGCCGCAGGGCCTCTTCGAGGACCTCGGCCTGAAGTACGTCGGCCCCGTCGACGGGCACGACCTGGCCGCCATGGAGCAGGTGCTCGAGAAGGCCAAGCGCTTCGACGGCCCGGTGATCGTGCACGCGCTGACCCGCAAGGGGTTCGGCTACGACGCCGCCGAGCAGCACGAGGCCGACCAGTTCCACTCGCCCGGTCCGTTCGACCTCGAGACGGGGGAGGAGAACCCCAAGGGCGAGATCTGGACCGACGTCTTCGCCGACGAGATGGTCCGCGTCGGCCGCCGCCGCAAGGACGTCGTCGCCATCACCGCCGCGATGATGCACCCGGTGGGGCTCGACCGATTCGAGGCGCACTTTCCGGAGCGGACCTTCGACGTCGGGATCGCCGAGCAGCACGCGGCGACCAGCGCCGCCGGGCTCGCGATGGGTGGCCTGCACCCCGTCGTCGCGGTCTACGCCACGTTCCTCAACCGCGCCTTCGACCAGGTGCTCATGGACTGTGCGCTCCACCGCTGCGGCGTCACCTTCGTCCTCGACCGATCCGGCGTGACCGGCGACGACGGTGCGAGCCACAACGGCATGTGGGACATGTCGGTGCTCCAGGTCGTCCCGGGTCTGCGGCTGGCCGCTCCCCGTGACGCGACGCGGCTGCGCGAGCTGCTCGGCGAGGCGGTCGACGTCGACGACGCCCCCACCGTGGTGCGGTTCCCCAAGGGGCCGCCGCCCGAGGACCTCGAGGCCGTCGACCGGGTGGGCGGCGTCGACGTGCTGCTGCGCAACGGCGCGCGGGACGTGCTCGTGGTCGGGGTCGGCTCGATGGCGGCGACCGCGGTCGACGTGGGCGAGCGGCTGGTCGCCCAGGGCATCGGCGTGACGGTCGTCGACCCGCGTTGGGTCAAGCCGGTCGACCCCGCGCTGGTCGACCTCGCGGGTGACCACGACCTGGTCGTCCACCTCGAGGACAACGGGCGGGTCGGTGGCGTCGGCGCACGCCTGCTGCAGGAGCTCAACGACGCGGGCGTCACGACCCCGTTCCGGCTGCACGGCATTCCCCAGGAGTTCCTCGACCACGCCAAGCGCGCGGTGATCCTGGAGCGGATCGGCCTCGACGCCCAGTCGCTCGCGCGCGGCATCGTCGAGGACGTCACCGCGCTCGGCGAGGGCGCCGCGACCGTCGAGGTCCACCGGCAGCCCTGACCCGGCGCCGGGCTGCGGTCAGGTCGTGGGACCCAGCAGCGACTGGAGCAGCCGCCGGAAGGTCGCCAGCTGGGTCCGCATGTGGCGCGAGTCCCCGGTCGAGCGGCACAGCAGGTAGGCACCCTCGAACGTCACGAACAGGTGGTCGGCCAGCGCGTCCGCGTCGACGTCGTGGGCTCCCGTGGCGGCGAGCGCCTCCTTGAGGACCTCGGCGATCCGCACCCGCCAGGTCTCGACCGCCCGCACGATCTCGTCGCTGGTGCCGTCGTCGACCAGCTGCCGCTCGGTCAGCACCGCGACGTAGAGGCAGTTGGACTGCGCCGCCATGATCTCGTCGCCCAGGTCCTCGAAGTGGCGGACGATCGCCACCGCCCGCTCGGCGGGGTCGGTGAGGTGGGCGGTCGCCTCGAGGGAGCCCTCGAGCTGGGCGAGGTCGCCCTCGACGTACCGGTCGACGAGCGCGCGAGCGAGCTGCTGCTTGGAGGAGAAGTGGTGGAAGAAGGCGCCCTTGGAGCTCCCTGACCGGCTGAGGACCTGGTCGACCGAGGTGGCGGCGTACCCGTTCTCGATCACGAGGTGCTCGGCGGCGTCGAGGATCCGGGTGCGGGTGGCGGTTCCGTCGCGGGGCATGTAACCCGTTGTACCAGACCAAATAGTCTGGTACAAACAGACCGATCAGTCTGTTCTGTCAGGAGAATGCACCATGCCCGAGACCACCACCAGTGCCAGCACCACCGCGAGCCCGCTGCTCGCGCAGGGGCCGTTCGTCACCGACGGCGGCCTGGAGACCGACCTGCTCTTCCACCACGGCTTCGAGCTGCCCGAGTTCGCCTCGTTCCCGCTGCTCGAGGACGCCGCCGGCCGGAACGCCCTCGACGCCTACTACGACCAGTACGCCGAGATCGCCGCGGCGGCCGGCCAGGGGCTGATGCTCGAGACCCCCACCTGGCGGGCGAACCCCGACTGGGCGGACCGGATCGGCTACGACGCCGTCGCGCTCGACCGTGCCAACCGCTCGGCCGTGGCGCTCGTGCGCCGCGCCCAGGAGCGGTCGGGACTGGAGCGGACCCTCGTGGTGGGCGACCACGGTCCGCGGGGCGACGGCTACGTCGCCGGTCAGCGCGTGGACGCCGACGAGATGGCCGACTACCACGCCGTCCAGGCCCGGTCGTTCGCCGCGGAGGGGGTCGACCTGATCCACGCCATGACGATGACCACCCCGGAGGAGGGGATCGGGGTCGTCCGCGCCGCCCGCTCGGTCGGGGTGCCGGTCGCGGTGTCCTTCACCGTCGAGACCGACGGCCGGCTGCCCGACGGGACCCCGCTTCGCGACGCCGTGGTCCGGCTGGACGCAGAGGCGGCCCCCGACTGGTTCGGCGTCAACTGCGCCCACCCGACCCACCTCGCGCCGGCCCTCGACGGCGGCGCCTGGCAGCAGCGGATCGCCAGTGTGCGGCCCAACGCCTCGACCATGACCCACGAGGAGCTCGACGCGATGGAGGAGCTCGACGAGGGCGACCTCGACCTGCTCACCTCGTCCCTCGACGGGCTGCGGGGCTCGCTGCCCGCCCTGGCGGTCGTGGGCGGCTGCTGCGGCACCGACGCCCGGCACGTCGCAGCCCTCTGGGGAGTCTGACCGAGCGGTGAGCCGGGTCACTCGCCGCGGGGCGAGGGGGCCCGGCCCCGCGGTCGGGTCGTAGGATCGCGGCTGTGCCGGAGGAACTGTCGTGACCGAACCGACCCTGGTCCACATCGTCGACGACGTGCCCGAGCTCGAGGGGCTCGACCGGCTCCCGATGGTGCTCGTGCTCGACGGGTTCCTCGACGCCGGCAACGCGGCTGCCCGCGCGGCGCAGCACCTCGTCGACCTCGGCGAGAGCCGGGTGGTGGCGACCTTCGACGTGGACCAGCTCCACGACTACCGCGCCCGTCGGCCACCGATGTCGTTCGTGCGCGACCACTACGCCAACTACGACCCGCCCCGGCTGGTCGTCCGGCTGGTCCGGGACACCGGCGGGACGGCGTACCTCCTGCTCCACGGGCCCGAGCCCGACATCCGCTGGGAGGCCTTCGCGCGCGCCGTCCGCACCGTGGTGCAGCGCTTCGGCGTCACCACCGTGGTGTCGATGGGCTCGGTGCCGATGGCGGTGCCCCACACCCGCCCGATCGCGATCACCCACCACGCCAACAACGCCGAGCTGCTGACCGGGGAGAGCCCGTGGCGCGGCGAGCTGCGGATCCCCTCCAGCGCCCAGGCGCTGCTGGAGCTGCGGCTGGGGGAGTGGGGCCACGACGCCATGGGCTTCGTCGCGCACATCCCCCACTACCTCGCGCAGCTCGACTACCCCGCGGCGTCGATCTCGCTCCTCGAGCACCTCGAGATCGCCGCCCGGCTGACCGTGGACCTCTCGGGCCTGCGGGCCGAGGCGGAGGACCGCGAGGCCGAGATCACCCGCTACCTCTCGGCCAACGAGGACGTCGCCGACGTGGTCGCCGCCCTCGAGCGGCAGTACGACGCCTTCGAGCGTGCCGAGGACGGCGGGAACAGCCTGCTCGCGACCGACCAGCCGTTGCCGACCGGTGACGAGCTCGGTGCCGAGTTCGAGCAGTTCCTCGCCGGGCTCGACGGCCCCGACGAGGAAGACTGAGGGAGAGCGCCATGCCTGCGTCCACCGAGGAGCTCGTCGAGCTGCTCTCGCTCGAGGAGATCGACCGCAACCTCTTCCGCGGCAGGCAGCCCGACACCCACCTGCAGCGCGTGTTCGGTGGTCAGGTCGCTGCCCAGGCGTTGATCGCGGCGTGCCGGACCGTCGACCCGAAGTACCACGCCCACTCCCTGCACTCCTACTTCCTGCTGCCCGGCGACACCGCCGTGCCGATCGTCTACGACGTCGAGCAGCTGCGTGACGGGCGCTCCTTCGCCACCCGGCGGGTGGTGGCACGCCAGCACGGGCGGGCGATCTTCTTCCTCACGGCGAGCTTCCAGGTCGAGGAGGGCGGCTTCGAGCACCAGGACGCGATGCCCGAGACCGTGCCACCGGAGCATGGGGTCCCGCTGACCGACCTGGTCCGGGCGCGCGGCGAGGCGGAGGGCGACGCCTTCGCCCGGGAGTGGGCGGCGCTCGACGTCCGCTACGTCGGCATCCCCGGGAAGGGCCTGCCCGAGGACCCGGACCACCCGGCGCGGGCGCGGCTGTGGATCCGGGTCAACGGGGAGCTCTCCGACGACCCGCTGGAGCACCTCGCGGCGTTCACGTACGCGAGCGACCTGACCCTGCTCGGCGCGGCCCTCGTCCCGCACGGGGTGACGATCGGGACGCCCGGGCTGCAGCCGGCGTCCCTGGACCACGCGATGTGGTTCCACCAGGCCTTCCGGGCCGACGAGTGGTGGCTCTACGACCAGTACGCCCCGGCGGCGCAGGGCGCCCGGGGGCTGGCCATGGCGCGGGTCTTCACCCAGGACGGCCGGCTGGTCGCATCGGTGGCGCAGGAGGGCCTGATCCGGATGCACGCCACCGACTGACCCTGCCGTCGGCAACTACACGATTGTAGTTCCGGGACAGGCACCCACTGGCGGCCCTACGGTGGATCAGCCCTGTGACTCCTGAGCCCTGGTGAGGTTTCTGTGACTACTGCTCGTCGGCTGTGTGCGCGCCGTTCCCTCATCGGGCTGCTGGTGACCGGCCTGGTCACCGCGCCGACCGTCGCGGCCACCGCGAGCGACCCGACGCCGCTCGGCAGCGGGCCGGGGCTCGCGCCCGACCGCGCCTCCGAGCCGTTGACGGGGACGAGCGCGGCGGCACGGGCGTCCGCGGCCCCCGAGAGCCGGTTCCAGATGCCGTTCCCGTGCGGGCAGCAGTGGACCGGGAGCACCCGTGACAGCCACAGCCCGAGCCGGTACTCCGTCGACTGGAACCGCGCCGACGACGTGGACGACCCGGTCGTCGCCAGTGCCCCCGGCGTGGTCGTGCGGGCCGAGCGGCTGACGACGTCGTACGGCCACTGGGTCCGGATCGAGCACCCGAGCGGTGAGACGACGGTCTACGCCCACATGAACGACCTCACGGTGGCGCTCGGGCAGAGCGTCGACCAGGGCACGCAGATCGGCACCGTCGGCAACACGGGCAACTCCTTCGGCGCCCACCTGCACTTCGAGGAGCGCACCGCGGCGGGCAGCGTCCGCTGGCCGTGGTTCGACGGGAGCTCGTTCACGTTCGGTTCGACGCTCGCCTCCCGCAACTGCGTGGACGTGCCGCTGGCCGGAGACTTCCTGCGCGACGACAGGGCCGAGCTGGGCGTGTTCCGGCGCGGCACCCCGGCGCAGTTCCGGATCCGGCGGCCCGGCCGGAGGCCCCAGGTCATCGCGCTCGGTGCCGCCACCGACCAACCGGTCGTGGGCGACTGGGACGGCGACGGCCGCAGCGACGTCGGCGTCCGTACCCCGGCCACCCGCACCTTCACGCTCCGTACGGCCGCGGGCACCAGCCGGGTGGTGCTGGGCTACCAGCACGACCTCCCGATCGCCGGGGACTGGGACGGTGACGGGATCGACGACGTCGGCGTCCGCCGCGCGAGGTCGAACCGGTTCGTGATGCGCATGGCCGACGGCACGACGACGGGCGTCCAGCTCGGTGACGTCGACGACCTGCCGGTGACCGGCGACTGGGACGGTGACGGCGTCACCGACCTGGGCGTCTACGACCAGGCGTCTGCGACCTTCACGCTGCGGATCACCGACGAGGACGGCCTGGTGTGGACGGCGTCGGTCCCCTTCGGCCAGCCCGGTGACCTGCCGGTGACCGGCGACTGGGACGCCAACCTCAAGACCGACGTGGGCGTCTGGACCCCCACGACCGGTGTCTTCGCCCAGCGCCGTGCCACCGCACCGACCGCGGCCCGGTCGACCACGTCCACGATCGTCTTCGGCAACCCGCGCTGACCCGGAGCGCGGTTGCGCTCTCGGTGAACGCGGCTTCCGTACGCCGGCCGCAGCCAGCAGCATCTGCCGCATGAGACTCCTCGTCCTCGGCGGCACCCACCACGTCGGGCGCGCCGTCGTCGAGACCGCGCTCGACCGCGGTCACGACGTCGTCACCCTCAACCGCGGCGTCAGCGGCGTGACCTCGCCCGACGTCGACGCGCGTCACGCCGACCGGCTCGACCCGGAGGCGATGGCGAGCGCCCTGGGAGACGACTCCTTCGACGCCGTCGTCGACACCTGGTCGTCGGGGCCGGTGGCCGTCCGTGACGCTGCCCGGCTGCTCTCGGGGCGGGCGGGCCACTACACGTACGTCTCCTCGCGCTCGGTCTACACCTGGCCGCCGGCGATGGGCACCGACGAGTCCGCACCCGTCGTCGAGGCCGATCCCTCCTCCACCGACGCCGTCGACTACGCGGCGGCCAAGCGGGGCGGCGAGCTCGCGACCGAGGAGTTCGACGGGCCGGTCGCGCTGCTGCGTGCCGGCCTGATCCTGGGGCCGTACGAGATCGTCGGCCGGTTGCCGTTCTGGCTGACCCGGATCAGGCGGGGAGGCCGGGTGCCGGCCCCCGGGCCCCGCGAGCGCCCGCTGCAGCTGATCGACGCCCGCGACCTGGCGGCGTGGGTCGTCGACCACCGGCCGGTCGGGACCTTCAACACCGTCAGCCGTTCCGGCCACGCCACGATCGGGGACGTGCTCGAGGCCTGCGTCGACGCCACGGGCGCGGACGCCGACCTGGTGTGGCTCGCCCCGGAGGTGGTCGAGGCCTCCGGCGTGCAGCCGTGGACCGAGCTGCCGATCTGGGTGCCGCCGACGGGGGAGTACGCCGCCCTCCACGACTGCGACGTGTCGGCGGCCGAGGCGGCGGGACTGCGCTGCCGGCCGGTCACCGAGACGGTCACCGACACCTGGGCGTGGCTCCAGCGCGAGGGTCTCCCGGCGCAGCCAGCCGACCGCCCAGCCACCGGCATGGACGCCGCCGCCGAGCAGCGCCTGTGGGAAGCGGCCTCTGGTCTCGGGTAACGGCGGATCGGATGCCCTCGCTGTGGCCCGTGTGGAGCGCCGCGGATCCGCCGTTACCCAAGCAGAGCGGGCCGGGTCAGCGGCGAAGGGTGCGGGCGCCGCCGACGACCGGGAGGGTCAGCGAGCTGCGCCCGGGACTCACGGTGAGCTCGGTGCCCGGGTCGGGGCGCACGGTGAACTGCTGGTCGGTCGACACCACGACCAGACCGATCCGGTGACCCGCCGGGAAGACGTGGTCGTCGGGCTCGAGCTCCCAGCGGAACGTGTACTCCCGTCCCTGCTGGATCGGCGTGCTGCGGTCCACGCTCCTGCGGTTCTGCACGTCGGTCCAGCCCCGCGTCACCATCACGGGCGGTGCGGTGCTGCCGACCGGGCCGTAGTCGACGACGACGGCGGTCAGGTTGGCGGCGTATCGGTTGTCGACCGACGCGCGCAGCGACACCTCCGGCGTGCCGGACAGGTGCGCCGCCCGTCGGAGCGGGGGCGAGAGGTAGGCGAGCCGGTGGGGGTTCGCGGTGTCGGGACCCTGGATCAGGCTCGCGTCGGTGTTGAGCGCACGACCGTTGTCGGTGAAGGACTGCCTCGGGCGGGGGCCGGAGGACTGCGGTCGCAGGTCGAGGGTCCCGGGCTCGGCGGCCTGCGTGGCGCCGAGGTGGAGGGTGGCCGGGCGCGAACCGGGGGCCGGCCAGTCGGCGTACTGCTCGTAGGTGCCGTCGGGGCGCTGGACGTCGGCGCGGGGCTCGTCCATGACGCCGTTGGGGACGCCGAAGAGCCAGTGGGCCATCCACCGGTTGAGCGTGTCCTGGTAGCCCGAGGTGCTGCCCGGTCCGCCGTGACCGCCGTTGTGCAACCAGATCTTGCGCGGCACGCGGGCGTCGCCGAGCTCCTCCCACCAGCTGGCGAAGGCGCGGGGCATCACGTTGTAGTCCCCGAGGCCGTGCACGACGAAGACGCTGGCCTGCACGTCGTCGGCCTTCGGGAGGTAGTCACGGGCGGCCCAGTAGGCGTTGTAGTCGCCGGTGACCCGGTCCTGGCGCGCGAGCATCTCCTCCACGACGTGGCGGCACTTCTCGACGCGGGTGGGGCCGTTGACGTAGTCGGCGAGCACGTCGAGGTCCTCGCCGAGGTAGGCGTTCGTGCCCACACCCGAGCGTGCGGAGTGCGGAGCCCTGACCAGCCCGTTGGCCCGGTAGTAGTCGTACCAGCTGGCGATGGCCGAGACCGGCACGATGGTGCGCAGGCCCTCGACCCCCGTGGTCGCGACCTGGTTCGGCAGGGTGCCGTTGTAGGACACGCCCGTCATCCCCACGTCGCCGGTGGTCCAGTCGGCCTCCACCGGGTTGCCGGCCTCGTCGTACGCCGCGGCGCGGCCGTTGAGCCAGTCGATGACCGCCCGGGTGCCGAGCGTCTCCTTCATGTCGCCGACCGTCGCGCAGCCGTCGGAGAAGCCGGTCCCGATGCTCTCGCCGAGCACGACGGCGTACCCGCGGGGCACCCAGTAGTTGTCCAGGCTCCCGGGCAGGTCCGGCTTGCTGACCGGGGTGGCGGAGAACGGCGAGACGGAGCTGCGCGGCTGGATCCCCTCCTGGGGCATCCGGGCGAAGTCGACGCCGTGGTTGACGCCGCCCCCGGTGTTGGAGCGGTAGGGGCTGTGCTCGAAGATCACCGGCACCTCGATGCCCTCGGTCTCGGTCTCCGCCGGCCGCGACAACCGGATCCGCACCCGGTCGTTCCGGCCGTCGAGGTCGGAGTCGACGGTGGTCTGCACCCACAGCGTCTCCTCCACCGCCTCGGCGAGGTCGAACTGCGGCTGGGTCATCCCGTCCTCGACCTGCAGCCAGGGGGGTGGCGCCGGGCGGTCAGAGCGCCGGGGCGCCGCCTCCGCCGGGGTCAGGGCGACCAGCGCCAGGGCGGATGTGAGCACGAGCGCGACGAACCGACGCATGAGCGGCCTCCCGAGAGTGTGAGCCAGTGGTCGACACCCTAGGGTCGGAGACAGCGTCTGAGAAGGCGCTCCTCAGGCTCGCGTGGCGCGGCCGACGAGGTGGGGAGCGCCGTCCTTCGGGCTGGTGAGGGCGAAGGCCTGGCCGCCCTCGACGGCCTCGTGGCCGAAGGCGACCGTGCCGGGCAGCAGGATCGGCTTCTTGAAGGCGGCCTCGACGGTGACCGCGTCCGGCAGCCGGTTGTCCAGGGCCGCGACGCACCGAGCCAGGCTCCACATGCCGTGGGCGATCTGGCGCGGGAAGCCCAGCGCCTTCGCCGTCAACGGGTAGAGGTGGATGGGGTTGCGGTCGCCCGACACCCCGGCGTAGCGGCGCCCGAGGTCGCCGGGGAGCCGCCACTCGACAGTGCCGGTCGGGGTCCGGTCGATGGACAGACCGGGAGCAGCGGACTCCTCGCCCCGGCCACGACGGAGGTAGGTCGACGTGGACTCCCACACCGGTGCGCCGTCCGCGCGCACGTCGGCCACGAAGTCGACGACCGTGCCCTTGGCGTGCGGCCGTGGGTGCGAGACCCGGACCGCGACGTCGACGACCTCGCCCGCGCGGAGCGGGCGGCGACTGGTGATGGCGTTCTCGAGGTGCACCGTCCCGATCGCGGGGTAGGGGAACCGCGGGTCAGTCATCGCCTCCATGTGCAGGGGGAAGGCGAGCAGGTGGGGGTAGGGGAGCGGCACGGTGTCGCGGGCCTCGAAGCCACAGACCCGGGCGTACGCCGCCACGTGCTCGCGCTCGATCCGGACCCCGCTGCGCGTGAACGACAGGGTGCTCGGGTCGGCCGAGGGGTCCTTGCGGACCCCGGGGAGCTGGTTGACGACCGGGATCGAGGGGAGTGCCGCGCGGAGGATCGTGGGGATCACTACGCCCCCAGCATCATCTGGCCGCAGACGCGCACCACGTTGCCGCTGACGGCGGTGGAGCCGGGGCTGGCGTACCACGCGATGGTCTCGGCGACGTCGACCGGCAGTCCGCCCTGCGACATCGCGTTGAGCCGCTGCCCGACCTCGCGGGTCGCGAACGGCACCGCGGCCGTCATCTGGGTGATGATGAAGCCCGGGGCGACCGCGTTGACCGTGATGCCGTTCGACAGCTCGTCCTCGAGGCTGTCGACCAGGCCGATCACGCCCGCCTTGGAGGCGGCGTAGTTGGTCTGGCCGACGTTGCCGGCGATGCCCGCGATCGAGGCGACGCCGATGATCCGGCCGTTGTCGTTGACGACGCCCTGGTCGAGCAGCTCGCGGCTGATCCGCTCGGGGGCGACGAGGTTGACGTTGAGGACGGCGTCCCAGCGGGCCGCGTCCATGTTGGCGAGCTTCTTGTCCTTGGTGATGCCGGCGTTGTGGACGACGACGTCGACCCCGCCGTGCTTCTCCTTCAGGTGGCGCGCGATCCGCTGCGGCGCGTCCTTGGCGGTGATGTCGAGCGTGAGGTGGTCGCCGTCGAGCTCGCCCATCAGGGCCTGGAGCTCGCTCGCCGCCTGGGGCACGTCGAGCCCGACGACGGTCGCTCCGTCGCGGTGGAGCACGCGCGCGATCTGCTCGCCGATGCCGCGGCTGGCGCCGGTCACGAGCGCGACCCTGCCGGCGAGCGGCTGCTGCCAGTCCGCGACCTCGGCCGCCTCGTGGCCGTGCGTCCCGATCCGGATCACCTGGCCCGAGACGTACGCCGACTTCGGCGACAGCAGGAAGCCGAGCGTGGACGAGACCGCCCCCTCGGCCTTCTCGGCGACGTAGACGAGCTGGACGGTGCCGCCGCGTCCGATCTCCTTGCCGAGCGAGCGGGTGAACCCCTCGAGTGCGCGCTGCGCGACCCGCTCGCTGCCGGTGACCTGCTCGGGCGGGGTCCCGAGCACGACCACCCGCGGGCAGGTCTGCAGGCTGCGCAGCAGCGGGGTGAAGAACTCGCGGAGCGCACCGAGCTGGCCGGCGTCGGTGAGGCCGGTGGCGTCGAAGACCAGGCCGGCGTACTTCTCGGCGGCGTCGGCGCTCGTGGTGGTCGCGATGCCGAGCAGGTCCATCACCCCGGGCAGCGACTCGACGAGCCGGCCGGTGCCGCCGACCACGACGGTGCCGTCGACCAGCGGGTCGCCCGCCTCGTAGCGCCGCAGCGGCGTCGGGCTGGGCAGGCCCAGGTTCTTCACCAGCAGCTGGCCGATCGGGGTCTGCACGAAGCCTTGGTAGCGATCACTCATGGTGGTGTTGTAACTCCCTGTGACACTCGGTGTCCACACGTTGTGGGATCGGACTCGCGTGACGTGGGACTCAGGCGGTTTCGTCGAAGGTTACTCGTGGGTCACAATGGCCGGCATGGAGACCTCGACTCGTCGCGTCGCCGTGCTCGGCGGCAACCGGATCCCGTTCGCCCGTTCCAACACCGCGTACGCGGATGCCTCCAACCAGGAGATGCTGACCGCGGCCGTCGACGGCCTCGTGACCCGTTTCGGGCTCGAGGGCGAGCGACTGGGCGAGGTCGTGGCCGGCGCCGTGCTCAAGCACGCCCGCGACTTCAACCTCACCCGCGAGGCGGTGCTGGGCTCGAGGCTGTCGGCCGAGACCCCGGCCACCGACATCCAGCAGGCGTGCGGCACCGGCCTGCAGGCGGCGATCCAGGTCGCCAACAAGATCGCGCTCGGCCAGATCGACGCCGGCATCGCCGGCGGCACGGACACCACCTCCGACGCGCCGGTGGCCATCAGCGACAAGCTCCGCAAGAAGCTGATGAAGGTCAACGCGGCGCGGGACACCGCCGGCCGGATCAAGGCACTGGGTGCCATCCGGCCGAACGACATCGGCCTGGAGGTCCCGCAGAACGGTGAGCCCCGCACCCGGATGTCGATGGGCGAGCACGCCGCGCTCACCGCGCTGGAGTGGCAGGTCGGTCGTGACGAGCAGGACGCGCTGGCGGCGACGTCGCACCAGCGGCTGGCCGCGGCGTACGACGCCGGCTTCCTCGACGACCAGCTCACGCCGTTCCGCGGCCTGGAGCGCGACAACAACCTGCGGCCGGAGTCGTCGGTGGAGAAGCTCGCCACCCTCAAGCCGGTCTTCGGCAAGGGCCAGGCCGCGACCATGACGGCCGGCAACTCCACGCCGCTGACCGACGGCGCCTCGGCGGTGCTGCTCGCCTCCGAGGAGTGGGCCGCCGAGCACGACCTGCCGGTGCTGGCCTGGTTCACGGCGTACGAGACGGCCGCGGTGGACTACGTCCACGGTGCCGAGGGGCTGCTGATGGCGCCGGCCTACGCCGTGCCGCGGATGCTCGCGCGCGAGGGCCTGACGCTGCAGGACTTCGACTTCTACGAGATCCACGAGGCGTTCGCCTCGCAGGTGCTCTCGACGCTCAAGGCGTGGGAGGACCCCATCTTCTGCAAGGAGCGGCTCGGCCTCGACGCGCCCCTGGGGTCGGTCGACCGCGCCAAGCTGAACGTCAACGGCTCCTCGCTCGCCGCGGGCCACCCGTTCGCCGCGACCGGCGGCCGGATCCTGGCGACCGCCGCGAAGCTGCTCGACCAGCAGGGCTCGGGCCGTGCGCTGATCTCGATCTGCGCCGCCGGTGGCCAGGGCGTCGTGGCGATCCTGGAGAAGTGAGGGCGGGAAGTGCATGGATCCCCTGCCCGCCGGGGATTCGAGCACTTCCCAGCCGTGGCATCCCGTGGGAGGCGCAGGAGCTGCCCGGCCGCCGTGACCACTGGGGCTCGTGTGGTCAGCGGGTGGCGAGGGCGAGCGCGCTGGCGACGAGGTGGTCGCGCACCTGCTCGGCGGACACCTGCCCGACCATCGGTACGCCGGGGGCGGACTCCTTGACCTGGATGCCGACCCGGGCGAGCTGCAGGGCGCCGAGGCCGCTGGCGTAGAGCATGTTGGCCAGCAGCACCGGATCGTCCACTCGGAAGTCGCCGGCGTCCACGCCCGCCTCGAGCGCCGACTCCAGGACGGCCAGGCAGGTGGAGATCGCGCGGCCGAGGCGCCACACCGCCGACTCCGACATCTCCTCGAGCAGCTCGGGGCCGGTGCGGCGCATCAGGGTCTGGGCGCAGTCGACGAACGCAGGGTGGGCGACGCCGTAGTCGACGAAGGCGCCGGTGATCCGGGTCAGCCGGTCGGCCGGCTCGCCGCCGGCGGCGTCCGCGTCGGCGAGCGCCTCCCGCAGCTCGTCGAGGTACTCGACGAGCGTCAGCGCGAAGAGCTCCTCCTTGCCCGTGAAGTGGCGGTAGACGATCGCCCGGTTGATGCCGACCGCGCTCGCGATCTGCTCGATCTGGGCGTCGCGGACGCCGGTCTCGTCGAAGAGCCGCCGGGTCGCCGCGATGATGTCGGCCTCCCGCTGGCGGCGCCGGGTGGCCGCGGCCGTACGCCGGCCGTCGCTCTCGGGTGCCTGCTGCGCCATGCCGTCAGGTTAGTGCAACACCGAGTTGCACACGTGTGACGAGAACCGGTCAGGCGTGGTCGCCTGGTGCCTCGTCGCGGGGAGTGGCCACCGTCAGCCGCGCCTCGAGCTCGCGGATCGAGGCCTGCAGCCGGAAGGCGGCGCAGCCGACCGTGGACACGATCGACAGGGCGAGCCAGTACGCCTCCGGCGACCTGATGAAGGCGTACCACCCGGCGAGGGCAAGGGCGCCGAGCACGTAGGAGATGCTCCGCAGGAGGTCGGTCCGGGGGTCCATGCGCAGACCCTAGGTCACCTCACGAGCCCCCGGCGAGCGTCCGGACCGTCTCGATGGTGTCGGCGTCGTCGGCCGTCTTGTCCTCGCGGTAGCGGACGACCCGCGCGAAGCGCAGCGCGAGCCCGCCGGGATAGCGGGTCGAGCGCTGCAGGCCGTCGAAGGCGATCTCGACCACCTGCTCCGGCCGGACCTCCACGACGTACGCCGAGCCGTCGGCCGGTGAGGTCGCCAGCTCGGTGAACCGCTCGGTCTGCCACGCGAGCACCTCGTCGGTCATGCCCTTGAAGGTCTTGCCCAGCATCACGAACCCGCCCGTCTCCGGGTCGCGCGCGCCGAGGTGGATGTTGGACAGCCAGCCCTGGCGGCGGCCCGAGCCCCACTCGACCGCGAGCACGACGAGGTCGAGCGTGTGGACCGGTTTCACCTTGACCCACGCTGCGCCACGCCGACCCGCGGCGTAGGGAGACCCCAGGCCCTTGACCACGACGCCCTCGTGGCCGGCGGCCAGCACCTCGGCGGCGAAAGCCTCGGCCTCGGCCGGGTCGGCGGTCACGATCCGCGGCACCCGCGAGGACTCGGGCACCAGCGCCTCCAGCGCCGCCGCGCGCTCCTCGCCCGGGGTGTCGAGGAGGTCGCGACCGTCGAGGTGGAGCAGGTCGAAGAAGTAGGCCGTCACCGCCACCCCGGCGTCCATGGAGGTGCGCGACGCCGTCTCCTGGAACGGGCGCGGCCGGCCGTCGTCGTCGAGCGCGATCGCCTCGCCGTCGAGCACGAAGCGATCGGCCGGCAGCGACCGGGCCAGCGCGACCACCTCCGGCAGCCGGTGGGTGATGTCGTCGAGGCTGCGGGTGGCGACCACGACCTCGTCGCCGTCACGGTGGACCTGGATCCGGATCCCGTCGAGCTTGGTGTCGACCGCGACCGGGGCGCCGTCGGGCGCGGCCTTGGCCAGCGCGGCGGCGACGTCGGGAGCGCTGGAGGCGAGCATCGGCAGCACCGGGCGGCCGACCTCCAGCCCGACCGCGGCGAGGGCCTCCTCGCCCTCGAAGGCAGCCTGCGCCACCGCGACGGTCGACCCCGACAGCATCGCCGCCCGTCGCACGGACGCCAGGCGTACGTCGGCCGCGGCCGCGAGCGCCTCCTGCACCAGCGCGTCGAGCGCGCCCTGGCGCACCTCGCCGGTCACCAGCCCTCGCAGCCACCGCTGCTCCTCGGTCGTCGCCCGGCCGAAGAGCTCGTCCCGGGCGGTGGCCCGCGCCTGCTGCGACCCGCTGCCCGCGAGCGCGGCCAGCTCGTCGAACGCCTGGTGCACCTCGGTGACCGTGAGCGACGGCTCGTCGGCGGGGTCGGGGAGCGACTGCAGCCCCCGCCAGCCGAGACCGGTGCGCCGTTGCCGCAGCGCACCGCCGAGGTAGGACACCACCAGTGGCAGCTCGTCGCGCTCGGCGCGGTCGAGCGCCTCGGCGAGCGCCACGACCTTCGCCTTGCGCGAACGGGTCGCCGCGACCGTCGAGGAGGTCGTGACCAGGTCGGCGATCAGCACGCTGGTCAGGCTAGCCGTGGCCGGGGACAGCGATCACCCGCCGATGCGGGTCCGCACCTCGTAGAGCTCGGGGAAGAAGGTCAGGTCCAGCGCCCGCCGCAGGAACGCGACACCGGAGGAGCCGCCGGTGCCGCTCTTGTGGCCGATCGTCCGCTGCACCACCTGCAGGTGTCGGAAGCGCCACTCCTGGAAGTTGTCCTCGAGGTCGACCAGCTCCTCGCACGTCTCGTAGACGCCCCAGTGCTCCTCGGGCGCGGCGTAGACGGTCGCGAACAGGTCGACCAGTCCGTCGTGCGCACGGTGCTTGACCGACCAGTCGCGCTCGACGAGGTCCGCGGGCACCGCGTAACCGGTGCGGGCGAGGTGGCGCAGGAACTCGTCGTAGAGGGAGGGCTCGCCCAGCAGCCGAGCGAGCACGTCACGGGCCGCCGGGTCGTGGGCGTGGACGGGCACCATGTCGGCGTCCTTGTTGCCGAGCAGGAACTCCACCTCGCGGTACTGCGCCGACTGGAAGCCCGAGGAGGTGGCGAGGAACGGCCGGATCTCGGCGTACTCGCTCGGGGTCATCGTCGCCAGCACCGACCACTGGTCGGTCAGCGTGTGCTGGATGTGCTTGACCCGGGCCAGCCGCTTCAGTGCCGGGGCCAGGTCGTCGGCCGCCAGCAGGGCCCGCGCCGAGCGCAGCTCGTGGACCATCAGCTTGAGCCACAGCTCGCTGGTCTGGTGCTGGACGATGAAGAGCAGCTCGTCGTGCTGCGGCGGGTCGCTCTGGGGCCGTTGCGCCGAGAGCAGCTGGTCGAGGCAGAGGTAGTCGCCGTAGGACATCTGCCTGCGGAAGTCGGTCTCGATGCCGGCCTCGAGGTCGCGGCGGGTGGAGTCGGGCACAGCCAGACCCTACGCCGGGACGACCGGGGTCGGTGCGCAGGAAACTTCACCCGAGGGACTCACCAGCGGCACCCCCGGTGGCCTACCCTCCGGGTGTGACCTCACCCTCGGACCCGTCGGCACCGCGCGCCAGCACGCGGCTGTGGCGGCCCGACTGGGCGGTGCCCGTCGGGGAGGTGCTCGGCCAGCAGCGCCACGGCGGCAGCGACCCGACCTACAAGGTCGACTTCCAGGGGCGCCACTGGCGCGGGCTCCGTACGCCGGAGGGCGAGGCGACCCTGATGATCGACGCCCGGCTGCGCGACGGCGAGGTGCACGCCGCGGCCTGGGGCGAGGGCGCCGAGTGGGCGCTCGCCTCGGTGCCGGGCCTGCTCGGTGCCGACGACGACCCGAGCGGCTTCGAGCCGACCCACCGGGTCCTCGCCGACGTCTGGCGCCACCACCGCGACTGGCGGATCGGGCGCACCGGCCTGGTGATGGAGGCGCTGGTGCCCGCGATCATCGAGCAGAAGGTCACCGGCCAGGAGGCGTTCGCGGGCTTCCGCAACCTCGTCCACCGGTGGGGCAACCGCGCTCCCGGGCCGGGCCACGACCTGGGCGTGTGGGTGCAGCCGGACGCCGACACCCTGCGCACCATCCCGTCGTGGGAGTGGCTCAAGCTCCACATCGACCCGGCCCGCTCCAAGGCGGTCGTGCTCGCGGCCCGGGTCGCCCACGCCATCGAGCGGACCGCGACCATGAGCCCGCAGGAGGCCGACAAGGCGCTCCGGTCGTTGCCCGGGATCGGGCGGTGGACCAGCGCCGAGGTGCGCCAACGGGCGATGGGTGACGCCGACGCGGTCTCGTTCGGCGACTACCACGTGGCCAAGGACATCGGCTGGGCGCTCACCGGCTCGGCCTTCGACGACGACGAGCTCGAGGCGTACCTCGAGCCCTACCGTCCGCACCGCGGCCGGGTGCAGGGCCTGGTCGCCCTCGCGGGGCTCCACCGGCCCCGGCTGGGTCCCCGGATGGCGCCGCGCACCCACCTCCCCGCCTGACACCGCGTGGGCGGAGGGTCAGAGCAGGGGGCGGAACGGCGTCAGCAGGAACTCCGTGAAGCGTCGGTGCAGGTCGCGCGCCTCCCACTCGTGCAGGGTCAGCTCGAGGCAGTTGGTCTGGTCGAGCTGGAAGACCTCCTCCAGCGACTGCGCGAAGTCCTCGTCGATCGCCTCGACGTTGATCTCGTAGTTGCCGGTGAGGCTCAACCGGTCGATGTTGGCGGTGCCGACGGTCGACCAGGTGCCGTCCACGGTGGCGGTCTTGGCGTGCACCATCGCGTCCTTGAAGCGCAGGATCCGCACCCCCGCGCGTAGCAGCTGGGCGTAGTAGCCGCGCGAGACCCAGTCGGCGACGACGTGGTTGGACTTCAGCGGGACCAGCAGTCGTACGTCGACCCCGCGCTGGGCCGCGGCCACGAGCTCGTCGACGAAGTCCTGGTCTGGGAGGAAGTAGGCCTGCGTCATCCAGATGTTGCGCGAGGCCCGACTGATCGCCTCGAGGTACATCCCGCGGATCGGGAACATCCACAGCCGCGGCACGTTGCGGTGGACCCGGATCCGCGACTCCCACTGCGCCGCGGCCTCGAGCAGCAGCGGCCGCTCGCTGGTGCCGAGGATCCGTCGCCGGTTGAGGTTCCAGAAGTCGGCGAAGGCCCGCTTGAGGTCCCACACCGCCGGTCCGTCGATCCGGACGTGGGTGTCGCGCCACTCGGTGGCGTACGCCGTCCCCACGTTGTAGCCGCCGACGAACCCCACCGCGTCGTCGACCACGAGGATCTTGCGGTGGTCGCGCCCGTAGCGTCGCAGGTCGAAGAACCGCCAGCCGGCGTTGTAGACCGGGTAGCGCAGCACCTTCATCGTCGGTGGGAAGCTCTTGAACAGGGGCGAGACGACGAGGTTGGCGAAGCCGTCGTAGATGCAGTAGACCTCGACGCCCCGTCCGGCGGCGTCGGCCAGCGCCTGCTTGAACTGCTCGCCGACCTCGTCGCCCTTCCAGATGTAGCTCTCGAAGAGCACCTGCCGCTGGGCGCCCTCGATCGCCGCCAGCATGTCGGCGTACAGGTCCCGACCGTAGGTGTAGGTCGTGATCGACCCGGCACCCAGCTCGACGGTCCGGGGTGCGGTGGTCGGGAACGGCTTCGGCTTCTTGTTGCGCCGACGGTAGGAGTCGACGAGCGACATCCCGACCGCCAGCGCGAGCTGCAGCCCGAGGACGGCGAGCACCGAGCGGCGCAGCGCGCGGAACACCCGCTCGGCCCCGGATCCCCTCGTCGCGCGCACGCGGCCAATCTAGCGAGCGTGGGAACCGGTGCGCCGGAGCCGTCGTCCAACCGACGTGCTCCCGCTCCGGCGTCGCCTCGCCCTGGCGTCCGTCCCGCTCGTGGGGCTGCTGGCCGGCTGCGTTCAGCTGACCGCCCACGTCGGCCCCGGGAGCGAGCCCGTCGCCGGCTGGACCAGGTCGGCGGACGCCCCGCTGTCCGGCCGGACCGACGCGGTCGTCGCGGGCGTCGGTGACGAGCTCGTCGTCGTGGGTGGGTGGGAGTGGTCCGGCGGCGACGGCGAGCTGGTCTCCGAGACCTGGCTCTGGCGACCGCCCGCCTGACGGGTGGGCACCCAGGCCGGCCGGGATACCTGACCGCGAGGATCATCATCTGACGAGCGCTGATGATGATGTCCGCGGTCAGGTATCGCCATGAGGGCGGCCGCACCCCGCAACCCTGTCGGTGGGCCGACGTAGGCTCGGGCCATGCGGCCAGTGACCGATCTCGAGCGCCGGGTGGCGCCCTTCAAGGTGGAGTCCGACTACCAGCCGTCGGGCGACCAGCCGGCGGCGATCGCCGAGATCACCGAGCGGATCCAGGGCGGGGTCGAGGACGTGGTGCTGCTCGGCGCGACCGGCACCGGCAAGACCGCCACCGTCGCGTGGGTGGCCGAGCAGCTGCAGCGTCCGGTGCTGGTGATGCAGCCCAACAAGACGCTGGCGGCCCAGTTCGCCAACGAGCTGCGCCAGCTCTTCCCCAACAACGCGGTCGAGTACTTCGTCTCCTACTACGACTACTACCAGCCGGAGGCGTACGTCCCCCAGACCGACACCTACATCGAGAAGGACTCCTCCATCAACGAGGAGGTCGAGCGGCTCCGCCACTCCGCGACCAACAGCCTGTTGACGCGCCGCGACGTGATCGTGGTGTCCACCGTCTCCTGCATCTACGGCCTCGGCACCCCGCAGGAGTACGTCGACCGGATGATCCGGCTGAAGGTCGGCCAGGAGCACGACCGCGACGAGATGCTCCGGCGGCTGGTCCAGATCCAGTACACCCGCAACGACATGGCCTTCACCCGCGGCACGTTCCGGGTCCGCGGCGACACCCTCGAGATCTTCCCGGTCTACGAGGAGCTGGCGATCCGGATCGAGTTCTTCGGCGACGAGATCGAGCGGCTGATGACGCTGCACCCCGTCACCGGCGAGGTCCTCACCGAGGACGAGGAGCTCCACATCTTCCCGGCGACCCACTACGTCGCCGGTCCGGAGCGGATGGAGCGGGCCATCGCCGGCATCGAGTCCGAGCTCGAGGAGCAGCTCGCGACCTTCGAGCGCCAGGGCAAGCTGCTCGAGGCGCAGCGGCTGCGGATGCGGACGACGTATGACATCGAGATGATGCGCCAGGTGGGGTCGTGCTCGGGCATCGAGAACTACTCCATGCACATCGACGGTCGCTCCCGCGGCTCGGCGCCCAACTGCCTGCTCGACTACTTCCCCGAGGACTTCGTGCTCGTCGTCGACGAGTCCCACGTGGCCGTGCCCCAGATCGGTGGCATGTACGAGGGCGACATGTCCCGCAAGCGCAACCTCGTCGACCACGGGTTCCGGCTCCCCAGCGCGATGGACAACCGGCCGCTGCGGTGGGAGGAGTTCCTCGACCGGATCGGCCAGACGATCTACCTCTCCGCGACCCCGGGCAACTACGAGCTCGACAAGGTGCAGGGCGACGTCGTCCAGCAGATCATCCGACCGACCGGCCTGATCGACCCCGAGGTCGTCGTCAAGCCGACCAAGGGCCAGATCGACGACCTGATCCACGAGATCCGGACCCGCGTCGAGAAGAACGAGCGGGTCCTGGTCACCACGCTCACCAAGAAGATGTCCGAGGACCTCACCGACTACCTCCTCGACGCCGGCGTCCGGACCCGCTACCTCCACTCCGAGGTCGACACGCTCAAGCGGATCGAGCTGCTGCGCGACCTGCGCCTCGGCGAGTACGACGTCCTGGTCGGGATCAACCTGCTGCGCGAGGGCCTCGACCTCCCCGAGGTGTCGCTGGTCTCGATCCTCGACGCCGACAAGGAGGGCTTCCTGCGCTCCGACAAGTCCCTGATCCAGACCATCGGCCGCGCCGCGCGCAACGTGTCGGGTCAGGTCCACATGTACGCCGACAAGGTCACGCCGTCGATGGAGGCCGCCATCGACGAGACCAACCGGCGCCGCCAGATCCAGATCGACTACAACACCGAGCGCGGGCTCGACCCGATGCCGCTGCGCAAGAAGATCGCCGACATCACCGAGATGCTCGCCCGTGAGGACGAGAACACCCAGGCGCTCCTGCAGACCTGGGCCGACGTCGGCCAGAAGGGCCGCGCAGGTGGCGTGAAGGCCGGCAAGTCCCCGACCCCGGCGCTCTCGAGGCTCCACGACGAGCTGCCCGACACCGCCGGCATCCCCGCGACGGAGCTGGCCGACCTGATCCAGCAGCTCACCGACCAGATGAAGGCCGCCGCCGGCGATCTCCAGTTCGAGGTCGCCGCCCGGCTGCGCGACGAGATCTCCGAGCTCAAGAAGGAGCTCCGCCAGATGATGGAGGCGACGAAGTGAGGATGGGGCACCGAGCGAGGAACGAGCTCGGAGTGCTCCCGACGAGCGAGGAGCGCGCGAGCGCAGCGAGCGCCGGCGACCAAGTGAGGAGCGCGAGATGACGGCCAAGACCGTGCAGGTCACCTTCGACTGCGCCGACCCCCGTGCCCTGTCGCTGTTCTGGAACGAGGTGCTCGGCTACGAGCTGCCGCCACCGCCGCCCGGCTTCGAGTCCTGGGACGCGTTCGCGGAGAGCCTGCCGCCCGAGCACCGAAACAGCGCCTCGGCCTGTCAGGACCCGGCCGGCGAGGGGCCGCGGCTGTTCTTCCAGCGGGTGCCGGAGGGCAAGGCCGCCAAGAACCGCGTCCACCTCGACGTCCGGGCCGCCCCCGGTCTCGAGGGGGAGGAGCGGATGGCCGCGCTGGAGGCGGAGGCCGGGCGGCTCGTCGGGCTCGGCGCCACCAGGGTCGAGCGCCACGAGCCGGCCCCGCCGCTGTCGGGCGGCCACGTGGTGATGCTGGACCCCGAGGGCAACGAGTTCTGCCTCGACTGATGCCCGAGACCACCGACGACGGCCGCTTCATCGTGGTCGACGGCAGGCGCTGGCGGGCGACCGACCCGGCCATCCCCGCGGCTCGGCGCGACGAGCTGCAGCGGGTCCTGATGGCGTGGCGGCGCGAGGTGCGGCGCACCCGCGGCACGGACGAGGAGCCGCGGTCCCGCGCCGGTGTCCAGGCCGCCAAGGTCGCCCTCGGCGAGCGGGGCACCCCGTGGTGGGAGCAGGATGACGCCGAGCGCCGGCGGCGCTGGGAGGCCGACGTACCGCGCCCGTAGGACTCGGGGCGCCACGCATTTCCCATGAGATGTGGGCAGATACTCACTGCTCACGCTCGGTACACCGTGAGAAGTGACCAGCCACCCGCATCTCATGGGAAATGCAGCCCCGATGCACCACCCTCCGGGTGAGGGGCGACGCGCCCGTGCTGACTAGGCTCGCCGCATGACTGCCATCGACCTCGGACGGCCCGTGCAGGGCGACGTCATCGACCTGATCCTCGACGACCACCGGCGCTTCGAGGCGCTGCTTCGCGACCTCCGGGACGCCAGCAGCGACCGCGACGCGGTCCGCGCCGCCTTCGCCGCCCTCCACGTCGCCCACGCGGAGGCCGAGGAGAAGTACGTCTACCCCAAGCTCCGTCGCAAGGGCGCGGTCGGCGAGCACGAGGCCGAGCACGGCGAGGAGGAGCACGCCGAGGGCCACGAGGCGCTGCTGGCGGTGCTGGAGCTCAAGGGCACCGACACCCAGGCCTTCGACGACGCCGTCGAGGAGCTGGCGACCGCCGTCAACCACCACCTCACGGAGGAGGAGCTGACCATCCTCAACCCGGCCCGCGAGGAGGTCGGCGAACGGGTGCGGGCCGACCTCGGCCAGGAGTTCGCCGCCGAGCGCAACCGGCAGATCGACGACGACTGCGGCTCGCTCACCAACGTCCGCAGGATCGTCGCGGGAGCCCGGCGAGAGGGCCTCCTCGACGACGAGGACGACGAGGACTGAGGACGACGGCCGGGCGTCAGCGCCGCTGCTGCCGCACGATGGTCAGCCCGACCATGCGGGCGACGACGAGCGCGATGTAGAAGACGCCCGCCACCATCTCCAGGATCGCGACCGAGCGGGCGTGCGCCTCGATCGGCACCACGTCGGACAGGCCGACGCTGGTGAGCTGCGCGAACGAGAGGTAGAGCAGCTCGAACCACGTCTGTTCGGTGCCGCCGGCGCCCGTGAAGGAGCCGGGGCTCAGGACCTGCACGGCGGCGTAGACGTAGGCGAAGCCCCAGGCGACGACCGTGAAGGCCGCGGCGGTCGCGAACAGCTCGTCGCGCGTGACCCGGTCGTCGTGGAAGAGGTAGCGGATCATCCCGTAGGAGACGTAGAAGTAGAACGGCGCGTGCAGCAGCGCCGAGCCCAGCACGATCCAGCCGGTGTCGGGCCAGACCGCCTCCATCACCGTGAAGAGCATGGCGGGCGGCGCCAGCAGGATGCCGACCCAGGTGAGCGTCGGCGTCCGCCGGACGGCGTAGAGCGCCGCCAGCACGATCGCGATCTGCACCACGCCCAGGATCGCCCGGCCGGCGACCGAGTCGTCGAGGAACGGGTAGGCCAGGATCGCGACCAGCTGCGCCGCCAGCACCCACCCGGAGGGGTGCCGCCGCAGCAGCTCGGTCGTGGGGGAGGAGGTCACGAGTCCTCCTCCCGACGCTTCTCGATCTCCTTGCGGCGCTTCTTCTCGAGCCGTCGCTTCTCGTCCGAGACGATCTGGTCGCGCTGGAACTGGATCCGGCCGAGGTTGAGCGCCGCCGCCATGGTGACGAAGAGCGGCCAGGGGAAGTACGGGTCGAACCCGTCACCCCCGAACGACCCCGCCAGCCAGATCGTCCACACGATCGCCGAGACCGACAGCAGCCCCCACAGGGCCTCGCGCCGGTCCTTGCGCCACGACTCGAGCGCTCGCTCGGCGATGCGCGCCTCGGGCACGAGCGTCGCCGACCGTCGGGCGGCCACCAGGCCCTCCAGCGGCGGCAGCAGGTCGCCCAGCGTCCGCGCCGCCTGCGTCTCGGTCGTCCGGGACTCCAGCTCCTCCCGGTCGAGCCGGCCGTCGGCGTACGCCTCGGTGAGCACCTGGTGGACCACCTCGCGGTCGGCGTCGGAGGCGCGCATTCCGGCCAGCGCGGGATCGCGCGGATCGCCGCTGAAGGCGGACCACACCTGGTCGGGGTCGGTCATCCGCGGCTCGTCTCCACGAGCGGCATCCTAGGCAGGTCGGCCCACCGGGGTTGGCGAGCCTGTTGTCGCCGGGCCCGTGACCGGTGTTGGATCAGCGCGTGGCCACCGACACGGACGTGCTGATCATCGGAGCGGGCCCCACCGGCCTGTACGCCGCCTACTACGCCGGCTTCCGCGGGCTGCGGGTGGCGGTGGTCGACAGCCTGCCTGAGCTCGGTGGCCAGATCACCGCCATGTATCCCGAGAAGGCGATCCTCGACGTCGCCGGCTTCCCGACGGTCAAGGGCAAGGCGCTCGTGGAGGGGCTGGTCGCGCAGGCGTCGAGCGCCCACCCGACCTACCACCTCGACCGGACCGCCCGGAGCCTGGAGCACCACGGGGACTCGGTGACGATCGGGCTCGACGACGGCACCGAGATCAGCGCCGGTGCGGTGATCATCACCGCGGGCATCGGCAAGTTCAGCCCCCGGCCGCTGCCGGCGGGCGACGGGTGGCTCGGCCGTGGCCTGGAGTTCTTCGTCCCGTCCTTCCAGCCGTACGTCGACAAGGACGTCGTCATCGTCGGGGGCGGCGACAGCGCCTTCGACTGGGCGCTCCACCTCGAGCCGGTCGCCCGGTCGGTGGCGCTGGTCCACCGGCGTGACGCGTTCCGCGCCCATGCGCGGACCGTGCAGGCGGTGCGTGACAGCTCGGTCGACATCATCACGCGGGCGCAGGTGACCGAGCTGCGCGGCGACGGGACGCTCGAGGAGGTCGAGATCAGCGTCGACGGCGTCGAGCCCGTCCGCCGTCCGGCGCAGGCCCTGGTCGCCGCGCTCGGCTTCGTCGCCGACCTCGGGCCGCTGCAGGAGTGGGGGATCGAGGTCGAGAAGCGCCACGTCGTGGTGTCGCCCTCGATGCAGACCAGCCTGCCGCGCGTCTTCGCCGCCGGGGACATCACCGAGTATGCCGGCAAGGTCCGGCTGATCGCGGTCGGGTTCGGCGAGGCCGCGACCGCGGTCAACAACGCGGCCGTCGCCATCGACCCGGACGCCCACGTGTTCCCGGGCCACTCCAGCGAGGGCACCTGAGGTCCGGATCCGGAGACCGGCCATAATCGTCAGCGTTACCGACGAGTATCCGACGAAGGGGCCGCCGCCGATGCGGATCGCACTGCTGTCCTACCGCAGCAAGCCGCACTGCGGCGGACAGGGCGTCTACGTCCGCCACCTCAGCCGGGAGCTGGTGGCGCTCGGCCACACCGTCGAGGTGTTCTCCGGCCAGCCCTACCCCGAGCTCGACGAGGGCGTGCTGCTCACGGAGGTGCCGAGCCTCGACCTCTATCGCGAGCCCGACCCGTTCCGGGTCCCGCGGCTGCGGGAGTTCCGCGACCGGGTCGACGTCGAGGAGTTCCTCACCATGTGCACGGCCGGGTTCCCGGAGCCGAAGACCTTCAGCACCCGGGTCGCGCGGCTGCTCGCCGACCGCGTGGACGACTTCGACGTGGTGCACGACAACCAGGTGCTGGGTCACGGCATGGTCGACGTCGCCGAGCGGCTCCCGATGGTCACGACCATCCACCACCCGATCACCCACGACCGGCGGATCGACCTCCAGCAGGCGACGACCCGGAGGCAGCGGCTGACGCTGCGCCGTTGGTACGGGTTCCTGCGGATGCAGGGCAGGGTCGCCCGGCAGATGCGGTTCATCGTGACGCCGTCGGAGTCCTCGCGCCGGGACGCCGCACGTGACTTCGGCCTCGACCCGGCCCGGATGCGGGTGATCCAGCTCGGCGTCGAGGAGCGGTTCCGGCCGCCCACCGAGCCGCGGGTGCCGGGCCGGATCATGGCGATGGCCAGCGCCGACGCCCCCATGAAGGGGATCGCGACCCTGCTCGAGGCGTACGCCAAGCTCCGCGTCGAGCGTGCCGGCCTCGAGCTGGTGCTGGTGAGCAAGCCGGTCGCGGGCGGACGGACCGAGCAGCTGATCGACCAGCTCGGCCTCGAGGGCTCGGTGCGCTTCGTCCACGGCCTCACCGACGACGAGCTGGTCGGGCTGATGGGCTCGGCCGAGGTCGCGTGCGTCCCGTCCCTGTACGAGGGCTTCAGCCTCCCGACCGCGGAGCTGATGGCCTGCGCGACGCCGCTGGTCGTGTCGCGCGCCGGCGCCATCCCCGAGGTGGTCGGCCCGGACGGCGAGTGCGCGGACCTGGTCGAGCCGGGCGACGTCGGCGAGCTCACCCACGCGCTGGGTGCGCTGCTCGACGACCCCGCGCGTCGGGCCCGGATGGGGGCGGCCGGGCGACGTCGGGTCGAGGAGAGGTTCAGCTGGCGAGCCGCCGCGCAGGCGACGGCCGCCGCCTACGAGGAGGCGATCCGTGCTCACCGTTGACTTCGACCGGCTCGGGCTGCGCCCGGGCGACCGCGTGCTCGACCTCGGGTGCGGGGCGGGCCGCCACGCGTTCGAGATGTACCGACGCGGTGCCGACGTGATGGCCTTCGACCAGGACGCCGACGAGCTCGCGGGCGTCCGCGACCTCTTCGTCGCGATGAAGGAGGCCGGTGAGGTGCCGGCGGGTGCGGAGGCCGACGTGAAGGAGGGCGACGCGCTGGCGCTGCCCTTCGCCGACGGTGAGTTCGACCGCGTCGTCGCGGCCGAGATCCTGGAGCACGTCCCCGCCGACATCGCCGCGATCGAGGAGCTGGTGCGGGTCACCCGGCCCGGCGGCACGGTCGCCCTGACCGTCCCGCGCTGGCTGCCCGAGGCGATCAGCTGGAAGCTCTCCGACGAGTACCACGACGTCCCGGGCGGTCACATCCGGATCTACACCGACAAGGAGCTGGCCTCCAAGGCCGAGAACGCCGGTCTCGTGCTCGAGGGCCGCGACCACGTCCACGGGCTGCACGCGCCGTACTGGTGGCTCAAGTGCGCGGTCGGCGTGACCAACGACCGCCACCCGCTCGTGCGGGCCTACCACCGGCTGCTCGTGTGGGAGATCATGGAGCAGCCGGCGGTGCTGCGCGCGGCCGGGCGGGTGCTCGACCCGCTCATCGGCAAGTCGCTGGTCCTCTACTTCCGCAAGCCGGTCGATGTCGGCTGACGTCCCCCGCCTCGAGGGGCTGCTGAGCGCCCGCCAGGTCGCGGCCACTGCGCGCTCGATCGTCGGGGCCCAGGAGCCGTCGGGGGCGATCCCGTGGCAGTCCGGCGCCCACACCGACGTCTGGAACCACGTGGAGGCCGCGATGGCGCTCCTCGCCGCCGGCGAGGTGGAGGCGGCCGAGCGGGCGTACGCCTGGGTGCCGACCGTGCAGCGCCAGGACGGCTCGGTGCCGATGAAGATCGTGGGCGGCGAGGTGGCCGACGCCTCGAGCGAGACCAACATGGGCTCCTACCTCGCCGTCGGGGTCTGGCACCACTGGCTGGTCCGTCGCGACTCCGCGTTCGTGCGCCGGATGTGGCCGGTCGTGCGTCGCGGGCTCGACCACGCGGTCTCCCTGCAGCTGCCCTGGGGCGGCATCGCCTGGTCGCAGGAGTGGCCCGACGGCGCCCCCGGCCGCGTCAACGACGAGGCGCTGCTGGCCGGCTCGTCCAGCATCCACCACGCGCTGCGGGCCGGGGTGGCGCTGGCCGAGCTGGTCGAGGACCCGCAGCCGGAGTGGGAGCTGGCTGGAGGCCGGCTGGCCCACGCGATCCGCGACCACGAGGACCGCTTCCTCGACAAGGCCGAGTTCTCGATGGACTGGTACTACCCGGTGCTGGGCGGTGCGATCCGCGGGGAGGCCGCCCGCCGTCGGCTGGCGGAGCGGTGGGACACCTTCGTCGAGCCCGGTCTCGGCATCCGCTGCGTGAGCCGCAACCCGTGGGTGACCGGGGCCGAGACCGCGGAGCTGGTGCTGGCCCTCGACGTCGTCGGCGACCGGGAGCGAGCGCTCCGGCTGCTCGGGGACCTGCAGCACCTGCGCCACGGTGACGGGTCCTACTGGACCGGTTACGTCTTCCCCGACCGCGTGAACTGGCCGGACGAGCAGACGACGTACACGGGGGCGGCGGTGATCCTGGCGGTCGACGCGCTCTCGCTCAGCACGCCCGGGGCGACGATCATGCGCGGCACGACCCTCGGTCCGGCGTTCGCGGAGATCGGCCTCGAGTGTGGTTGCCCGTCAGCCGACGTGCTCGAGCGGCCCCGCCTGTCCTGACGTCCGCTCCAGCACCCGCACCGACCCGAGCGCCTCGACCTCGGTGAAGGCGCCGCCCGCGAGCGCCCGGAGGTAGATCTCGTACGGCGGCCGCCCGCCGTCGGCCGGGTCGGGGAAGACGTCGTGGATGACGAGCAGCCCGCCCGGCTGAACCCACGGCGCCCAGCCGGAGAAGTCCGCGTGCGCCGGCTCCTGCCCGTGGCCGCCGTCGATGAACAGCATCGTCAGCGGCGTCCGCCAGTGGCGCGCGACCGTGGCGGAGGCGCCGACGACGGCGACCACGTGGTCCTCGAGCCCGGCGCGCGCCAGGGTGCGGCGCAGGAAGGGGAGCGTGTCCATCAACCCCGTCGCCGGGTCGACCAGGTCGGGGTCGTGGTGCTCCCACCCTGCCTGGTTCTCCTCGCTGCCGCGGTGGTGGTCGACGGTGAAGACCGTGCCGCCGACCTCGCGGGCGGCGGCGCCGAGGTAGACCGCCGACTTGCCGCAGTAGGTGCCGACCTCCAGGACCGGGCCGAGCGGGAGCCGCTCCCGGGCCAGCCGGTGGAGCAGCAGCCCCTCGTCCTCGGGCATGAAGCCCCGGGCCTCGCGCGCGTGGACGAGCAGGTCCGCGGGCATCTCGGTCATGCGGGCGAGCCTAGGACGCCCGTGTCCGGGTGGGCGCACCACGCAGGCCGCGGCCGCAGCTCAGCCCGCGTCCTGGCTGCGTTCTCCCGGCATGGTGACGACGACGTTGCCGACCTTCCTGCCGGTGTCGACGTGGGCGTACGCCTCGCACAGCTGGTCGAAGGGGTAGGTCCGGTCGACCACGGGGCGGTAGTCGCCGCGCGCCATGAGTTCGGCCAGGTGCGTGGCGAGGGCGGCGTCCTCGTGCGGCAAGGGGAAGCGCACGTGGCGCCGACCCAGCGCCCGCGCCAGCGGCCCGGCCGCGGCGAGCAGGACGTTCTGACCACCACGCCCCAGGTCCGACGACACGTAGCAGCCACCGCGTCGGAGCAGCCGACGGGCAGCGCCGAAGGAGCTGTGCCCGGTGGCGTCGAGGACCGCGTCGAAGCCGCCCCCGAGGTCGTCCCCGCGACCGCCGTCGAGCTCGACAACACGCGCCGCGCCCAGCCCGGTCAGCAGGTCCGGGCGTCCCGGGGGCAGCCGGTCGCACACCGCCGTCACCTCCACGCCCTCGGCGTGCAGCAGCTGCACGGCTGCCGTACCGATCCCGCCCGTGGCTCCGACGACGACGGCCCGGTCACCCCTGCTGAGGCCGGTCACGCGGAGGAAGGCGTGGGCGTAGTGCGCCCCTTCCGTCCCCGGAGCCGCGTCGACCGGGTCCCACCCCTCGGGCACCGGGGCGACGAGGCCGTCGGCAGCGACGGCCACCAGCTCGGCATGCGCGCCGGGACGGCCGTCGACGAAGCCGAACACCCGGTCGCCGACGGCGTACGACGTGACGTCCTCGCCCACGCCCGCCACCACCCCCGCGTACTCCGACCCCAGCACGTGGACCCGCGGCCGCGGCCACCCGCAGACGGCACGGTTGATCCACGGCTGCCCGGACCGGTACGCGCAGTCGGTGCGGTTGACCGTCGTCGCGAGCACCCGCACCAGCAGCTCGCCCTTGCCGGGGACCGGCTCCGGGACGTCGGCGAGGTGGACGACGGCCGGACCGCCGTACCGCGTCCGGAGCGCTGCACGCACCGGTCCAGTATGCCCACCGCGGGGCGAGCGTGGTTCCCTCAGACGCGGACGGCGATCTTGCCGCCGGGGTGGCCCTCCTGGGAGAGCAGGTGGGCGTCGGCGATCTCGTCGAGGTCGAAGGTCCGGGCCAGGGTGACCCGCAGCCTGCCCTCGTCGGCGAGGCGGCCGAGCTCGTCGAGGTGGTCACGCTCGGGGCGTACGAAGACGTAACGCCCACCCAGGCCGAGGACCGTCTCCGGGTCGATGATCGAGGCGATCCGGCGGGGGTCGTGGACCTGCTCCGGGGCGTCGGCGAGCGCGTCGCCCCCGATCAGGTCGAGCACCGCGTCGACCCGGCCGCCGTGCTCGGCCAGCTGCTTGCTCACCGGCCCGGCCGCGTGGTCGAGGACCGTGGTGGCGCCCAGCGAGCGGACCAGGTCGTGGTTGGCGGGCGACGCGGTGCCGATCACCTCGGCACCCAGGGCGGTGGCGATCTGGACGGCGAGCTGACCGACCCCGCCCGAGGCGGCGTGGACCAGGACGCGGTCGCCCTCGCCGACCTGCAGCGCCTCGGTGAGCGACTGCCAGGCGGTGAGACCCGCGAGCGGGACGGCCGCTGCTTCCTCGAAGGAGAGCGACGCCGGCTTGCGGGTGACCGTGCGCTCGGGAGCGGGCACCAGCTCGGCGGCGGTGCCGTGGGCCACGTCGTCACGTCGGACGTAGCCCCAGACCTCGTCGCCCGGCTGCACGCCGGTCACGACCGCCGGGCCGACGGCCTCGACGACTCCGGCGACGTCCCAGCCGGGGATGATCGGCAGGTGGTGCGGGTAGGCGCCCTGGAGGTAGCCCTCGCGGATCTTCCAGTCCACCGGGTTCACGCTCGTGGCCTTCACCCGGACGAGCACCGTGTCCGGGCCGACGGGCGGGTCGGGGACCTCGCCCACGGTGAGCACCTCGGGACCGCCGTACTGGTCGTAGCTGGCTGCACGCACTGTTCGTCGTCCTCCTGCGGGTCGGGGGGCACGCGGGATCCCCCGCGCACGTCCGGTCCCAACACCACGGGCGCCCGAGGTGTTCCGCAGCGGGCCGATGTCGGTGGCGGTCGTCGCCGGGACAGGTGAAGATGCGGACATGGCTTCTCGGACATCGAACTTCTGCATCGACGCCCACGACCCCTACGCCCAGACGATCTGGTGGGCCCAGGTGCTCGACGACTTCGTCTACGACGGCGAGGACGAGCCGGGTGACGACGAGTGCGGTCTCGTCGGCCCCGACGACCGCGCCCTGCTCTTCCTCAAGGTGCCCGAGCCCAAGACGGTCAAGAACCGGATGCACCTGTGCATCCGGCCCACCGACCGCAGCCGCGACGAGGAGGTCGAGCGGATCCTCGGCCTCGGCGCGACGCTCGAGGCCGACCACCGCGACGGGCCCGACAGGGGCTGGGCCGTGCTGGCCGATCCCGAGGGCAACGAGTTCTGCGTCCTGACTCCCCACCGCAAGGGAGCCTGACCGTGCCCGAGGGACAGAAGGAGATCCTGGTCCGCTACCTCCAGACCGCCCGCGAGGCGCTGCTCTGGAAGCTCGAGGACGCGAGCGACTACGACGTACGCCGTCCGCTCACCCCCACCGGCACCAACCTGCTCGGCCTCGTCAAGCACCTCGCCTACGTCGAGCTCGGCTACTTCGTGTCGAGCTTCGGCCGGGAGCTCCCCGTGCCCTCGCCGTTCGACGACGAGGACGCCGAGCACAACGAGGACATGTGGGCCACGCCCGAGGAGTCCCGTGAGGGCGTCATCGGCCTCTACCACCTGGCCTGGGAGGAGGCGGCCCGCACCTTCGACGCCCTCGGGATCGACAGCGAGGGACGAGTGCCCTGGTGGCCGGTCGAGCGCAACCGGGTGACCCTCGGCCTGCTGCTGGTCCACGTCGTCGCCGAGACCAACCGCCACGCCGGTCACGCCGACATCGTCCGCGAGACGATCGACGGTGCCGCCGGGCTCCGGGACGGCGTCACCAACCTGCCCGGCGACGACTACGACTGGGCGGGCCACGTCGCCCGGGTCGAGGAGGCGGCTCAGCGCTTCCGCTGAGCCGCCGGAAACCGGGTGACCCCTGCTCGCCGGGCGTCTAGCGTCGGGAGCATGCGGGTGACCTTCACGAGGGTCGACGACCACCGGTACACCGTCGCCATCGACCGGGAGCACGGCGCGCCCCTGGTGTCGCGGTTCGCACCCGGCTTCGACGACCTGATGCCGCACGACCTCGCGCACTACCTCGTCGAGGAGCACTTCGGGATCGAGCTCGGCGTCTGGGGGCAGCTCGCGGCCGGCGGGGGAGGGATCTTCGCCCCCGCTCCCGAGGACAACACGCTGCGGCACCGGCGCCGGGCCCAGCGGGTGGCGTCGATGGGTCATGCCGACATGGTCCGGTCGGAGCGCCTGGTGGCCCTCACCGTCGCAACCTGGGAGCGTTCCGTCGGGCGGGTGAAGCAGCAGACGACCGCCGCGCCGGTGGCCGCGGACCCGGACGCGCTGCGCGGTGCCGTACGTCGGCTGGACGAGGTCGCCGGCCGGTGGCGGACGCTGCCGCACGGCGGGTCGCTGGCCTTCGACTGGCCGGGCCGCCTGACGCTCGACGTCTCGAAGACGCACCGGGGCCGGGCGGGGGAGCGGGCCGGTCGTCGCGTGCGGTGAGCCGACCGCTCCGAGCCGGCCCTTGCCTGCGTGACAGACTGGGCGATCATGCAGGAGAGCGGTGACCAGCGCGAGGCGGACGACTTCGAGCTGCGGCCCGGCGAGATGGTGCACCTCAGCCACGAACCGGGTTCCGACGCTGCGGCACTGCGCTTCCGCGACGTGCTCGGTCGCTTCGCGACGGGGCTGACGGTCGTCAGCGCCACGGGTGAGGACGGGCCGGTCGGGATGACCGTGCAGGGCTTCCTGTCCCTCTCGCTGGAACCCCCGCTCGTGCTGGTGTCGATGGCGCGCACCTCCCGTGCGTGGCCGGTGATCGAGCGGGCCGGGACCTTCTGCGTCACCATCCTCGCAGCCGACCAGCAGTGGCTCGCCGAGCTCATGGCCACCCGCGGGGCGGACAAGTTCCGCGACCTGGCGTGGACACCGTCGCCGGCCACCGGCTCGCCGCTGCTCCCCGGCGGCCTCGGCCACGTCGACTGCCGCGTCGAGGCGGTCCACGACGGCGGTGACCACCTGCTGGTCGTCGGGCGTGTGCTCGACCTCTCCGCCACCGGCGACGGCGAGGCGTTGCTCTACCACCGGGGCCGCTACGGCGCGACCGTCACCCGGCCCGGGGACGGCCCACGGACCGGTTGACCGGGGCGTCCCGGGTCGCAAGGGTGTGCCCGTGCCTGCACGCCGAGAACGTCCCGCCTTCGACGCCGACGACCGCACCTCGCTGCTCGGGTGGTACGACCTGCAGCGTGGGATCGTCACCCTCAAGTGCGAGGGACTCTCCGACGAGGACGCCCACCGGTCGGTGATCCCGACCTCCCCGTTGATGACCGTCGCGGGCATCGTGGGCCACCTCACCTGGGCCGAGCAGCTGTGGTTCGAGCACGCCTTCCTCGGGCGTGAGCCCGAGGGACCGGGCTGGGACGACGTCGAGGACTCCGAGTTCCTGGTCCAGGACCGTTCGCTCGACGAGCTGCTGGCGGCGTACGACGAGCAGTGCCGTCGCAGCGACGACGTCATCGCCTCCCACTCGCTGTCGGACACCGGCGTGGGGACCGCCTTCCCGGCCGCGGGGGCGACGCTGGGCTGGATGCTGGTCCACATGCTCGAGGAGACCGCCCGCCACGCGGGCCACCTCGACCTGGTGCGCGAGCTCCTCGACGGCGAGACCGGCTACTACTGACCGGCATGGGGGCACGCAACGGACCGGACGGCTACGGCTGGGTCGGCAAGGGGCTGCACTGGCTGACGGTGCTGGCCCTGACCGCCCAGCTCACGGTCGGCTGGCTGATGGAGGCCGACGACTCGGGGAGCGGCCGCGGCCGAGGCCGCGGCCGCAGCGGGGAGAGCGGTCGTGGTCGGGGCCGTGGCGGCGAGGACTCCTCCTACCTCGACGACCCCGAGACCCTCGTCAGGGTCCACGTGGTGATCGGGGTGACGATCCTGCTGCTCGCCGTCGCCCGCGTCGTCTGGCGCCGGGTCGCCGGGCTCCCGCCCTGGTCGGAGCACCTCTCCGAGGGACAGCGACGCCTCGCCCACTGGACCGAGCGGGTGCTGCTGGTGCTGCTCTTCCTGATGCCGGCGACCGGGCTGCTGCTCGTCGGGGTCGGCGACGACGACGTGCTGCCCCTCCACGTCGCGACCCACCTGGCGTTCTTCGCGGCGCTCGCCGCCCACCTGTTCCTGACGCTGCGCCCGAGGATCCTGCGCCGGATGCTCTGATCAGCCGCGGGCCGCGTACAGCCAGGCGCACTGGTACGGCGCCAGCCGGACCGCCCCGTCGCGGAGCTCCGGACGAGCACCGGTGATCGCGTCGGTGAGGCGGGGGGAGTGCAGGCCCAGCCAGTGGAGGACGTCGTCGGCGACCCAGCGCTCCTCGTCCGTGACGTTGGCGGCGAGCAGCAGCGGCCCCTCCGGCGCCCGGCGCACGACGAGGAGCACGCCCGGGTCGCGGGGATCCCAGGTCTCGGTCGGGTGAGCCGCGTGCAGGTGGGGGAGCGCGGCGCGGGTGCGCAGCAGGTGGCGGACGCCGGCCGCGACGGGCTCGGCACCCGGTGGCACGACCGGCCTGTCGCCGTCCCACGGCATCCGGGGCCGGTGCACCCAGCGGTTGTCGCCGGCGTGGGCCGGGTCGTCGGCCCAGCCGAGGTCGTTGAGCAGGCCCACCTCGTCACCCATCCACAGCACCGGCAACCCCCCGAACCCGAGGATCACCGCGTGGACCAGGAGGATCCGGTCGACGGCCCCCGGGTCACCGGACTCCAGGCCCGCGAGGGAGGCGAGCGACCCCGAGATCCGTCGGTCGCCAGTGGCCGGGTTGTCCTGGAAGACCAGCCCCCGCGCCCACGAGCCGGGGAAGACCCCGGCGTACCAGTCCGAGAGGAAGCGGCGGTGGGCCGCCCCCTCGAGGCCGGCACGCCAGGCGTCGGTGTCGTCGATCGCCCAGCCGATGTCGTCGTGGCACCGGGCGTAGGTCAGCCACGACGTGATCGCCGGCGGCTGCGGGAGCTGCTGCAGCGCGACGGCGGCGAGCCGGACGTCGCGCGAGGCGAGCATCGACCAGAGCTGCACCATGAGGCTGTTGTGGTAGGCGAGGTCGGAGACCCGGCCGGCGTTGTCGCCGACGCCGAGGTAGGCCGGGAGGTCGGCGGGGCCGACGATCGCCTCGGCCTTGAAGAGCAAGGCCGGGCAGGCGATCCTTGCGACCGTTCGCAGGATCCGGGTCAGGTCGTGGACCTCGGGCTGGTTCTGGCAGGAGGTGCCGAGCCGCTTCCAGAGGAAGGCGATCGCGTCCAGCCGCAGCACCTCGACGCCGAGGTTGGCGAGGAAGCAGACGATCTCCGCGAACTCGCAGACCACGTCGGGGTTCCCCCAGTCGAGGTCCCACTGGTAGTCGTGGAACGTCGTCCAGACCCAGCCGTCGACCTCGTCGTCCCACGTGAAGCTGCCGGGGGCGAAGTCGGGGAAGACCTCCGGCACGGTCGCCTCGAACGCGTCGGGCACCGAGCGGTCCGGGTGGATGTGGAAGTACGCCCGCTTGTCGGCGTCACCGGCGCGGGCCGCGGCTGCCCACGCGTGCTCGCGCGCGACGTGGTTGAGGACCAGGTCGAGGCAGAGGCTGATCCCCTCGCCACGCAGGGTGGTGGCGAGGTCGCGCAGGTCCTCGACGTCACCGAGGTCGGGCCGCACGCTGCGGTAGTCGGCGACCGCGTAACCGCCGTCGTTCGGCGCCGGGCGGGGGGTCAGCAGAGGCATCAGGTGGAGGTAGGTCACGCCCAGGTCGCGCAGGTGGCCGGTGTGCTCCGCGACGCCGGCGAGGGTCCCGCCGAAGCGGTCCGCGTACGCCGCGTACCCCAGCATGTCGGGCCGCTGGAACCAGTCCGGCTCGGCCAGCCGCCGCTCGTCGAGCGCGCGCAGGTCGGCAGGGCGGCCGGCGTACCCGGCCCGGGCCACGGCGACCAGGCGGTCGGCCAGCTCCGCGTGCTCGGCAGCGGTGCGGTCGGGCCAGACCCGCCCGATCGAGCGGACCAGGTCGGGCCGCCACGTGTCGACCCGCTCGTCGAGTCGCGCGGCGGGGTCGTCGGGGTGCACGTCGCCGAGTATGGCGAAGACCACGTGCCCTGTCGCGGGCATCGACCGGGCCGCGGGCACAATCGCCCCCGTGGCCGAGACGTCGTACGAGCTGACCGTCGCCGAGGTGCGCCCCGAGACCCGCGAGGCGGTCTCCGTGGTGCTCGAGGTGCCGGCCGAGCACGCCGAGCAGTTCGCCTTCGCGCCCGGTCAGTTCCTCACCCTCGCCGTCCCGTCCGAGCGGACCGGTCTCGTCGCCCGCTGCTACTCGCTGTGCGTCCCTCCCGGCGAGCCGCTCACCGTCACCGTGAAGCGGACCCGAGACGGCTACGCCTCGGGCTGGATCAACGACCACCTCGCGGTCGGGGACGTGCTCCGGGTGCTGCCCCCGAGCGGGATCTTCACGCCCAAGGACCGGAGCGCCGACCTGCTGCTCCTGGCCGCCGGGTCCGGCATCACGCCGGTGATGTCGATCGTCCGGGCGGCGATGCGGGACGGGACCGGCCACGTGGTGCTGCTCGACGCCAACCGCGACGAGGAGTCGGTGATCTTCGCCGAGCCGCTGCGGCGGCTGGCCGAGGCGCACCCCGACCGGCTCGTCGTCGAGCACTGGCTCGAGACGGACCGGGGACTGCCGACCCAGGAGCAGCTGCGCGACTTCGCCGCGCCGTACGCCGGCCGCGACGTGTTCCTGTGCGGCCCCGCGCCCTTCATGGCCGTCGCCAACGCGGCCCTGCGAGAGCTCGGCGTCCCACGGGCCCGTCGCCACCAGGAGCGGTTCGTCTCCCTCGCGACCAACCCCTTCGTCGACTGAGCCCGGCTACCAGCCGCGCTCGCGCCACTCCGGCAGGGACGGCCGCTCGGTGCCGAGCGTCGAGTCGTCGCCGTGTCCGGGATAGAACCAGGTGTCGTCGGCGAGCCGGCCGAACACCTTGGTCTCCACGTCGTCGACCAGCGTCGCGAAGTCCTCGGCCGACCAGGTCTTGCCGACCCCGCCCGGGAAGAGCGAGTCGCCGGTGAAGAGGTGGTCGTGACCGTCGGGGTCGCGGTAGCGCAGGGCGACGGAACCGGGGGTGTGCCCGACCAGGGCGATCACCTCGAGCTCACAGTCGCCCACGCCCACGACGTCGCCGTCACCGACCCGCCGGGTCACCTCGACCCCGGTCTGCTCGGTGATCGCGTCCGCGTCGGGCGCGCCCGCGACGACCTCGGCGCCGGTCGCCGCCACCACCTCGGCCAGGGCGCGGTGGTGGTCCCAGTGCTGGTGGGTCGTGACCACGGCAGCCAGGCCGTCGTCACCCACGAGTCGCAGCAGCCCGTCGGCCTCGGCGGCCGCGTCGACCAGGACCTGCGTGCCGGTGGCGGCGCAGCGCAGCAGGTAGCAGTTGTTCGACATGTCGGGGTCGACCGCCACCTTCGTGATCCGCAGGTGGGACAGCTCACGCACGTCGGGCTCGCCCCCGGGCGAGACGGCTCCGGTGTAGGCCATCACCAGCCCCCGATCTCGGGGAGCTCGCCGCGGGTGGCGCTCACCTGGTCGCCGGGGTCGCGGCCGGTGAGCCACCAGGCCAACGCGGCGACCGGGCCGGTGACCCCGATCGACTCGTCGTCGACCGTGCCGACCTCCCAGGTCCGGGTGCTGTCGAGCGGGGCGACGCGGAAGCCGGCCCCCGGGTCGAGCCGCTTCACCATGCCGTCGACGACGGTCTCGGCGAACGGCTTCGGCCAGTCGTCGGGGGAGTAGCCCGTGCCGAGGTCGACGTGGTGGATCTCGATCTCGCGCACCCGCATCAGCGGCACCGCGTCGAGCGGGAAGGTCGGGCCCCCCGTGGTCCGCTCGAAGCGTCCCGACCACGCGTCCTCCGGTACCGCCTGCACGGCGTCGAGGAACGTGGTGGTGGCCGCGAGGAGGCGTTGCCGGATCTCCGAGTGCTCGGCCCCGGCGAGCTCCGCGATGTCCTCGTCGCGGCTCTCCTGCGACACGTACATCGGCACCGGCTCGCCCTCGACCACGCCCCCCAGCACGCCGCCCAGCGCCTCGCCGTTGAGGGCGAGGTGGGCCACCACGTGGGCCCGCGTCCACCCGGGGAGCAGCGAGGGGCCGGACCAGTCGTCGCCGCTGAGTGCGTCGACGCTCCTGACCAGCCGTTGCCCGGCGGTGACGAGGTGGGCGAGGTCGAGGGGATGCGACATGGGCCCATCTTGCCTGACGTGAGAGTCTGGGAGGCGTCGGCGTGGCGGGGTTGCGACGCCGGCCCCGATGCCGAACACTTGTTCGAAACACGTCCGAACACGCCGAGGGACCGCAGTGGCCGACCAGCTCATCGTCCGAGGTGCGCGCGAGCACAACCTCAAGGACGTCTCGATCGATCTTCCCCGGGACGCGCTCATCGTCTTCACGGGGCTGTCCGGCTCCGGCAAGTCGAGCCTGGCCTTCGACACCATCTTCGCGGAGGGCCAGCGCCGCTACGTCGAGTCGCTGTCGGCGTACGCCCGGCAGTTCCTCGGCCAGATGGACAAGCCGGACGTCGACTTCATCGAGGGCCTCTCGCCCGCGGTCTCCATCGACCAGAAGTCCACGTCCAAGAACCCCCGCTCCACGGTCGGCACGATCACCGAGGTCTACGACTACCTGCGGCTGCTCTTCGCCAGGATCGGCCACCCGCACTGCCCGACCTGTGGGGCCCCCATCGAGCGGCAGACCCCGCAGCAGATCGTCGACCGGGTGCTCGCGCTCGAGGAGGGGCGGCGCTTCCAGGTGCTCGCCCCGGTCATCCGCGGCCGGAAGGGCGAGTACGTCGAGCTCTTCCGCCAGCTGCAGACGCAGGGGTTCTCCCGGGCCCGGGTCAACGGCGAGACCCACCAGCTCAGCGAGCCGCCCAAGCTCGACAAGCAGAAGAAGCACACCATCGAGGTCGTGGTCGACCGGCTGGCTGTCAAGGGCTCCGCCAAGCGCCGGCTCACCGACTCGGTCGAGACCGCGCTCAACCTGGCCGGCGGCCTGGTGCTGCTCGACTTCGTCGACCTCGACGCGAAGGACCCGGGCCGCGAGCTCCGGTTCTCCGAGAAGATGTCGTGCCCCAACGACCACGCGATCGACACCGACGAGCTCGAGCCGCGGGCGTTCTCCTTCAACAGCCCCTTCGGCGCCTGCCCCGAGTGCCACGGCCTCGGCACCCGGATGGAGGTCGACCCCGAGCTGGTCGTCCCCGACCCGGCCGCCTCGCTGGGCGAGGGTGCCATCCAGCCGTGGAGCCAGGCCCACGTCGCCGACTACTTCCAGCGCCTCATGGGCGCCCTCGGTGACGAGCTCGGCTTCGACCTCGACACCCCGTGGCAGGACCTGTCGGCCAAGGCGCAGAAGTCGATCCTGTGGGGCCACTCGACCAAGGTCCACGTCGTCACCCGCAACCGCTACGGACGCGAGCGCTCCTACTACGCCCAGTTCGAGGGCGTGCAGGCCTACATCGAGCGCCGCCACCGCGAGGCCGAGTCCGACACCAGCCGGGAGCGCTTCGAGGGCTTCATGCGCGAGGTGCCGTGCCCGGCGTGCTCGGGCTCGCGCCTCAAGCCGGTCTCGGTCTCGGTCACCGTCGGCGGCCGCAACATCGCCGAGGTCTGCTCGCTGCCCATCAACGAGACCGCCGACTTCCTGCGTGGGCTCGACCTGTCCTCCCGCGAGAAGCAGATCGGCGAGCGGGTGCTCAAGGAGATCCTCGAGCGGCTCAACTTCCTGCTCGACGTCGGCCTCGACTACCTCTCCCTCGACCGCCCCTCCGGCTCCCTCTCCGGCGGTGAGGCCCAGCGGATCCGGCTGGCCACCCAGATCGGCGCCGGCCTGGTCGGCGTCCTCTACGTCCTCGACGAGCCGTCGATCGGGCTCCACCAGCGCGACAACCACCGGCTCATCGAGACCCTCACCCGGCTCAAGGACCTCGGCAACACCCTCATCGTCGTCGAGCACGACGAGGACACCATCCGGACCGCCGACTGGGTCGTCGACATCGGTCCCGGCGCCGGCGAGCACGGCGGCCAGGTCGTCCACTCCGGAACCGTCCAGGGCCTGCTCGACCACCCCGACTCGATGACGGGCCAGTACCTCTCCGGCCGCCGGGAGATCCCGGTGCCCGCCGTCCGCCGTCCGCGCACCAAGGGTCGCGAGATCGTCGTCCACGGCGCCCGCGAGCACAACCTCCAGGACATCGACGTCGCCTTCCCGCTCGGCCTCTTCGTCGCCGTCACCGGCGTCTCCGGCTCCGGCAAGTCGACCCTGGTCAACGACATCCTCTACACCTCGCTGGCCAAGCAGCTCTACCGCTCCCGGACCGTCCCCGGCCGGCACCGCAAGATCACCGGTGTCGACGAGGTCGACAAGGTCATCCACGTCGACCAGTCGCCGATCGGGCGCACTCCCCGGTCCAACCCGGCGACCTACACCGGCGTCTTCGACCACGTCCGCAAGCTCTTCGCCTCCACCCCGGAGGCCAAGATGCGGGGCTACCAGCAGGGTCGCTTCTCGTTCAACGTCAAGGGCGGGCGCTGCGAGGCCTGCTCCGGAGACGGCACGATCAAGATCGAGATGAACTTCCTCCCCGACGTCTACGTGCCGTGCGAGGTCTGCCACGGCGCCCGCTACAACCGCGAGACGCTCGAGGTCCACTACAAGGGCAAGACCATCGCCGAGGTCCTGGACATGCCGATCGAGGAGGCCAAGGAGTTCTTCGCGGCCGTCCCGGCCATCGCGCGCCACATGACGACCCTGTGCGAGGTCGGGCTCGGCTACGTCCGGCTCGGCCAGCCCGCCACCACGCTGTCCGGCGGCGAGGCGCAGCGGGTCAAGCTGTCCAGCGAGCTGCAGAAGCGCTCGACGGGGCGGACCGTCTACGTGCTCGACGAGCCGACGACGGGGCTCCACTTCGAGGACATCCGCCGACTGCTCGGCGTGCTGTCCAGCCTCGTCGACAAGGGCAACACGGTGCTGGTGATCGAGCACAACCTCGACGTCATCAAGACCGCCGACTGGCTGATCGACATGGGCCCCGAGGGCGGCTCGCGCGGTGGCGTGGTCGTCACCGAGGGCACGCCCGAGGACGTCGCCGTCCACCCCGAGAGCCACACCGGGGCGTTCCTGCGGCCGCTGCTCGAGGGCCGCGAGGCCGCCCAGCCGTCGAGGCGACGTACGCCGGCGAAGGCGCCAGCGAAGCCGACGAAGAAGGCGGCGGCCAAGAAGCCGACCACCAGGAAGCCGACCGGGAAGGCCTCCGTGCAGCGCTGAGGACGCCGGCTCTCACCTTGCTCTCAGGTCGCTGGGTAGGGTCGAGGACGAGAACTCCACCCCCTGCGCAGGAGGACCCATGACCACGGACGGAATCGGCCGTCGACACGCGATCGCCGGCGTCGCGGGCCTGGGCGTCGCGGCGCCGCTGCTGGCTTCCTGCGGTGACGACGGCGCCTCGACCGGCACCGACGACTCCGGCTCGGGCGCCGCGGCGGGCACCGTGCTCGGGGCGACCTCGGAGGTCCCCGTCGGGGGCGGGACGATCTTCGACGACGAGAAGGTCGTCGTCACGCAGCCGACCGAGGGTGACTTCAAGGCCTTCACCGCCGTCTGCACCCACCAGGGCTGCGTGGTCGACAAGGTCGAGGAGGGGCAGATCATGTGCCCCTGCCACGGCAGCGTCTTCAGCGCCGAGGACGGGAGTGTCGTCAACGGCCCCGCCACCGAGCCCCTCGCCGAGACCGCGATCACCGTGGAGGGTGACGAGATCACCCTCGCCTGAGGCTCTGGACGCCACGGACCCCGCCGCCCGGGGCGAGGCGACGGGGTCCGTGAGGTCGGTGCTCAGAGGTCGGCCGGGCGCAGCACCTCCGTGATGCCGTGCGCGATCTGGGACCCGGCGGTGAGGTCGGTCTGCCGCACTCGCACCCGGGCGTCGCGGTTGTCGGGGTCCTGGTCGACCAGGTAGACCTTGCCCTTGCCCGAGACCTCGACGGTGATCGCCGGGCCGAGGGCGCTGGTCAGCTCCGCGCCGTCGGCGGCCTGTGCCTGCTCGTAGGTGACCGCGGCTCCCAGCACGACGTGGTAGAGCAGCACCTGCTCGATGGTGTCCACTCCGAGCGTGCCCGCCGCGGCGTACGCCGACGCCTCGTCGGCGGGCTTGGAGCCGGTCAGGTCCTTGACCAGCCGGCGGAACGCGCGGTCGGTCGGCGCGAACGCGGTCAGGGTCGCGGACCCGTCGGCCAGCGCTCCGACCGGGCTCCCGGGCTTGGCGGCCAGCACGTCGTTGACCGCCTGGTCGAGGATGTCGAAGTCGTTCCAGTTGCGGTCGAAGGCGAGGCCGTCCGCGGCGAGCAGCTCGGCCAGGCTCGCCGGGGCGGGCTTGGCGTGGTCGCCGGCGCTGGCGGGGGCGGGAAGGAGGGTGGCGGTGAGGGCCGCGACCCCGGCCGCGGCCAGGGCTGCGGTGGTGCGCTTGTGCATGACGATCTCCTCGTGTCGGGTCCCGGGAAGGATGGTTGCCTCTACACGAAGTTATACACTTTGTTGAGGTTTTGACAGGTGGTCTGGACCACCCCCGCCCACCCGGGTGCACCGGGTCGCCGGGACCGTCGGTGGCGCCCCGTAGGGTTGAACGGTGGCCAGCCCCGCGTCCTACCGTCCGGAACCGGGATCCATCCCGACCCGGCCGGGGGTCTACCGCTTCCGTGACGCCCGGGGCCGGGTCATCTACGTCGGCAAGGCCAAGAACCTCCGCGCCCGGCTCTCCTCCTACTTCCAGGACATCTCCGGCCTCCACCCGCGGACCGCGACCATGGTCACGACAGGTGCGAGCGTCGAGTGGACCGTGGTCAAGACCGAGGTCGAGGCCCTGCAGCTGGAGTACAGCTGGATCAAGGAGTTCGACCCGCGCTTCAACGTCAAGTACCGCGACGACAAGTCCTATCCCTGGCTGGCCGTCACCGTCGGCGACGAGTTCCCGCGCGTGATGGTGGGCCGCGGGGCCAAGAAGAAGGGCACCCGCTACTTCGGCCCGTACTCCCACGCGTGGGCGATCCGCGAGACGGTCGACCAGCTGCTCCGGGTCTTCCCGATGCGGTCCTGCTCCAACGGCGTCTTCAAGCGCCACGGCCAGATGGGCCGGCCGTGCCTGCTCGGCTACATCGGCAAGTGCGCCGCGCCCTGCGTGGGCAGCGTCACCGCGGAGGAGCACCGCGCGATCGTCGACGACCTCTGCGACTTCATGGCCGGCCGCACGGCCGCCTTCGTCAAGCGCATCGAACGGGAGATGTACGCCGCCTCCGAGGCCGAGGACTACGAGCGCGCCGCCCGGCTGCGCGACGACCTCGGTGCGCTGGAGAAGGCGCTCGAGAAGCAGGTCGTCGTGCTGGGCGACGACACCGACGCCGACGTGGTGGCGCTGGCGGAGGACCCGCTCGAGGTCGCGGTCCAGATCTTCTACGTCCGAGGTGGCCGGATCCGCGGCCAGCGCGGGTGGGTGGCCGACCGGGTCGACGAGGGCGGGACCTCGGAGCTGGTCCAGGACTTCCTGCTCCAGCTCTACGCCGGCGAGGGCGACCAGATCCCGCGCGAGGTGCTGGTGCCGACGCTCCCTCCGGACACCGAGGTCCTCGAGGAGCTGCTGACGGACCTGCGGGGGAGCAGGGTCCGGATCAGGGTTCCCCAGCGCGGTGACAAGCGGGCCCTCCAGGAGACGGTGGCCACCAACGCCGCCCAGGCGCTCGCGCTCCACAAGACCAAGCGCGCCAGCGACCTCACCACCCGCAACCGCGCCCTGGAGGAGATCCAGCAGGCGCTGTCGCTCGACGAGGTGCCGCTGCGGATCGAGTGCTACGACGTCTCCAACCTCCAGGGGACCGAGGTGGTCGCGTCCATGGTCGTCTTCGAGGACGGGCTGGCCCGCAAGGGCGAGTACCGCCGCTTCGTGATCCGGGGGGTCGACGGCCAGAACGACGTGGCCTCGATGCACGAGGTGCTCACGCGCCGCTTCCGGCGGCTGGCCGACGAGCAGGGCAGCTCCACCGAGGTGGTCACCGAGTCCGGCCCCATGCTCGTCGACCCGGAGACCGGCCGGCCGCGCAAGTTCGCCTACGCCCCCGGGCTGGTCGTCGTCGACGGTGGCCCGCCACAGGTGGCGGTGGCGCGCGACGCCATGGCCGAGCTCGGCTTCGGCGACATCCCGGTGTGCGGGCTCGCCAAGCGGCTCGAGGAGGTGTGGGTGCCCGACGAGGAGGACCCCGTGATCCTCCCGCGGAGCTCGGAGGGCCTCTACCTCCTGCAGCGCGTGCGCGACGAGGCCCACCGGTTCGCCATCACCCACCACCGCAACCGGCGCTCGAAGTCGATGGTGGAGAGCCTGCTCGACGACGTGCCCGGTCTGGGCGAGGTGCGGCGCAAGACGCTGCTCAAGCACTTCGGCTCGCTCCGCAAGCTGCGCGCCGCGACCGTGGAGGAGATCGCGGAGGTCCCGGGCATCGGGGTCCGGACCGCCACCGCCATCAAGGATGCGGTCGCCGCGTCCGGCGGCCAGACTGTCGCCGTCAACACCGCCACGGGCGAGATCGAGGAGACCTGATGGAGCAGCAGACCGGCGAGCTCGTGGTCGTGACCGGCATGACCGGGGCCGGCCGCAGCACCGCTGCCAAGGAGCTCGAGGACCTCGGCTACTACGTCGTCGACAACCTGCCGCCCACCCTGCTGCGCGAGGTGGTGCGCCTGGTCGACGAGAGCCGGGGCGTCGAGCAGCCGATCGCGGTCGTCGTCGACGTACGCTCCGGTTCGTTCTTCCAGTCGCTCACCGCGAACCTCGCCCAGGGCGCGACCGGTCGCAAGGCGACGCTGCTCTTCCTCGAGGCGGGCGACGACGTGCTGGTGCGACGTCAGGAGGCGGCCCGCCGCCCCCACCCGTTGCAGGGCTCGGGCCGTCTGCTCGACGGGCTGCAGCGCGAGCGCGTCGTGCTCGGCGACGTCCGCAGCAACGCCGACCTCGTCATCGACACCACCAACCTCAACGTCCACCAGCTCACCGACCGGATCGCGGAGGCGTTCGGCAACCCCGAGTCGACCCGGCTCAAGGTGACCGTCGTCAGCTTCGGCTTCAAGTACGGCATCCCGGTCGACGCCGACTTCGTCGCGGACATGCGCTTCCTGCCGAACCCCCACTGGGTGCCCGAGCTGCGCGACCTCACCGGCCGCGACGAGCCGGTCTCCGACTACGTCATGGGCCGGGCGGGGGCCGCGGAGTTCCTCGACGGCTACCTCCCGGTGCTGCAGGGCGTCGCCCGCGGCTACCTCGAGCAGGGCAAGCGCTTCATGACCGTGGCCGTCGGCTGCACCGGCGGCAAGCACCGCAGCGTCGCGATGACCGAGGAGATCGCGGCCCGGCTGTCGGCCAGCGGCCAGGACGCCCGTGCCACCCACCGCGACCTCGGTCGGGAGTGACGTGCGGCCGACCGCGCAGTCGGCCGTCGCCCTCGGGGGCGGCCACGGGCTGCACGCCTCGCTGAGCGCGCTCCGTCGGCTCCACGACGACCTCACGCTCGACCAGGTCACCGCGGTCGTCACGGTCGCCGACAACGGCGGCTCCTCCGGACGGTTGCGGGGCGAGTTCGGCGTCCTGCCGCCGGGGGACCTCCGGATGGCGCTCGCCGCCCTCTGCGGTGACGACGAGTGGGGCCGGACCTGGGCCGACGTGGTCCAGCACCGCTTCGCCGGCGACGGCGACATGCGCGGCCACGTGATCGGCAACCTGCTGATCGTGGGCCTCTGGGAGCGGATGGGCGACCACGTCCGCGCCCTCGACTGGGTCGGTCGGCTCCTGGGCGCCCGCGGGCGGGTGCTGCCGATGGCGCTGACGCCGATGGACATCACCGCCCAGGTCCGGGGGCTCGGCCCGGGGGACGACCTCGCAACCGTACGAGGGCAGGTCGAGGTGGCCACCACGGACGGCGAGATCGTGTCCGTCGCCCTCGACCCGCCCGACCCGGACGGCTGCCCCGAGGCGGTGCAGTCGATCCTCGACGCCGACTGGGTGGTGCTCGGACCGGGGTCGTGGTTCAGCTCGGTGATCCCGCACCTGCTCGTCCCCGAGCTGCGCGAGGCGCTCGAGACGACCGACGCCCGGCTGCTCGTGGTGCTCAACCTCGAGCCGCAGCAGGGGGAGACCCAGGGGTGGGGGCCGGAGGACCACCTGCGGGCGCTGCTGGCCTATGCCCCCGGGCTCCGCGTCGACGCGGTGCTGGTGGAGGAGCGGACCGTCGCCGACGCCCCGGCGCTGGAGGCCGCGGTCGAGGGCGTGGGGGGTCGGCTCGTGCTGGCGGAGCTCGCCGAGGAGGGCCCGGACGGCGAGCTCACCGCACGCCACGACCACGAGCGGCTGGCCGCCGCCTACCGCGCGATCGTCGAGGCCGACTGACCCCGCTGCCGCCGTCGAGGGTTGTTGACGCGCGTGGCAGGATCGGCCCATGGCGATGACGGCTCAGGTGAAGGCAGAGCTTGCCAGCACCCAGATCACGAAGACCTGCTGTCGCAAGGCGGAAGTGTCCTCGATGCTCCGCTTCGCAGGCGGGCTCCACATCGTCAGTGGCCGGATCGTCGTCGAGGCCGAGCTCGACACCGGCGCCGCCGCCCGTCGTCTCCGCAAGGACATCGCCGAGGTCTACGGCCACCACTCCGACGTCGTCATGGTCCAGGGCAACGGCATCCGCAAGGGCAGCCGCTACCTCGTCCGGATCGTCAAGGACGGCGAGGCGCTCGCGCGCCAGACCGGCCTGCTCGACCAGCGCGGTCGGCCGGTGCGGGGTCTTCCTCCGGCGGTCGTCTCCGGCGGCGGCTGCGACGCGGTGGCCGCGTGGCGCGGCGCCTTCCTGGCCCACGGCTCGCTGACCGAGCCCGGCCGCTCGTCCTCCCTCGAGGTCACCTGCCCCGGCCCCGAGGCCGCGCTCGCGCTCGTCGGCGTGGCACGGCGCCTGGGCGGGATCCAGGCCAAGGCCCGCGAGGTGCGCGGCGTCGACCGGGTCGTCATCCGTGACGGCGACGCCATCGGCGCGCTGCTGACCCGGCTCGGCGCCCACGAGTCCCTCATGGCCTGGGAGGAGCGCCGGATGCGCCGCGAGGTCCGCGCGACGGCCAACCGGCTCGCGAACTTCGACGACGCCAACCTGCGTCGCTCCGCCCGCGCCGCGGTCGCGGCCGGGGCACGGGTCGAACGGGCGCTGGAGATCCTCGCCGACGAGGTGCCCGACCACCTCGCGCTCGCCGGCAGCCTCCGCCTCGAGCACAAGCAGGCCTCGCTGGAGGAGCTCGGTGCGCTCCACGAGCCGCCGCTGACCAAGGACGCGATCGCCGGGCGGATCCGCCGGCTGCTCGCGATGGCCGACAAGCGCGCGGAGGACCTCGGGATCCCCGACACGGAGTCGTCGCTGACGCCGGAGATGCTGGCCGAGGACGCCTGAGCGGCGCCCCGCGCCTAGCACACTTTGATCGTTCCAACATTACCGATCCGTACCGGGGACCGGACCCTCGTCGGCCGTCGTGGCTAGCGATAGGGTCGGGGCGTACCCACGACCCATCCACTCAGGAGTGAGACGCTGTGACCGTACGCGTAGGCATCAACGGCTTCGGCCGGATCGGACGCAACTTCTTCCGGGCCGTGCGTGCCTCGGGGGCTGACATCGAGATCGTCGGCGTCAACGACCTCACCGACAACGCGTCGCTGGCGCACCTCCTCAAGTACGACTCGATCCTCGGTCGGCTCGACGCCGACGTGAGCAGCACCGAGTCCGCCATCAAGGTGGGCGACCAGGAGATCGCTGTCTCCGCCGAGCGCGACCCCGCCAACCTGGCGTGGGGCTCCCTCGGTGTCGACGTGGTCGTCGAGTCCACGGGCTTCTTCACCGACGCGACCAAGGCCAAGGCCCACGTCGACGCCGGCGCCAAGAAGGTCATCATCTCCGCGCCGGCGTCCAACGAGGACATCACGGTCGTGATGGGCGTCAACCACGAGCTCTACGACCCCGCCGCGCACACCGTCATCTCCAACGCCTCCTGCACCACCAACTGCCTGGCGCCGATGGCCAAGGCGCTCAACGACGAGTTCACCATCGTCAAGGGCCTGATGACGACCATCCACGCCTACACCGCGGACCAGAACCTCCAGGACAACATCCACAAGGACCCGCGGCGTGCCCGGGCGGCGGCGCTCAACATGGTGCCGACCTCGACCGGTGCCGCCAAGGCGATCGGGCTGGTCCTGCCCGAGCTCAAGGGCAAGCTCGACGGCTACGCCATGCGGGTGCCGGTGCCGACCGGCTCGGCCACCGACCTCACCTTCGAGGCCGGTCGTGAGACCAGCGTCGAGGAGGTCAACGCCGCCATCGAGAAGGCGGCCGACGGCCGCTTCCTCAAGTACTCCACCGACCCGCTGGTCTCCACCGACATCGTCACCGACCCGGCGTCCTGCATCTTCGACGCCCCGCTGACCAAGGTGATCGGCAACCAGGTCAAGGTGCTCGGCTGGTACGACAACGAGTGGGGCTACTCCAACCGGCTCGCCGACCTGATCGTCCACGTCGGGGCCACCCTCTGACGTGGCCGGCATCGACTCCCTCACCGGCGCGCTGGGCGATGTCCGTGGCAAGCGGGTGCTGGTCCGCTCCGACCTGAACGTGCCGCTCGACCACGGTCGGATCACCGACGACGGCCGGATCCGGGCCAGCGTCCCGACCATCCGCACCCTCGCCGAGGCAGGGGCGCGCGTGGTCGTGACGGCCCACCTGGGCCGGCCGAAGGGCGAGCCGGACCCGGCGTACTCCCTGGCGCCGGTGGCGGCGCGGCTCGGCGAGCTGCTCGGCGCCGACGTCGCGTTCGCGGCCGACACCGTCGGCCCAAGCGCGAGCGACACCGTCGCCGGTCTCGAGGACGGCCAGGTCGCCGTGCTGGAGAACGTCCGCTTCAACCCGGGCGAGACCAGCAAGGAGGACGAGATCCGCACCGCGTTCGCGAGCGAGCTCGCCAAGCTGGCCGACGCCTTCGTCTCCGACGGCTTCGGGGTCGTCCACCGGAAGCAGGCCTCCGTCTACGACATCGCGCTGCAGCTCCCGTCGACGATGGGGGCCTTGGTGGCGACCGAGATCGACGTCCTGCGCCGGCTCACCCACGAGCCTGCGCGCCCCTACGTCGTCGTGCTCGGCGGGTCGAAGGTCTCCGACAAGCTCGGGGTCATCGACAACCTGATGGGCCAGGCCGACCGGCTGCTGATCGGTGGCGGCATGGTCTTCACCTTCCTCGCGGCGCAGGGCCACGAGGTCGGCACGAGCCTGCTCGAGGAGGACCAGCTCGACACCTGCCGCTCCTACCTCGCGCGTGCCGAGGAGACCGGCGTCGAGATCGTGCTGCCGACCGACATCGTCGTCGACACCGCGTTCCCCTCCGGCGACCGCGAGCCGCGGCCGCAGGTGGTCGCGGTCGACGCGATCCCCGCCGACAGCCTCGGGCTGGACATCGGCCCCACGTCGGCGGCGGCGTTCGCGGAGGCCGTACGCAGTGCGCGGACCGTCTTCTGGAACGGGCCCATGGGCGTCTTCGAGTCGGACGCGTTCGCGGCCGGCACCCGTGCCGTCGCCGAGGCGCTGACCCAGGTCGACGGGCTCTCGGTGGTCGGTGGTGGCGACTCGGCCGCCGCCGTCCGCACCCTCGGTTTCGAGGAGTCGGCGTTCGGCCACATCTCGACCGGTGGCGGCGCCAGCCTCGAGTACCTCGAGGGCAAGGAGCTGCCCGGCATCGCCGTGCTCGAACGCTGACCACCCCCGCACCACCCCTCGCACGAAGGAGCACCCCCATGTCACGCACGCCGCTGATGGCCGGCAACTGGAAGATGAACCTCAACCACCAGGAAGCGGTGGTGCTGGTCCAGAAGCTCGCGTGGACGCTGTCGGACAAGAAGCACGACTACGCGCAGGTCGAGGTGGTCGTCGTGCCGCCCTTCACCGACCTGCGCTCGGTCCAGACGCTCGTGGACGGCGACCAGCTGCTCGTGAAGTACGGCGCCCAGGACGTGTCGCTCCACGAGTCCGGCGCCTACACCGGCGAGATCTCCGCGGGGATGCTCGCCAAACTCGGCTGCTCCTACGTCGTGGTCGGACACTCCGAGCGCCGCGAGCACCACGCCGAGACCGACGAGGTCGTCAACGGCAAGGCCCACCGCGCGCTGGCTGCCGGAATGACCCCGATCGTGTGCGTGGGCGAGGGACTCGAGGTGCGGCAGGCCGGCGAGCACGTCGCCCACACGCTCGCGCAGGTCGACGGGTCGCTGGCCGGGTTCACCGCCGCGCAGGTGGCCGAGCTCGTCGTCGCCTACGAGCCGGTCTGGGCGATCGGGACCGGTGAGGTCGCGACGCCCGACGACGCGCAGGAGGTCTGCGCGGCGATCCGGGAGCGGGTGCGGGAGGTCCACGGCGACGCAGCGGCCGACGGCGTACGGGTCCTCTACGGCGGTTCCGTGAAGGCCGCCAACGTCGCGGGGATCATGGACAAGAACGACGTGGACGGCTGTCTGGTCGGCGGCGCGAGCCTGCAGGCGGACGAGTTCGGAGGCATCTGCCGCTTCTACGACATGCCGCTCCTGTAACTCGTCGCGCGTGACGTAGGATTCACGACCGTGACTGTGCTCTTCACCGTTCTGCTCGTCATCACGAGCCTGATGCTCATCCTCATGGTGCTCCTCCACAAGGGACGCGGGGGCGGGCTCTCCGACATGTTCGGGGGTGGCATGTCAAGCGGGCTGGGAGGTTCCTCGGTCGCTGAGAAGAACTTGGACCGGATCACGATCGGCGTCGGGGTCATCTGGTTCGCGTGCATCGTCGCCCTGGGCCTGCTGTTGGCCTACCAGAGCTGAGAGGACCCGGATCATGGCTGGAGGCGGGAACGCCATTCGTGGGAGCCGCGTCGGTGCAGGCCCCATGGGCGAGGCGGAGCGCGGCGAGGCCGCGCCGCGACAGGCAGTCACCTACTACTGCTCCCACGAGCACCGTTCGGTCGTGACCTTCGCGGTCGAGGCCCAGGTGCCGGTCGAGTGGGACTGCCCCAAGTGCGGGCTGCCGGCGAGCATGGACCAGGAGAACCCTCCGCCTGCTCCCAAGATCGAGCCGTACAAGACCCACCTCGCGTACGTGAAGGAGCGCCGCTCCGACGCGGAGGCCGCCGACATCCTCGACGAGGCCCTGCAGCTGCTCCGCTCCCGCCGGAAGTCCGGCGACCTCATCTTCTGACCACGCCGAGTCGGCGCTTCCTCCCACCCCACAAGGGGCGAGGCGGCGCTACCTCGCAAGGTTGAGGCGTCGAGTCGGCGTTCGATCACAGGAACACGCGCCGACCGTAGGCTTCCCGGGCCGCTGTGACGCCGGCACGCAGCCGTGCGTCGACCGTACGGTGCTGTCCGCGGACGTCGGCGTTCACGAAGGCGTCGATCGTCCACCCCGCCTCAGCGGCCTCGGCGCGACGGACCCGGTCGTGGGCCTGCTGCTCCGGTGAGCCGTGCCACTCGGCGCCGTCGTACTCGGCTGCGTAGTGCAGGCCTTCGTGGGCGAGGTCGAGGATGGCCACCAGCCTGCCGTCGATCCACACCTCGACCTGCAGCTGGGGCGTGGGGAGGCCGAGGTCGATCCATCGCAGTCGCAGCACGGACTCGCCGGGTGACGCAGAGCGGGCGTCCGCGATCGGCGCGAGCTCGCGCAGCGTGGTGATCCAGCGGTGTCCGCGAAACCTCTCCACGCCGTGCAGCAGCTCCTCGGTGCTGAAGACACCGAGTCGCAGCATCTGGTCCAGGCCCGCGAGAGCATCCTCGCGAAAGCGTTGCCGCCCCAGGTCCCAGGCTGTCCGGAGCGGGGTCGTGACGAGCAGCCCGTCCAGCTCGACGATGTCGTGGGGCCGGAGGTCGCGCTCACCGCCGGCTGTCAGGTCGTTGCGCAGTCTGCCCATGCCACGCAGCCGGTAGACGGAGAGCGGTCGTAGGGCGAGGTGCTCGTTCGGCGCGAGGACCATGTCGGCGCCGTGCAGCCATCCCGCGTGCCGGTCGCACACCACCGCCCCGTCGGGCACGGTCAACCGGATGGCCGCGGCACGCAGTCGCGGCGAGTCGCCGGCCTGCGACGCGAGGTAGACGCTCCGGACCGGTCGCCGGAGCAGGGCGGCGTCCACCAGTGCGGTGAGATGGCGGGGCGTCAGGCCCGCCTGGCGTGCGTCGTGGGTGGTGAACGGCGCGTCGAGGGGAAGCGGGAAGGAGTCGTCGAGCAGCGGTTGGTCGAGCCAGCGGCGGAGATTCATGCGCTGCAGGATCACCTGATCTTCCGGCCGCCGGAAGGGGTGCGGGTGAGCCTGTGGAGAGTGGCCAACCGCGGGCGTCGCGAGCCGTCAGCAAGCGCCGACTCGGCAACGCCCGACTGTCAGCAAGCGCCGACTCGCGAGCATGTGGCTGTGAGGAAGCGCCGACTCGCGATCAGAGGTGGGAGGCGGCGGCGCGGTCGAGGAAGAAGACGACCTCGGCGGCCGGGGAGTCGTCGCTGGCCGGGAGGCCGGTGACCCCCCGCGCGGGGGTCTCCCGTACGTCGCCCTCGGGCGCGAGGGCCCGCGCGACGGCCTCGGCCTTCTCCTCGCCGCTGACGACCAGCCAGACGGCCCGGCTCCGGTTGAGCGCCTCGAAGGTGAGGCTGACCCGCGCCGGCGGCGGCTTGGGGGAGTCGTGGACGGCGACGGTGACGGCGTCGGTGACCTCGAGCGCCGGGTGACCCGGGAACAGCGAGGCGACGTGACCGTCCGGCCCGATGCCGAGCATCAGCACCTCGAAGGCTCCGGACCCGTGCTCGCGCAGCTCGCGGGCGTACGCCGAGGCGGCGTCGTCGACCGTGGCCGCGTGGTCGGTCGGGGGTACCTCGTGCACGCGCTCCGGGTCGACCCCGACGTGGTCGAGGAAGGCCCGCCGGGCCTGCCCGGCGTTGCGGTCGGGGCTGTCGGCGGGGACGAACCGTTCGTCACCCCACCAGAAGTCCACGCGGGACCAGTCGACGTCGGAGACCGGACCGTGCTCCCCGAGCGCGTGGTGGATCCGGTCGGCGACCGACCCGCCGGTGAGGCCGATGTGGGGGACGTGCCCGGACCGCTGGGCGGCGACGATCCGGGCCAGGAGCTCGCCGGCGACCGCCGTCGCCAGCGCGTCGGCGTCGTCGAAGACCTCCACCAGGGTGCTCATGCGCCGTCCCGGAGCCGGAGCAGCCGCTTGGTGGTGGCGGCGTAGATGTCGTCCTCGTCGCTCCACCGCAGCTCCTCGGCGAGCAACTCGGGCAGGTCGCGACGCTTGAGCGCGACCGGCCGGTCGGGTCGACCCGGGGAGGAGAACACCGCCAGCTTGCCGTCGCCGCGCGCGATCCGGATCTCGCCCTCGGAGGTCTCCATCACCACCTCGGTGATGCCCGGACCCTGCGAGCTGACGCGGTCCGCGGGGACCCGGAGCCGGTCAGCCAGCCAGGCGAGCAGGAGGTCGGCACTCGGGCTGATCCGCTCGGCGGCGACCGAGACGCGCCGCACCTTGAGCGGGTGCTGGTCGAGCGAGGCCGCGAGCAGGGCGCGCCACGGGGTGATCCGGGTCCACGCCAGGTCGGTGTTGCCGGGGGCGTACGCCTCGCACTGGCCGTGGAGCGCCTTGATCTTGCCGCGCGACACGAACGCGGTGTCGGTGATGCGTCGCTGGCCGAGCCGGCCGAGCGGGTCGCTCGCAGGGTCGGCAGGGTGGTCCGAGGGCCACCAGACGACGACGGGGGAGTCGGGCAGCAGCAGCGGCAGCACCACCGACTCGGGGTGCTTGGTGACCTCCCCGTGCAGCCGGATCAGCGCCGTCTCGCCGCTCCAGCCCTGGCCGATCCCGACCTGGGCGTCGACGCGCGGAGCGCCGCGGCCGTCGCCGAGGATCACACCGAGGACCCGCGCCGGGTGCTCGTGGGAGGCCTCGCGCGCGGCGTCCATCGCGGCCGACGCGTCGTCCTCGGCGACGACCACGATCAGCGTCATCACCATCCCCATCGCGGGACTGCCGGCACGCATCCGGCCGCGGACGAACTCCGCGGCGATCTGGGACGAGTTGGTGTCGGTGAGCTCGATCATCTAGGGCCTCCGCCAGGTCCGGCCGTCACGGGCGAGCATCTTGTCCGCCGAGGCGGGCCCCCACGTGCCCGCGGGGTACGGCTCCGGCTTCGCCTTGCCGTTGCGGTCCTGCCGCGCCCAGTGCTCGAGGATCGGGTCCAGGATCTTCCACGACAGCTCGACCTCCTCGTGGCGCGGGAAGAGCGGCGGGTCGCCGAGCAGCACGTCGAGGATCAGCCGTTCGTACGCCTCCGGCGAGGACTCGGTGAACGAGCCGCCGTACGCGAAGTCCATGGTCACGTCGCGGATCTCCATCGACGTGCCGGGCACCTTGGACCCGAACCTGATGGTGAGGCCCTCGTCGGGCTGCACCCGGACCACGAGGGTGTTCTGGGTGAGCTCCTCGGTGGCGCTCGCGTGGAAGGGGAGGTGCGGGGCGCGCTTGAACACCACGGCCACCTCGGTCACCCGCCGCCCGAGCCGCTTGCCGTGGCGCAGGTAGAAGGGCACCCCGGCCCAGCGCCGGTTGTCGATGCCGAGCTTGATCGCGGCGTACGTCTCGGTGGTGGAGGCCTTCGGGATGCCCTCCTCGTCGTGGAAGCCCTGGACCCGGACGCCGCCGGACCAGCCGTCGTCGTACTGGCCGCGCGCCGTCGACAGGTCGAGCCGCCGGGGGAGCGACACCGCGGCGAGCACCTTCTCCTTCTCGCGCCGCAGGCTCTCGGCCCGGAAGTCGGAGGGCTCCTCCATCGCGACCAGCGCCATCAGCTGCAGCAGGTGGTTCTGGATCACGTCACGGGCCGCACCGATGCCGTCGTAGTAGCCGGCCCGGCCGCCGATGCCGATGTCCTCGGCCATCGTGATCTGCACGTGGTCGACGTAGTTGGAGTTCCAGATCGGCTCGAACATGGCGTTGGCGAAGCGCATCGCCAGGATGTTCTGGACCGTCTCCTTGCCGAGGTAGTGGTCGATCCGGAAGACCGAGCCGGTCGGGAAGACCTGGGCAAGGCTGTCGTTGAGCTCCCGCGCGGAGGCGAGGTCGTGGCCGAACGGCTTCTCCACGACCACGCGACGCCAGGAGCCGTCGGTCTGCCTGCTCAGCCCGTGCTCCTGGAGCTGCTGCACGACGTCACCGAAGAACTTGGGCGGGATCGAGAGGTAGAACGCGTGGTTGCCGCCGGTGCCGCGGGCCTGGTCGAGCTCCTCGATCGTCCGGCGGAGGTTGTCGAAGGCGAGGTCGTCGGAGAAGTCGCCCGGCACGAAACGGAAGCCCTCGGCGAGCTGGCGCCAGACCTCCTCGCGGAACTCGGTCCGCGCGTGCTCCTTGACGGAGTCGTGGACGATCTGCGCGAAGTCCTGGTCCGCCCAGTCCCGCCGTGCGAAGCCGACCAGGCTGAATCCCGGCGGCAGCAGCCCGCGGTTGGCGAGGTCGTAGATCGCGGGCATCACCTTCTTGCGGGCGAGGTCGCCGGTGACGCCGAAGAGGACCATGCCGCTCGGGCCTGCGATCCGCGGCAGCCGACGGTCCTCGGGGTCCCGCAGCGGGTTGGCGTGGGTCGCCTCGGTGGGGGTGCCGGTCATCGGGAGCGCAGCCTCCGGTACTGGTCGATGAGGGAGCGGGTCGAGGCGTCCTGTGCGGCGAGCGCGTCGTCGTCGCCGCCGACCGCCGGCGTCACCTGCTGGGCGAGCTGCTTGCCGAGCTCCACGCCCCACTGGTCGAAGCTGTCGATGCCCCAGACCACGCCCTGAACGAACGTGATGTGCTCGTAGAGCGCGACCAGCTGGCCCAGCACCGAGGGACTGAGCTCGGGTGCGAGGATCGACGTCGTCGGCCGGTTGCCGGTGAAGACCCGGGCGGGGACGAGCGCCTCCGCGGTGCCCTCGGCGCGGACCTCGTCGGCCGTCTTGCCGAGGGCCAGAGCCCTGGTCTGCGCGAAGAAGTTGGCGAGGAACAGCTCGTGCACGTCGGCGTCCCCGTCGACGAGCGGGTACGCCGGACGTGCGACCGCGATGAAGTCGGCCGGCACCAGCCGGGTGCCCTGGTGGATCAGCTGGTAGAACGCGTGCTGGCCGTTGGTCCCGGGCTCGCCCCAGAAGACCTCGCCGGTGCCGGTCGTGACGGGGGTCCCGTCCCAGCGCACGCCCTTGCCGTTGGACTCCATGGTGAGCTGCTGGAGGTAGGCGGGGAAGCGGTGCAGCAGCTGGGCGTACGGCAGCACCGCGTGGGTCTGGGCGTCCAGGAAGTTCGTGTACCAGACGTTGAGCAGCCCCATGAGCACCGGGACGTTGTGCTCCGGCGGGGTCGTACGGAAGTGCTCGTCCATGGCGTGCATGCCCGCGAGCAGCTCGGCGAAGCGCTCCGGCCCGACGGCGACCACCAGCGAGGTCCCGATGGCGGAGTCCATGGAGTAGCGACCGCCGACCCAGTCCCAGAAGCCGAAGGCGTTGTCGGGGTCGATGCCGAAGTCGGCGACCTTGTCGAGGGCGGTCGAGACGGCGACGAAGTGCCGGGCCACCGCCTCGCCCTCGTCGTGCCCGGTCAGGCCGTCGAGCAGCCAGGCCCTGCAGAGCCGCGCGTTGGTCAGCGTCTCCAGCGTCCCGAAGGTCTTGCTGGAGACGATGAACAGCGTGGTCGCCGGGTCGAGCCCGGCGAGCGTCGTCGCCGCGTCCGTCGGGTCGATGTTGCTGATGAACCGGCACTCCAGCCCGTCCTGGACGTAGGGGGCGAGCGCCTCGTACGCCATCACCGGACCGAGGTCGGAGCCGCCGATGCCGATGTTGACCACGGTCCGGATCCGCTCGCCCGTCACGCCGGTCCACGCCCCCGACCGGACCCGGTCGGCGAAGTCGTAGACCCGGCCCAGCACCTCGTGGACGTCGGGGACCACGTCGTGCCCGTCGACCTCGAGGGAGGCATCCGCGGGGAGCCGGAGGGCGGTGTGCAGCACCGCACGGTCCTCGGTGACGTTGATCCGCTCACCGGCGAACATCGCGTCGCGGCGGGCGCTCAGCCCCACCTGGTCGGCGAGCTCGCGCAACGCCGTCCAGATCTCAGGCGTGACCAGGTTCTTCGACAGGTCGACGTGGAGGTCACCGGCGGTCAGGGTCGATCGCCGGACCCACTCCTCGTCGGCGAGGGCAGCTCGCAGGTCGGGCTCGAAGCCCTCGGCCAGGGCCGTGAGCCGCGACCACGCAGCGGTACCGGTGGGATCGACCGGACCGTCGCTCATGCCCGTGCCGCCTCCAGCGAGGCGGACAGCGTCCCGAGCATCTCGTCCCAGGCGGTGACGAACTTGTCGACACCCTCCTTGATGAGGACGGCGATGACGTCGTCGTAGTCGATCCCGGCCTCGGCGAGCGCCGCCATGTGGGCCGCGGCGTCGTCGTAGTAGGGGCGCACCCGGTCACCGCGGACCTCGCCGTGGTCGGCGACGGCCTCGAGGGTCTTCTCCGGCATGGTGTTGACGGTGTCCTCGACGACCAGGTCGACGACGTACATCGTGTCGTCGTAGTCGGGGTTCTTGACGCCCGTGGACGCCCAGAGCGGACGCTGCTTCCGAGCCCCCTGCGCCTCCAGTGCCTCCCAGCGCGGGCCGCTGAAGAACTCCTCGAAGGCCTGGAAGGCCAGCCGCGCGTTGGCGACGCCGGCCTTCCCGCGCAGGGCGGGGTCGGTGCCGGGCCCGGAGGTGGTGGCCTCCAGCCGCTTGTCGATCTCGCTGTCGACGCGGGAGACGAAGAACGACGCCACCGAGTGGATCGTGGCGAGGTCGTGGCCGTGGGCCGCGGCCTGCTCGAGGCCGGCGACGTACGCCTCCATGACGTGGCGGTACTGGTCGAGGCCGAAGATCAGGGTGACGTTGACCGAGATCCCGTGCGCGAGGGTCTGCGTGATGGCAGGCCAGCCCTCGGGGGTGCCGGGGATCTTGATGAACAGGTTGGGCTCGCCGACCTGCTCCCACAGCTCGGCCGCCTCGGCGACCGTGGCCTCGGTGTCGTGGGCGAGGCCGGGCGCGACCTCGATCGAGACCCGCCCGTCGACGCCGTCGGTGGCGTCGAAGACCGGACGCAGCACCCGGCAGGCGTCGCGTACGTCGTCGGTGGTGATGGCCCGGGCGGCGGTCGCGAGGTCGGCGCCGGACCGCGCGAGCTCACGCACCTGAGCGTCGTAGCGCTCGCCGTCGCTGAGCGCGGCCTGGAAGATCGCGGGGTTGGTGGTCACGCCGACGATGTTGCTGTTCTTGACCAGGTCGGCGAGGTTGCCGGACTCCAGCCGCTCGCGGGAGAGGTCGTCGAGCCAGATCGACACCCCCGCCTCGGCCAGCTGCTGCAGACGATCGGATCCGTTGGACATCTGTTGTCTTCCTCCCTGTCGTGTGCCGGCCGGCGGTGGGCGTGAGCCCTAGCCGCTGACCGCCCGGATGCTGTCCTCGGCCGCGTCGGCGACCGCCTCGGCGGTGATGCCGAACTCGCGGTAGATCCGCTCGAAGTCGGCCGAAGCGCCGTAGTGCTCGAGCGAGACGATCCGGCCGTGGTCGCCGACGATCTCGCGCCAGCCGAGACCGATGCCGGCCTCGACCGACACCCGTGCCCGGACCGCGGGCGGGATCACCGTCTCCCTGTAGGAAGCGTCCTGCGCGTCGAACCATTCCCGGCACGGCATCGAGACGACCCGGGCCCGGACGCCGCGGTCGGCGAGCAGCTCGCGTGCCTGCACGGCGAGCTGCACCTCGGAGCCGGTGCCGACCAGGACGACGTCCGGCTGGCCGCCCTCGACGTCGAGCAGGACGTAGCCGCCACGGTGGACGTTGCTGGTATCGCTGAAGCCCTCCTCGCCGCGCGGGAAGACGGGCACGTTCTGGCGTGTCAGGACCAGGCCGGCCGGGCGGTCGGTGTGGGACATCACGGTCTGCCAGGCGGCGGCGGTCTCGTTGGCGTCGGCCGGGCGGACCACGTCGAGTCCGGGGATGGCGCGCAGCGCCGCGAGGTGCTCGACCGGCTGGTGGGTCGGACCGTCCTCGCCGAGGCCGATCGAGTCGTGGGTCCACAGGTAGGTGACGGGCAGCCCCATCAGCGCGGCGAGCCGCACCGAGGGACGCATGTAGTCGGAGAACGTCAGGAACGTGGCGCCGAAGACGCGGGTGCCTCCGTGGACGGCGATGCCGTTGAGGATCGCGCCCATGCCGTGCTCGCGGATGCCGAAGTGCAGCACGCGGCCGGCGTACGGGTCGCCCTTCCACATCTCGGTCGACCGCTCCTTCGGGATGAAGGAGGGGGCGCCGGCGATCGTGGAGTTGTTGGACTCGGCGAGGTCGGCCGAGCCGCCCCACAGCTCCGGCACCTTCGCCGCGATCGCGTTGAGGACCGCGCCCGAGGCCTTGCGGGTGGCGACGCCCTTGTCGTCGGCGGGGAAGGTCGGGAGGTCGGCGTCCCATCCCTCGGGGAGGGTGCGCGTCTGCAGCCGGTCGAAGAGGGCAGGGTCGGCGGAGGGCTTGCGGGTCCAGGCGTCGTACTGCTCCTGCCAGGCCGCCTGGGCCAGCTTGCCGCGCTCGACGGCCTCGCGGGTGTGGTCGAGCACCGCAGGGTCGACCTCGAAGGTGCGGGCCGGGTCGAAGCCGAGCACCTCCTTGGTGGCGGCGACCTCGTCGTCGCCGAGCGCGGAGCCGTGGGCCTTGCCGGTGTTCTGGGCGTTGGGGGCCGGCCACGCGATGATCGTGCGCAGCACGATCAGGCTGGGCTGGTCGGTGACGCGCTCGGCGGCCCGGATCGCGCGGTAGAGCCCGGGGACGTCCTCCTCGTAGCGCTCGCCGTCGTTGGTCCAGTCGACGACCTGCACGTGCCAGCCGTACGCCTCGTAGCGCTTGGCGACGTCCTCGGAGAGTGCGACGTCGGTGTCGTCCTCGATCGAGATCTTGTTCTCGTCGTAGATGACAGTGAGGTTGCCCAGCTGCTGGGTGCCGGCGATCGAGGAGGCCTCGGAGGAGACGCCCTCCTCGATGTCGCCGTCGCTGGCGATGGCGTAGACGTGGTGGTCGAAGACGGACTCGCCGGGCGCGGCGTTCGGGTCGAGCAGGCCGTGCTCGCGGCGGGCAGCCATCGCCATCCCGACGGCGTTGCCGATGCCCTGGCCGAGCGGGCCGGTGGTCGTCTCGACGCCGGCGGTGTGGCCGTACTCGGGGTGGCCCGGGGTCTTGCTGCCCCACGTGCGCAGCGACTTCAGGTCCTCGAGCTCGAGGCCCCAGCCGCCGAGGTAGAGCTGGATGTAGAGGGTGAGGCTCGAGTGGCCGCACGACAGCACGAACCGGTCGCGACCGGGCCAGTGCGGGTCGGCGGGGTTGTGGCGCATGACCTTCTGGAAGAGGAGGTACGCGGCCGGCGCCAGGCTCATGGCGGTGCCGGGGTGGCCGTTGCCGACCTTCTGCACCGAGTCCATCGCCAGCACCCGGACGGTGTCCACCGCCCGCTGGTCCAGGTCGGTCCACTCCAGGCGTGCGGGGGAGTCGCTCACAGGGGTCCTCTCACGTCGTTCGGCAGCCGTGCACGGCACCGCCGAGCCTACTCATGCCCCGCGTTAGACTGCGAGGCGCATCGACGCTCCCGTACCCGAGGATCCCCGTGACATACGTCGGCCAGTCGGCCAACCAGCCGGATGCTGCCGTGAGGCGCTCCGGGACGACGCGCGCCTCGCTGCGCGACGTGGTGGGCGCGTACGTCGGCCTCACTAAGCCCCGGGTGATCGAGCTCCTGCTGCTGACGACCGTGCCGGTGATGTTCTTCGCAGCCCGGGGCGTGCCGGAGCTCGGCCTGGTCGCGGCGACCGTCATCGGCGGCACGCTGTCCTCGGGGTCCGCCTCCGCGCTCAACTGCGTCTACGACCGCGACATCGACGAGCAGATGCGCAGGACGCGCCGCCGGGCGTTGCCCCGTCACGTGGTCACCCCGGTCGCGGCGACCGTCTTCGGGGTGGTGCTGGGCGTGCTCGCGACCGTGGTCCTGTGGACCTGGGTCAACCCGCTCTCGGCGATGCTGGCGCTGGCGGCCGAGGCCTTCTACCTCGTCGTCTACACCGTGCTGCTCAAGCGCCGCACCACCCAGAACATCGTCTGGGGCGGCCTCGCGGGCTGCTTCCCCGCCCTCATCGGCTGGACCGCCGTCACCGGGGAGCTCGCGTGGGCACCGGTCGTGCTGTTCCTCGTGGTGTTCTTCTGGACCCCGCCCCACACGTGGGCGCTGGCGCTGCGCTACCGCGAGGACTACGCGAACGTGGACGTCCCGATGCTCCCGGTCGTGGCGCGGGCCGAGGTGGTGGGCCGGCAGATCGTGCTCTACAGCTGGGCCATGGTCGCGACCTCGCTGCTGCTGTGGCCGGTCGCCGACACCGGCTGGGTCTACCCCGCGGCCGCCGTGGTGCTGGGAGCGGTCTTCCTGGTCGAGGCGCACCGGATGTGGGGACGCACCAAGGGCACCGAGGACCTGACCCTGATCCAGCCGATGCGGCTGTTCCACTCCTCGAACCTCTACCTCTCGCTGCTGTTCGTGGCCGTCGCGCTCGACCCGCTGCTCACCCGCTGACACCGGCCCCGGACCGTGCTCCGGGAGGCTCGCGAAAAAAGTTGGCTGCACGTGGCAACCAAGTCGGGGCGTGCCGCGTCTACTTCCATGACGGCGGCCTCGCCCGGCCACGGGGGTCCGGGCCAGGCCGCTGTCACCATTCCTGGGCTCGTGGGGGCGGTGCGGGCCATTTCCCATGTGATGTAGGCACCTGCTCACGTCTCACGGCTGAGCCGCCATGAGAAGTGGGCAGACCCCAGGTGAACATGGGAAATGCCTAGCAGCAGCGCGCAGGCTCAGGACACCGTGGTCGGGGCCGCCATCGGCGCCGGAGCCTCCGCCCCCGCCCGGCTCCGGCCGTGGGCCGCGAGCAGCACCCAGCTCATGGCGGCCGAGACCAGGGCCGCGCCGAGCAGGTGCAGCCCGACCAGCAGGATCGGCAGGTCGGTGTAGTACTGCACGAAGCCGACCACGCCCTGCGCGAGCTGGAGCGCCAGCAGCACGATCACCGGGCGGCGCGCGCCACGCGGGAAGGCGTACGCGAGCCCGACCGTGAGGCCGACGAAGAGGAACACCAGGTCGGCGTGGAACTGGCTCAGCTGCAGCGGGTCCAGGCCGTTGCGCGGGGAGTCGACGTCGCCGGCGTGGGGGCCGGAACCGGTCACGATCGTCCCGACGTAGAGCACCGCCCAGCCGACGGCGAACACCGCCCAGGCCAGCGATCGCGTCCCGCGGGACGCGGCCGCGCGGGACGGACCGCGCAGCAGGTCGAGCAGCCAGACGCAGACGCCGATCATGGCCATCGACACCAGCAGGTGCAGAGACACGATCCACGGGTTGAGGTCGGTGAGGACGGTGATGCCGCCGATCACGGCCTGCGCCGGGACGCCGAGCGCGATGACGGTGGCGAGCCAGAAGGGCGCCCAGTCGCGGGAGCGGCGCCAGGTCCGCACCAGCGCCACCAGGGCGGCGACCCAACAGGCGATGGCGATCGCGGCGAGGACGAAGGTGAGCATCCGGTTGCCGAACTCGATCGCTCCGTGGACGCCGAGCTCGCCGTGCGGGACGTAGGAGCGGTCGGTGCACCGCGGCCAGGTCGGGCAGCCCAGCCCGGAGCCGGTGAGCCGGACGGCGCCGCCGGTCACCACGATGCCGATGTTGGCGACCAGGTTGGCGACGGCGAGGGGGAACAGCGCGCGTGGGCGGGTGTCGGTCACGGTCACTCCCATCGGAAGGTCCTCGCGGTCAGCACGGTGCCGAGCGCCCCCCAGGCGAGCAGCACGAGCAGCTCGGTCACGGGGAACGCCCCGCGCAGCGTGGCGGCCCGCATCGCCTCACCGAGCGCCCCCGACGGCAGCCAGCGGACGAGCTCCCCGAAGCCGCCGTACGACGTCGCGGGGAGCACGACGGCGCCGCCGGCGAGCAGCAGCAGGTAGACGAGGTTGGCGGCGGCCAGGGTCGCCTCGGCCCGCAGCGCGCCCGCCATCAGCAGCCCGAGCGAGGCGAAGGCGAAGGTGCCGGCGAGGACCGCGGCCAGCACGCCGGGCAGGCCGGCAGGATCCGGGTCCCAGCCCATCGCGAGGCCGACGCCACCGATCACGAGGAGCTGGGCGACCTCCACGAGCAGCAGCGCACCGGTCTTGCCGAGGAGCAGGCCGGAACGCGGCAGCGGTGAGGCGCCGAGCCGCTTGATCAGGCCGTAGCGGCGCTCGAAGCCGGTGGCGATCGCGAGCGAGGTGAAGGCCGTCGACATGACCGCGAGGGCCAGCACGCCGGGGGTGAGCACGTCGACCGGCGGGTGCCCCAGGTCGAGGTCGAGCGCCGCGGCGCCCGTGACGCCACCGACGAGCGCGATGAGCGGGATCACCAGCGCCAGCAGCAGCTGCTCGCCGTTGCGGAGCAGCAGGCGCGTCTCCATCGAGGCCTGGGCCAGGACCATCCGGGGCAGCGGGGCGGCCCCGGGCCGCGGGGTGAAGGTGTTCACGGCGCCAGCTCCCGGCCGGTGAGCTCGAGGAAGACGTCCTCCAGCGTGCGCTGGCCGAGGGTCAGCGACTCCGGCAGCACGTCGTTCTCGGCGCACCAGCCCGAGACCGTCGCGAGCGTGGTCGAGTCGGCGGGCCCGACCACCATCAGGCTGAGCTCGTCGAGCTGCGTGACCCGCGTGTCCGGCCCCAGCCGCTGGCCGAGAGCCCCGGGGGCTCCGTCGGGGAACGGGCGGCTGACCACGAGCCGGATGGTGGCGACGTGACCGCCGCGGGTGAGCGCGAGCGGCGTACCGCTGGCGATCAGCCGACCGTGGTCGAGGATGTGGATCCGGTCGGCCAGCCGCTCGGCCTCGTCCATGTAGTGGGTCGTCAGCACGACGGTGACGCCGTCGGCGCGCAGCTCCTCGAGCAGCGCCCAGGTCGTACGCCTGGCCTGCGGATCCATGCCGGCGGTCGGCTCGTCGACGAAGACCAGCTCGGGGCGGCCGACCAGCGCCATCGCCAGCCCCAGTCGCTGCTTCTGGCCCCCGGAGAGCCGGCGGTACGGCGTCCGGCCGCACTCGTCGAGGCCGAGCCGCCCGGCCAGCTCGTCGGTGTCGAGCGGGTGGGCGTGCAGGCGGGCCACGTGGTCGAGCATCTCGCGGGCCCGGACCCCGGACCAGGCGCCGCCGTCCTGCAGCATCACGCCGATGCGGGGGAGCAGCTGCTTGCGGTCGCGACGGGGGTCGAGGCCGAGCACGCGGACGGTGCCCTGCTGCGGGGCGCGGTAGCCCTCGCAGGTCTCGAGGGTGGTGGTCTTGCCGGCGCCGTTGGGACCGAGCACCGCGGTGATGGTGCCCCGCTCCACGGTCAGGGAGAGGCCGGCGACGGCCGTGGTGTCGCCGTACCGCATCACCAGGTCCTGCACCTCGAGGGCGACCTCGGGGTCGGGGGAGGGAGCGGGCACCCGGCCAGTCTAGGAATCGCGGCCGACGGGCCCCACGTCGGGAGCCCCGTCAGCCGTCGCGGCCGAGACCGGCGTCACGGGCCCGGATGATCACCTCCGCCCGGTCGGTGGCCTGCAGCTTGGACAGGATGCTGGTGATGTTGTTGCGGATCGTCTTGGGGGAGAGGAAGAGCTCCTGGGCGATCTGGCCGTTGTTCCGGCCGGTGGCGATCAGGTCCAGGACCTCGGTCTCCCGCTCGCTCAGCTCGGGGAACGGGCGCTCCGGCCGCTCCGCCGGGGCCAGCACCTCCGCGATCCGCGCTGCGAGGGAGGCTCCGAACACCACCCCGCCGCCGTGCACGGTGGTGATGGCCCGGACGATCTCGTCCTGCTCGGCCCCCTTGCGGAGGTAGCCGCGGGCGCCGGCGCGCAGGGCGGCCAGCACGGTCCCGTCGTCCTCGCCCATGGTCAGCACCAGGACGCCGGTTCCGGGCGTCGCGGCGACGATGGTGCGGGTCGCCTCGATGCCGTTCATCACCGGCATCTGAACGTCCATGATGACGACGTCGGGCCGGTGCTCGGCCGCCAACGCGACGGCCTCGGCGCCGTCGGCGGCGCGGGCCACGACCTCGATCCCCGGCAGTGGGTCGAGCAGCGAGGCGAGCCCGTCGCGGAAGACGGGTGGTCGTCGGCGACGAGCAGCCTGATGGCCTCGGTCACGAGCGGCTCCTCTCCGGGGTGGCACCGGTGCCGAACGGCAACCAGGCGTGGACCGTGGTGCCACCGGTCGGCGGGCAGCTGACCTCGCAGTGCCCGCCGAGCTCCTCGGCCCGCTCGCGCAGCGACAGCAGCCCGACGCCGGCCACCACGTCGGGGCCGATGCCGCGGCCGTCGTCGACGACGGCCACGGTCAGGGCAGACCCGTCGGCCGCGAGGGTGACCTCGGCCCGCGACGCCTCCGCGTGCCTGACGACGTTGGTGAGGGCCTCCGACACGATGCGGTACGCCGCGACCTCGACCGCCGCCGGCAGCCCGGCCACTCCCTCGGCGCTCACCGCGACGTCGACCTGCGACCTCACCCGTTCGGCCTGCTGCCGCAGCGCCGCCTCGAGCCCGAGGTCGTCGAGGGCGGGCGGCCGCAGGTCGTGGACCAGACGGCGTACGTCGTCGAGCGCGTCGGCGACCTCGGTCCGCGCCAGCCGGACCAGCTCGCGAGCCCGCCCCGGGTCGGTCTCCACCACGTTGCCGGCCGCGTCGAGCCGCAGCGCCACCCCGCCCAGGACCGGTCCCAGCCCGTCGTGGAGGTCGCGGCGGATCCGGCGCCGGTCGTCCTCGCGGCCGAGCACCAGCCGCTCCCGGCTCTCCTGCACCTCCGCCGAGAGCAGTCCGGCGCGGATCGCGATCGCTGCCTGCCGCACCAGGTCGAGCAGCAGCCCCTGGTCGCGTCGGGAGAGCATCGATCGGACCCCGAGGACCGGGAGGACCAGCCGGCCCACGCGGGTGCCGCGGTAGGCGATGTCGAAGGACTGCACCTCGGCCGGCTCGCTGCCGTGGGTGGCCGACAGCAGCCCGCCGTCGGGCGCCACGACCTCGACCCGCACGAACGGCACCTTGAAGGTCGAGGCCACCGCGCCGGCCAGCGCCGGCAGCTGCTCCGCGACCGAGCCGGTCTCCTCCAGCCGGGCCGCCAGCGAGGAGACGACGTCGTAGCGATCGCTGCGACGGCCGAACATCAGCCGGCGTACGCCGTTGCCGAGCCAGGCTCGCAGGGGTCCGTACACGACCACCGCCAGCACGAGGACGACCAGCGTGACCCGGCGCTCGTCGAGTCGCTCGCCGAGGAGCGAGCTGCCGGCGGCGATGACGGCCAGGTCGACCGCCACCACCACGGCCGCCACGGCCGCCGAGGTCAGGGTCCAGGCGACGAGGGCGTCGACGTCGCCCAGGTTCGGGTGCACGAGGCCGATGGCCACCGAGGCGGCCAGGGTGGCGACGGCCAGGTTGAGCAGCAACGTGGTCCACGCGCCGCTGATGTCGAGGACGAGGCCGCAGACCACCATCAGCACGGTCATGATGCCGGCCCAGAGCAGCCAGCGGAGCTGGGTGCGCTCGGCCGCGTCGGCGCGTCGGTGGCGGACCCAGAGCAGCGCCACGGAGGCGAGGAGCGAGGTGAACGTCAAGGTCTGCGCCGTGCGGAGCAGCGCGGTGGCGAGCCCGTCGCCGAGCGGGAGGGCGGTCTGGTCGCTCGAGGCGCCGGGGAGGTCGCCGGCCAGCACGACGCTGTCGGGAGCCAGCAGCAGCATCACGGGCAGCAGGTACGCCGAGACCAGCACGACGACGGCGACCGGCCGCCACCGGCCAGCGAGCAGTCGACCCGTCGGGTAGAGCAGCAGCAGGGTCACCATCCCCGACAGCAGCACCGCCCCGAACCGCCACACGAACCAGATGGCCGCGTCGGTCAGCGGCAGGTCGTGGGCGTAGCCGTAGCTGGCCCACGCCGCGAGCACGCCGTCGGCGACCCAGACCAGCCCGAGAGCCGCGACCACCCGGCCGACGGTGTCGCCCGGCCGGTGGTGGAGGACGTACGCCGCCGCGAGGAGCAGCAGCACGCCGGAGATGCCGGTGGCGGTGCCGAGCCCGCTCGCCGCGGCGGTGCGTTCCGCGCCGGTGGTGGCCAGGTCCAGCCACAGCGAGGCACCGAGGGCGACCAGGGCGGCCGTGACCAGCGCGAGCGGGACCGGCCGGCGTACCCACGTCGAGGGGAGCGCCCGTCCGGCCGTCGTGCTGGTCACGCGAGCAGTATCACCGCGGCAGCGTCCCGTTGTCGCGGGACCACGGTCCCCTCGTGGCGGGACGGGACGCGGGGCCGGCGACGGGACCGCGCTCCCTGACCCGCGGGTCGCCGGGACGGCCAGTCTCCTCTCGTGCCGCCACCGCGGCGTCGTACTCCGAACCGAAGGAACCCGTCATGACCGTCTCGCACTCACCCGCACCGGCCCGCTCCGACGTCGCCAGCGCGACCCCCGGCCCGGCGCCCAGGCCGTTCCTCACCCACGGCCGCATGCTCACCGTCGGCGCGCTGGCCTGGTCCGCCTCCATCCTGCTCGTCGGCCAGGACCCCCACGACCCGCTCGGCCTCGCGGTCTTCGGGATCGGCTCGGGCCTGTTCCAGGTCGGCCTGCTCTTCCTGCTCCGCGTCCTGTGGCGCACCCGCGCCCTCGGCGAGGGCCGGATCGCGCGGACCGTGCTCCGGATCGAGACCGTGGTGGTCGGCTTGGCGATGGCCTCGACCCTCGCGGACACCCTCGCGGTCTCCGACCTCGGACAGACCGGGTGGCTCCTGCTCGACCTGTGTTGGCCGCTGTCCATGCTCGGCATGTTCTTCATCGGCATCCGGATCGCGATCGCCGGCCGTTGGACGGGGCTGTCCCGCTTCTGGCCGATGGTCGCCGAGAGCTGGGCCGTCGTGACCGTCCCGGCGCTCATGCTCGGCGGCGCGCTCGCCGGTCAGCTGGTCGGCGCCCTCCACCTGGTCGTCGGCTACGCCGTGCTCGGGGTGCTGGTCGCCCGCAAGCAGGGCTGACGGCGACGCGGCGTGTGCCCGAGGACGGTCCCTGGACCGTTCTCGGGCACACGCCCGCGTCCATGGGTACGGGGGCCTCAGACCTCGACGTCGTCGGGGGCCTCGTCCTCGGCGAGCGAGGGGTCGGAGAAGACGCCGGGCGGCTCGCGCCACGGGTCGCCGGCACCCGCCGCTGCGTCCCGGATCGCGCCGAAGACCCGGGTCGGGGTGCAGGGGATGTCGACGTGGCCGACGCCGAGGTGGGAGAGCGCGTCGACGACCGCGTTCTGGACCGCGGGCGTCGCCCCGATGGTCGCGGCCTCGCCGATCCCCTTCACGCCGAGCTCGTTGTAGGGCGTGGGGGTCTCCGTGCTGTGGGCCTCGATGGCCGTCGCGTCCGCGGCCGTCGGCATGGAGTAGTCGGCGAGGGTGGAGGTCAGCGGCACCCCGTCGACGTCGTAGACGAACTCCTCCCAGAGCGCCTGGCTGATGCCCTGCAGGGCGCCGCCGTGCTGCTGGCCCGCGACCAGCAACGGGTTGACGACCCGGCCGCAGTCGTCGACGGCCACGTGGCGCAGCGGCCGGACCAGCCCGGTCTCGGTGTCCACCTCGACCACGGCGACGTGGCTGCCGAACGGGAAGGTGGGGTGCTGCTGCTCGAAGGTCGTGCCCACCTCGAGCGGCTCGCCCCGCTCGGAGGCCTCCCGGGCGAGGTCGGCCCAGGAGATGCGGGCGTCGGGCACACCCGCGACCTCGAGCCCGCCGGCCCCCACCTCGACGTCGTCGACCGAGGCCTCGAGGAGCTCGGCGGCCAGCAGCCGTGCGCGGTCCCGGACCTCGGCCGCGGCCTTGGCCACCGCGAGGCCCCCCATCTGGAGCGAACGGGCGCCGCCGGTGCCGCCGCCGGTCGGCACCACGGCCGTGTCGGACTGCTCGTAGCCGATCCGGTCCAGCGCCAGCCCCAGCCGGTCGGCCACGATCATCGAGAAGGCCGTCGCGTGGCCCTGCCCGTGGGCGGAGGTGCCGGCGCGGACGGTCGCCGTGCCGTCCGCGTGCACCGATACGAAGCCGTGCTCGGAACCGCCGAAGCCGGTGATCTCGACGTACGACGCGATGCCGATGCCGAGCTGGCGGGGGTCCCCGGACTCCCGCCGGCGGGCCTGCTCGGCCCGGGCGCCCTCCACGTCGGCGTGGCGCAGCGCCTCGGTGAGGGGCAGGTCGTAGTCGCCGGAGTCGTAGGTCCGGCCGGCGAAGGTGCCCCACGGGAACTGCTCCGGCCGGACGAAGTTTCGCCGCCGGATCTCCTCGGGTGCGATGCCCAGCTCGTCGGCGGCGAGGTCGAGGACCCGTTCGAGCATCGCGGCCGCCTCCGGTCGTCCGGCTCCGCGGAACGCGCCGACCGGGCTGGTGGTGGTGACGACCGACGCGCCCTCGTAGCGGATCCGGGGGATGACGTACGGCCCCTGCGCCATGGTGCGGGTCGAGCCCGACGCGAAGCTGCCGCCGAACCCGGCGTACGCGCCGCAGTCGCCCAGCACCCGGGCACGCATCCCGGTGATCCTTCCGTCACGGGTGAGGCCGAGCTCGACGTACTGGACCTGGCCGCGCCCGTGCATCGAGAGCATCGCCTCGCTGCGGGTCTCGGCCCAGGCCACCGGTCGGCCGAGCCGGAGGGCCGCCGCGACCACCGCCGCGTGGTCGGGCGAGATCCCGGCCTTGCCGCCGAAGGCGCCGCCGACGTGGGGGGCGACCACCCGGATCTGCGCCTTGTCGATGCCGGTGAAGCGCGCCAGCAGGCTCTTGCCGAGGTGCGGGTGCTGGGTGGAGAGCCAGACGGTGAGCCGGTGGCCGGCGTCGTCGCCGGTGGGGTCGGCGAGCACGGCGTTGCCCTCGATGGGCGCGGTGGCCAGCCGGTTGTTCTCGATCCGGGCGCGGACCACGACCTGGGCGTCGTCGAGCGGGTCGCCGTCGTCGAGGCGCAGGATCGCGACGTTGCGGCGCAGCTCGGGGTGGAGCTGGGGTGCCCCGGGGTCGGCCGCCGCCTCCGGGTCCACGACCGCGGGCAGCGGGTCGTAGTCGACGTCGACCAGCTCGGCCGCGTCGACGGCCTCCGCGCGGGTGCGGGCCACGACGAGGGCGACCGGGTCGCCGACGTAGCGCACGACGTCGCGGGCCAGGGGGAAGCGCGGCACCCGGTCGTTGGCGGAGGCGAAGAGGGGGACGGGCCGGTCCCCGAGGTCGGCGGCGGCCAGGACGGCGACCACGCCGGGTGCGTCGGCCGCCGGCGCCGTGTCGACCGACAGCAACCGCGCGTGGGCCATCGGGCTGCGGACGAACACGGCGTGGAGCACGTCGGACCGGGCGGCGGCGAGGTTGTCGACGAAGGTGCCGAGGCCACGGACGAGGTCCGGATCCTCCACGCGTCGCACCTCGGTACCGAGGATCGAACCAGGCATGCCGCCACTCTAGGCACGGGTCCGCGGGTCGGCCCTGGCGGCCGCCCGTCGACCCGGTCAGCCCCGGCGGGCGACCAGCTCCGCCAGCACGCCCGGCTCGTCGCTGATCACTCCGGACACCCCGAGCCCGAGCACCCGGCGCAGCTCCACCGGGTCGTCGACCGGCCACGTCATGACGACGTCGAGGCCTCGGTGCAGCTCGGCGACCAGCGACCGGTCGAGCAGCGACGCGTGCACCGACGCCCCGTGCACGGTGCCCGGCGCCGCCGCCACCCGTCGACGCAGGCGGCGCAGCTCGAGGCGGCTGCGCGCCGAGAGCACCGGCAGCACCCACGGCAGCCGGGCGACCGCGTCGACGGCCGGCCACCAGCGACCACAGGCCAGCACCGGGTGGTGCGGGGCCACCTCGTGCAGGAGGCGGGCCACGGCCGCTGCCGTGGCCGGGCGCCGTCCCTTGAGGTCCAGCATGAACGTCGTCCCGTGCCGGTCCGCCTGCAACAGCTCCTCCAGCCCCAGTCGGGGAGCGGACGCGGGGACCAGCTCCCAGCGGTCCCACAGGAAGGGCAGCGGACCCGCCGTCTTGAGGTGGCGGACCTCCAGGCGCCCGCGATGGTGGTGCACGTCGCACTCGACCACGTCCACGCCCAGCTCGCGAGCTGCCTGCAGGCCCGCGAGGGAGTTGCCGGCCCGGTGGGCGACGGCGAGGACGGTCATCCGGGGCTCCGGTGCCGCCCGTCGCGGCGGCGCTCCAGGGCGAGCGCTGCTGCGTAGCCCACCAGGACCAGTGCCACGCCCGCGACCACGTCGATGACGTAGTGGTTGGCCGTGGCCACCACCGCAATACCCATGAGCACCGGCATGGCGAAGCCGACGACCTTGAGCGCGAGGGTGGAGGCGGCAGCCACGATCGAGATCCCCACCAGCAGGTCCCAGCCGGAGTGCAGGCTGGGCAGCGCGGCGTACTGGTTGACGAAGGCGGGCGGCTGGAGGATCCGGTAGGCCTCGGACCGCTCCGTGACGGTGTCGACCATCCTCGCGTCGGCCAGCCGCGGCGGCGCGACGGGGTAGCTCACGAAGACCACCATGCCGAGCGCGCCGCTCACGAGCATCGCGTCACGCAGTCGCAGGAACTGCCTGCGGTGACGCCAGCCGAGCCAGACCATGGTCGCGATGATGACCGGCCAGTGACCCCAGATGTAGATCCAGTTCGCGAGGGTCTCCACCGTGTCCGAGGGGGCCGCGAGTGACTGGAGGTCGTGCTCGACGTCGATCCCGAGCCTGGCCTCGAGGGCGACCAGGTCGTGCGCGTGGTCGACGGCCTCGGCCCGGGACGCCTCGGTGTAGCCGCGCACCCCGAAGTAGAAGGCGACGCCGAGCAGGACCAGGGCCGCCTGCCCGGTCACCCAGCGCAGGCGGACCCTGCCGTTGGTCGAGCGGTCGACGTACATGTGCTCCCACCCCGTTCGCGCACGTGGTCACCCGAGATCCTCGCTTGCCATGCTGCGGCACCGTTGCCACCGGAGGAACCGGTCGAAGGTCCCGAGCGGTCAGGCCGTGGCGGGCGTGGGGGCGACGGCTCGCAGGGCCCGGCGGGTGAGGAGGAGGCTGACCCCGCCCAGGGCGAGCGCCGGCAGCCAGGCCACCACCGCCTTCAGCGCGACGGCCGCCGCGGCGGCCGACCAGGGCACTCCCAGGGCGGCGAGGGCGACGACGAGGGCGCCGTCGCGGGGGCTGGCCCCGTGCGGGCCCGGGAGCACTCCGGCCAGCTGGCTGGCGCCGAAGGCGCCCAGCAGCGCGAGGGGGGAGAGGGCATGGCCGGTGGCCGCGACCGACCCCCAGAGCAGGCCGGCGATCGTGAGCTGGTAGCCGGCGGACAGCAGCAGCCCGTGGACCAGTCGACGCGGCGGTGGCAGGGTCCGCCGGGGCATCAGGTCGGGCCGGAACCGTCGCAGGAGCAGTCCGCCACCGAGCACCACGACGCCGACGCCCAGCGCGACCGCCAGCATCTCGAGGGGCAGCGTGGCCCCGGCGAAGACGATGAACACCGTCAGGCCCAGGGCTCCCACGAGCCGGTCCAGGCCGACGCTCATGAGCGCGTCCGGTCGCCGCAGGCCGGTCCTGGAGAGCCGGTGCACGCGCCAGACGTCCGCACCCACGTGTCCGGGCGTGAGCAGCCCCAGGAGCTCCGACTCGGCGTACGCCCGCACGTGCCAGGCCCGGGTGAGGCCGGCGTCCGTGACCGCGCGCCAGCGCAGGGGGCACAGGAGGTACTTCCCGGCCACCCAGGGCGCCAGGCCGAGGACGACCGGCCAGAGGTTCACCTCCGGCAACCGGGGGAGCGTCAGGACCGGGACGAGCAGGCTGACGAGGATCCCGGTGACCAGGAGGGTGCGGGATTGGAGTGCTGCGCGCAGGCGCTGGGAGAGGATCACGTTGGGTACGGCGGGGTCGGGGGATGCCACTGCCAGTAGAGCACGGGGCACCTCCTTCCGCGTCATCCTCAGGATCGGTGGGACCGGCCCCGGAACTGCTAAGGGTGGCCTTACTTGAATCGGTCGAATCATTAACGGCACACTGGCGTTGTGGAATTCATCGGAGACCGGTCGACGAGGGAGCGCGTGGTGCGCTCCATCCTCGTCAACGGACCCTCCACCGCTGCCTCCCTCGCCGAGCAGCTCGACCTCACGCCCGCCGCCGTACGCCGCCACCTCGACCACCTCGTCGAGGACGGCACCGTCGAGGCGCGCGACCAGAAGGTCTACGGACACCGCGGCCGCGGCCGTCCCGCGCGGGTGTTCGCGCTGACCGAGGCGGGGCGCGACGCGTTCGACCAGCAGTACGACGACCTCGCCACCCAGGCCCTGACCTTCCTCGCCGAGACCGGCGGTGACGAGGCGGTCATGGAGTTCGCGAGGCGCCGGGTGGCGTTCATCGAGCGTGACTACACGCGCATCACCACCGAGCAGCCCGAGCTGACGCCCGCCGAGGCGCTGGCGCGGGTGTTCACCGCCGAGGGCTACGCCGCGAGCGTGCGCGACCTGCCGCTGGCCGGGCAGGCGCTGGGGGAGCAGCTGTGCCAGCAGCACTGCCCGGTGTCCCACGTGGCCCACGAGTTCCCGCAGCTGTGCGAGGCCGAGACCGAGGCGATCGCCAAGGTGCTCGGCACCCACGTGCAGCGACTGGCGACCATCGCCCACGGCGACGGCGTCTGCACCACCTGCATCCCGACCGGCTCCTCCGCGAGCACCCCGCATGCCAACGACGGAAGTGAGAAGGCATGACCTCCATCGAAGAACTCAACCCGGAGCTCCAGGGCATCGGCCGCTACGAGTTCGGCTGGTCCGACCGCGACGACGCGGGCGCCACCGCGACCCGCGGCCTCAACGAGGACGTCGTCCGCGACATCTCCGGCAAGAAGTCGGAGCCGCAGTGGATGCTCGACCTGCGCCTCAAGGGCCTCAAGCTCTTCGACCGCAAGCCCATGCCCACCTGGGGCTCGGACCTCGGCGGCATCGACTTCGACAACATCAAGTACTTCGTCCGGTCCAGCGAGAAGCAGGCGCAGTCGTGGGAGGACCTCCCCGAGGACATCAAGAACACCTACGACAAGCTCGGCATCCCCGAGGCCGAGAAGCAGCGCCTCGTCGCCGGCGTCGCCGCCCAGTACGAGTCCGAGGTCGTCTACCACTCGATCCGTGAGGACCTCGAGGAGCAGGGCGTGCTCTTCCTCGACACCGACACGGCGCTCAAGGAGCAGCCGGAGCTGTTCGAGGAGTACTTCGGCACCGTGATCCCGGTCGGCGACAACAAGTTCGCCGCGCTCAACACCGCGGTCTGGTCCGGCGGCTCGTTCATCTACGTCCCGCCGGGGGTCCACGTCGACATCCCGCTGCAGGCCTACTTCCGGATCAACACCGAGAACATGGGCCAGTTCGAGCGGACGCTGATCATCGTCGACGAGGACGCCTACGTCCACTACGTCGAGGGCTGCACCGCGCCGATCTACTCCTCGGACTCGCTGCACTCCGCGGTCGTCGAGATCATCGTGAAGAAGGGCGGCCGCTGCCGCTACACGACCATCCAGAACTGGTCGAACAACGTCTACAACCTCGTCACCAAGCGGGCGACCTGCGAGGCCGGCGCCACCATGGAGTGGGTCGACGGCAACATCGGCTCCAAGGTCACCATGAAGTACCCCGCGATCTACCTGATGGGCGAGCACGCCAAGGGCGAGACGCTGTCGATCGCGTTCGCCGGCGAGGGCCAGCACCAGGACGCGGGCGCCAAGATGGTGCACGCCGCGCCCCACACCTCGAGCTCGATCCTGAGCAAGTCGGTGGCCCGCGGCGGTGGCCGGACGTCGTACCGCGGCCTGGTCCAGGTCAACGAGGGTGCCCACGGCTCGAAGTCCAACGTGCTGTGCGACGCGCTGCTGGTCGACCAGGTCAGCCGCTCCGACACCTACCCCTACGTCGACATCCGCGAGGACGACGTGTCCATGGGCCACGAGGCGAGCGTCTCGAAGGTGTCCGAGGACCAGCTGTTCTACCTGATGTCGCGCGGCATGGCCGAGGACGAGGCGATGGCGATGATCGTCCGCGGCTTCGTGGAGCCCATCGCCAAGGAGCTCCCGATGGAGTACGCCCTCGAGCTCAACCGCCTGATCGAGCTGCAAATGGAGGGCGCCGTCGGCTGACGAAGTCAGCCGACAGCGACCGACCGGTGGTCGAGGTGCGAAGGCCGTCAGGGCCTGAGCCTCGAGACCCCGTAACTGACACGTAGAGAGCAACCACGTTGACTGCAACCGAACTGATGGCAGAGGCGCTCGAGGTCGAGCGCGTCGAGAGCCACCTCAACCCGCCCGCGTCCTACGACCTCGCGGACCACCCGGTCCCGACGGGTCGCGAGGAGACGTGGCGGTTCACCCCGCTCAAGCGGCTGCGCGGCATCCTCGACGGCGAGCCGTCGGACGCCTGCCTGTCGTGGGAGACCAGCCTGCCCGAGGGGGTCACCCTGCCGGTGATCACCGCCGAGGAGGCCCGGGAGCACGGCGAGCTGCCGCCCAACGACCGCCCGGCCGCGCTGTCGGCCGAGCTCGCGGGCGGCTGCCAGGTGATCGACATCCCGGCGGACTTCTCCTCCGACGAGCCGATCCTGGTGAAGCTCCACGGTGACGACGCCGACGCCCTCGTCTGGGGCCAGGTCCTGGTGCGCGTGGGCCACCACGCCCGGGCCACGCTCGTGGTCGAGCACAACGGCAGCGCCCGCTACTCCGCGCTCACCTCGGTGGTCGTGGGCGACGGCGCCGACCTGACGATGGTCTCCATCCAGGACTGGGACGACGACGCCGTCCACCTCGGCCGCGACGCGATCCGCGTCGGCCGCGACGCGACCGTCAAGCACGCCGCGCTGTCCTTCGGCGGCGACCTGGTCCGGATGCACGCCAACGTCGAGTACGCCGGCCCCGGCGGCTCTGCCGAGCTGCTCGGCCTCTACTTCGCCGACACCGGCCAGCACATCGAGCACCGGCTCTTCGCCGACCACACCGCGCCGCGCACCCGCAGCCACGTCAGCTACAAGGGCGCGCTGCAGGGCCGCGGCGCCCACACCGTGTGGGTCGGCAACGTCCTGATCCGCAAGGTCGCCGAAGGGATCGACACCTTCGAGGAGAACCGCAACCTCGTCCTCACCGACGGCTGCCAGGCCGACTCGATCCCCAACCTGGAGATCGAGACCGGGGAGATCGAGGGCGCCGGCCACGCCTCGGCGACCGGTCGCTTCGACGACGAGCAGCTGTTCTACCTCCGCTCGCGCGGGATCGACGAGAAGGAGGCCCGCCGGCTCGTCGTCCACGGCTTCTTCCACGACCTGATCCGCAAGGTCGGCGTCCCCGCCATCGAGGAGAAGCTCGTCACGATCGTGGAGGCCGAGCTGTCCAAGAACGTCAGCGGGAAGGCGCTCTGATGGCCTTCCAGCGAGCCTGCGCGCTGGCCGACGTCCCCGCTGACGAGGCCCTCGCCGTCACCATCGGCGCCTACGACGTGGCAGTCGCACGCCACGGCGACGGTGCCGACGCCGAGGTGTTCGCGGTGCAGGACCTCTGCTCCCACGCTGCCGTCGCCCTCTCGGAGGGCGAGGTGGCCGAGTGCACGGTCGAGTGCTGGCTCCACGGCTCGCGCTTCGACCTCCGCACAGGCAAGCCCACCGGCCTGCCCGCGACCGAGCCGGTCGCGACCTTCCCCGTCGACGTCCGAGACGGCGACGTCTACGTCGACACCGAGACCACCCTGAACGGAGTCACCCCCGCATGAGCAAGCTCGAGATCAAGGACCTGCGCGTCAGCGTCGAGACCGAGGACGGCCCCAAGGAGATCCTCAAGGGCGTCACCCTCACCATCGACAGCGGCCAGGTCCACGCCATCATGGGCCCCAACGGGTCCGGCAAGTCGACGCTCGCGTACTCCATCGCGGGCCACCCCAAGTACGACATCACCGGCGGCTCGGTGACCCTCGACGGCCAGGACGTGCTGTCGATGACCGTCGACGAGCGCGCACGGGCCGGACTCTTCCTCGCGATGCAGTACCCCGTCGAGGTCCCGGGCGTCTCGGTCGCCAACTTCCTGCGCACCGCCAAGACCGCGGTCGACGGCGAGGCCCCCAAGCTCCGCACCTGGGTCAAGGACGTCAACGCCGCCATGGTGCAGGCCGGCCTGGACCCGACCTTCTCGCAGCGCAACGTCAACGAGGGCTTCTCCGGTGGCGAGAAGAAGCGCCACGAGATCGCCCAGCTCGAGCTGCTCGACCCCAAGGTCGCGGTGCTCGACGAGACCGACTCCGGCCTCGACATCGACGCGCTCAAGGTCGTCTCCGACGGCGTCAACCGCTTCGCCGAGGACGACGACAAGGCGGTGCTGCTGATCACGCACTACACGCGGATCCTGCGCTACATCAAGCCGGACTTCGTCCACGTCTTCGTCGCCGGCCGGATCGCCGACGAGGGCGGCGCCGAGCTGGCCGACCAGCTCGAGGCCGAAGGCTACGACAAGTACGTCCGAGCGGCCGTCTGATGTCCTGGGAGGCGCTCCGCTGCGTTGTCGTCGGTCGACGGCCCGCTTCGCTCGGAGGCCGCCTCCCTCCTCCGCCTTGCGGAGCATCCACCCATGACATCAGCCGACCACCCGGATCGAGGTGACGAGATGACACAGATCGAAGGACTGCTGCCTGATCTCGACGTCCTGCGCAAGGACTTCCCGATCCTCGCGCGCACGCTCGCCGGCGAGCAGCCGCTGGTCTACCTCGACAGCGCCAACACCTCCCAGAAGCCGCAGGTCGTCATCGACACGATGGTCGACCACCTCGAGCGCCACAACGCCAACATCGCCCGCGCCATGCACCAGCTGGGGGCGGAGTCGACGGCGGCGTTCGAGGAGGCCCGCGACAAGGTGGCGCGGTTCGTCAACGCCCCTTCCCGCGACGAGGTCATCTTCACCAAGAACGCCTCCGAGGCGCTCAACCTGGTCGCCAACACGCTGGCCTGGCCGGGGGAGCACCAGGTGGGGCCGGGTGACGAGGTCGTCATCACCGAGATGGAGCACCACTCCAACATCGTGCCGTGGCAGCTGCTCACCGAGCGGACCGGCGCGACCCTGCGGTGGTTCGGACTGACCGACGACGGCCACCTCGACCTGGACGGCATCGACGACCTGATCACCGAGCGCACCAAGGTCGTCTCGCTGACGTGGGTGTCCAACATGCTCGGCACCGTCAACCCGGTCGCACAGATCGCCCGGCGGGCCAAGCAGGTCGGCGCGCTGGTGGTGGTCGACGCCTCGCAGGCCGTCCCCCAGCTCCCCGTCGACGTGACCGCGCTGGCCGAGGCCGGGGTCGACCTGCTCGCGTTCACCGGCCACAAGGTCGTCGGACCCACCGGCATCGGGGTCCTCTGGGGCCGTACCGAGGTGCTCGACGCGCTGCCGCCGTTCCTGGGTGGCGGCGAGATGATCGAGACGGTCTCGATGGAGCGGTCGACGTACGCCGGGATCCCGCACAAGTTCGAGGCCGGGACCCCGCCGATCGTCGAGGCCGTCGGTCTCGGCGCCGCGGTCGACTACCTCGGACACGTCGGCATGGAGGCGATCCACCGCCACGAGCAGGCGCTGACCGCCCACGCGCTCGAGGGGCTGCAGACGGTTCCCGGGCTGACGGTGCTGGGGCCGCTCGACGCGGCCGAGCGCGGGGGCGCGATCAGCTTCGAGATCGCCGGGGTCCACCCCCACGACGTGGCGACCGTGCTCGACACCCGTGGCATCGCCGTCCGCGCCGGCCACCACTGCGCCAAGCCGGCGCACGCCCGCTTCGGGGTGCAGAGCTCGACCCGGATGTCGTCGTACCTCTACACGACGCCGGCGGAGATCGACGCGCTCGTCGACGGCCTGGAATACACCCGCAGCTACTTCGGGTTGGGGTGACACATGTCTGCCGAGCTGGATGCCCTGTACCAGGAGATCATCCTCGACCACTACAAGAACCCGCACCACAGCGGGCTCCGGGAGCCGTTCGAGGCCGAGGTCCACCACGTCAACCCGACCTGCGGTGACGAGGTGACGCTGCGCGTGCACGTCAGCGACGGGGTCGTCGAGGACGTCTCCTACGACGCCGTCGGCTGCTCGATCTCGCAGGCCGCCACCTCGGTGATGACCGACCTCGTGATCGGCAAGCCGGTCGCCGAGGCGATGACCGTGCACGAGACGTTCCTGACGCTGATGCAGGGCAAGGGCCAGGTCGAGCCGGACGAGGACGTCCTCGAGGACGGCATCGCGTTCGCCGGCGTCGCCAAGTTCCCCGCCCGTGTGAAGTGCGCCCTGCTGTCCTGGATGGCCTGGAAGGACGCGACCACCCAAGTCCTGGAGGAGACCCGATGACCAACCCCGCACACGACGACCTGCCCGACGTCCCCGAGGCCGCCCCCGGCGGTGGCGGTGCCGCGACGTCCACGGTGAGCCCCGACGACGTCACCGAGGCGATGAAGGACGTCGTCGACCCCGAGCTCGGCATCAACGTCGTCGACCTCGGCCTGGTCTACGACGTTCACCTGGACGAGGACTCCAACTGCGTCCTCGACATGACGCTGACCTCGGCGGCCTGCCCGCTGACCGACGTCATCCAGGACCAGACCAACTCCGCGCTGGAGGGCCTGGTCAACGATGTCCTCATCAACTGGGTCTGGATGCCGCCGTGGGGCCCGGACAAGATCACCGACGACGGTCGCGAGCAGCTGCGCGCCCTCGGCTTCAACGTCTGACGTCCTCGTGACCCCCGAGGAGACCGACGGCGCGCTCGACACCTTCTGGCGGGTGGCGGTCTTCCACGCCCGGCTCAACGGCGTGCCGTCGTACTTCGGACCCACGCCGCTCGAGGTGGTCCGCCCGCCCGCGTGGTCCTACGGCGAGACCCCGGAGGAGGCCGACGCCTTCCTCGCCTCCGTGCGGTCCGGTGCCACGACGGCGACCGCGATGCCGCTGGCCGAGCTCGAGCAGGTCGGCGAGCCGGTCCCGCAGCCGGGCGAGCTCGGGATCGTGCTCGACGGGCGCGGTGACCCGCAGGCCCTGGTGAGCGTGAGCGAGGTGCTGCTGGTGCCGTACGCCGAGGTCGATCCGGGCTCCACGCTCGTCGAGGGCGAGGGCCTGGTGGCCGACACCCCGATGGTGGTCCAGCGGCTGAAGGTCCTCCACGCCGACTGAGGACAGCCGTCCCCGGCCCCTGCCACACTGGCGCGATGGACATCGACGCCCACCTCGACGGCCTCCGCGAGGCCCTCGACCGGTTCGCCACCTGCATCGAGTCGGCGGACTGGGACGCCCCGGTGCCCACCGCTCCCGGGTGGGACGTGCGCCACCTCGTCGCCCACCAGGGCATGGTCCACCGCTGGGCCACCGCCACCATCGAGGGCCGTGAGGTCGATCCCGAGGTCTTCGAGGAGGAGGGGCTGGTGGCGCGCGACCTCCTCCAGTGGCTCTCCGAGGGGGCGGAGCCGCTCGTGGAGGCGCTGCTGTCGGCGCCCGACGACCTCGACGTCCCCGTGTTCCTCCACGACGCCCCGCCCGCCCGGGCCTTCTGGGCGCGACGCCAGTGCCACGAGACGACCATCCACGCCGTCGACGCCCTCGGCGCCGCACTCGGGCGCCGGCCGCACGCCGAGGACACCTGGATCGGCAACGACCTGGCGCTCGACGGGATCGACGAGCTGCTGACGGGCTTCCTCCCACGCCGCAAGAGCCGGCTGCGGACGCCGTCCCCGATGAGCTTCGCCGTGCTGCCCGACGGCGCGGAGGAGCGGTGGCTGGTGACGACGGGCGAGGAACCTCCCGTCACGACCCGGGGCGCGGGCGACGCCTCCGCCGACGTGGTGCTGAGGGGCACCCCCGTGGCCCTCTACCTCGCGGTCTGGAACCGCAGCGACGAGGTGTCCGCGCCCGGCTTCGAGCTCTGGTCGGAGCACGCCAAGGTGGTCTGGTCCTGACGGTGGTCGAGGTCCTGGTCCCGCCCGGTCGCTGGGCGCGGTGGGTCGACAACTTCGCGACCCGGCACGGCGGGGTGGAGCTCACCGTCGACGGCTCGTTGCGGGGCGCCGCCCCCGACGGGTCGACCTTCACGGCCCGGCTGCCCTTCGCGTCGTCGTACGACGGGGGGCCGAGCGGGTTCGCCGACGCCACCGTCCCGCCTGCCGGGTGGGGGGTGCTGCTGGTCCGCAAGGGCGGCTTCGCCGTCGCCCGGATGGCCGGTGCCGAGCTGGCCGCCCACAAGATCGGGCAGCGCCACGTCCAGGGGCGGACCAAGGCGGGGGGCCAGAGCCAGCAGCGGTTCGCCCGGCGGCGCGACAAGCAGGCGAGGGAGGCCTACGAGGCGGCGGCCGACCATGCTGCCCGGATCCTGGGGCCCGGACCGCTCGTGACGGGTGGCGACCACGGCGCCGTCGGCGAGGTGCTCGCCGACCCGCGGCTGCGCCACCTGTCGGTGGTCGAGCCGTGGCTGCCCGTGCCCGACCCGCGCCGGCAGGTCCTCGACGCCGCGATCCTCGACGCCCGGTCGATCCGGGTCGAGGTCCACAACGCCTGATCAGCGCGCCGGGGTCTCCCCGAACGCGAGCGGCTCCCGGGTCACGAGGTAGGTCGCCCAGTTGAGCTTGACCGGGACGCCGTCCGCGTCACGGGTGACGCGCAGCAGCTCGCCCCGCTCGCGCCCCTTGACGGTGCGGAACACGTCGTCGCCGACCGGCTCGAACACCGAGGACGGACGGTCCTTCGGCAGGTCGGGATGGCGGGCCTCGAGGTGGCCGTCGACCACGGAGAAGACGAACGGCGTGCCCTCGCTGAACCACACGCCCCGCAGCCCGGCGAGCTCGGCCGGCAGGTCGGTGCCCGGTGCCCACGGCTCCGGCTCCTCCGGGTCGTGGACGACGACGTGCTCGCCCAGCTCCAGGGCGAAGGCGGCCGGGTCGGGCGCGGCGCTCGCGTTCATGAGCACCACGGCGCCCGTGCCGGACTCGCGATGGGTGAAGAGGCCGGTGATGTGGCCGGGCATGCCGCCGGTGTGGCCGACCCAGGTGCGCCCGGCCTTCGACCGGACCAGGAAGAAGCCGAGCCCCATGCCCGCGGTCCAGCCGACGACGTCCATGAGCGCCTGCGGCTGGCACATCTCCTCGAGCGTGTCGGGGGAGAGCACCGCCGGGTCGGGGTCGGCGACGAAGGCCGACCAGCGTGCGAGGTCGCGGGCCGTGCTGGCCATGCCGCCGCACGGCGCCATCGCCCGCAGGTCGAGCACCGGCTCGGGGCGGGGGACGTCGTCGTACGGGGCGACGTAGTAGCCGTCGGCGTGCGGACCTGAGTCGAAGCCCACCGACGTGCGCCGGAGCTCCAGCGGGTCGAGCAGCCTCGCCCGGAGCGACTCCTCCCAGGACCGCCCGTCCAGCCGCGCGACCAGCTCGCCCAGGATCGCGTAGACGGTGTTGGAGTAGTGCCAGCGGTCGTGCGGCCGGCCGATGACCTCCGCCTCGACGAACCCGGCGAGCAGCTCCTCGGTCGTCGGCTGCTCGAGGGTCTCCCAGACGTCGCCGACGGGCTCCCGCTGCATGCCGGACACGTGTGCGAGACCCTGCCGGACGCTCAACGGGTGGCTGACCTCGGGGAGGTGCTCGGCGATCCGGTCGCCGAGGTCGAGACGCCCCTCGTCGCGCAGCTGCATCACCATCACCGCGGTGAAGGTCTTGGAGTTCGAGGCGACGAGGAACTGGTCGTCCTCCCCGGGAGTGCCCTCCCGGTCGAGCGAGACCCGCCCCACGCCGTCGCCCCAGACGATGCTGCCGCCGCGCTGCACGCCCGCGAAGAGGCCGGGGACGCGGCCGCTGCGCTGCTTGTCGAGGGCGATCCGGCGCAGGGCGCGGCTGGTGGTGTCGAGGAGCGGTGAGGTCACGCGCTGACGCTAGCCGAGGTCCTGCTCGATCTCGGCCCGCCGGGCGAGCCACCGTTGAGCGATGCCGTCCATCTCGCCGCCGACGAACACGAGGAACTCGCGCATCAGCAGCAGCCGGTGACGCGCCGGTGACGCGTCGGGGAGGTCGCGCAGCGCATCGTCGAGCGCGGTGACCATCGGGGCGTACACCTGGTCCTCGCGGAGCATGGCCTGCAGCCACGCGTCGTCGTCGACGACGTAGACGTCGCGTCGACCGCCGCGCTCGCGCTCGCGGTGGAGGAAGCCGATCTGCGCGAGGTAGCGCACCGCACCGGAGACAGACGCGGGGCTGACACGCAGGGTCTCGACCAGCTCGGCGGAGGTCATCCGGCCGTCGTCGTCACTGGTGAGCGCGGCGAAGACACGGGAGGGCAGCCGCTGGAGGCCGGCGTCGGACAGGGCGGCCCCCATCCGCTCGACGTAGCGGTCGCGGGCGTCGGTCATGGTCCAACTATCGCAGTATTCAGAAAATTCTGAAAGACGTGTACGCTCGAGGGGTGACCGCACCGATCCAGATCCAGGGGCTCACCAAGACCTTCGGCGCCACCCTCGCCCTCGACCGGCTCGACCTCTCCGTCGCCGCGGGCGAGGTCCACGGCTTCCTCGGGCCCAACGGGTCGGGCAAGTCCACGACCATCCGCGTGCTGCTGGGCCTGCTCCGCAAGGACGAGGGCGAGGTGAGCCTGCTGGGGGGCGACCCGTGGCGCGACGCGGCCGCGCTCCACCGACGGCTCGCCTACGTGCCGGGCGACGTGAGCCTGTGGCCCAACCTGACCGGCGGTGAGGTCATCGACCTGCTCGGCCGGCTGCGTGGCGGCCTCGACCGCCGCCGTCGTGACGAGCTCGTGGAGCGCTTCGAGCTCGACCCGACCAAGAAGGGCCGCAGCTACTCGAAGGGCAACCGGCAGAAGGTCGCCCTCGTCGCCGCGCTCGCCGCCGACGTCGAGCTGCTGCTCCTCGACGAGCCGACCTCGGGCCTCGACCCGCTGATGGAGTCGGTCTTCCAGGACTGCGTCCAGGACTTCCGCGAGCAGGGACGCACCGTGCTGCTCTCCAGCCACATCCTCGCCGAGGTGGAGCGTCTCTGCGACCGCGTCAGCATCATCCGGTCCGGTTCCTGCGTGGAGAGCGGCACGCTGGCGGAGCTGCGTCACCTCACCCGGACGTCCCTCGCGGCCGAGGTGGCCTCGCCCCCAGTGGGGCTGGAGGCTCTCGAGGGGGTGCACGACCTCGTCGTCGAGGATCTGCGGGTGTGGTGCGAGGTCGACACGGCCCGCCTCGACGAGGCGATCGGAGTGCTGCACCGGGCCGGTCTGCGCAGCCTGACCGCCACGCCGCCCACCCTGGAGGAG